>JAFKJY010000104.1 GCA_017305835.1 Hyphomicrobiales bacterium
CGGCGTCCATCAGCCCACCCGCTCGACATAGACCCTGATGCGGCCGCCGCAGGATAGCCCGACGCGCCACGCCGTCTCGTCGGCGACGCCGAATTCCAGCATGCGCGGCTTGCCGCTGTCGATCACTTCGGCGGCCTCGGCGATGACCGCGCCCTCGACGCAGCCGCCGGAGACTGAGCCCTCGAAATTGCCGTCGGCGTCGATGACGAGCTGGCTGCCCACCGGGCGGGGCGCCGAGCCCCAGGTTTCCATCACCGTGGCAAGGGCGATGGCGCGGCCTTCGCCTGCCCAAGCCTGTGCCACGGCCAGCGGGTCGGTCGCCGCTTCGGGAGAAATCCGTTCCTGCATGGTAGGTCTCCTCTTGCCGCGATTATGCTCACGCCACTGCTGCCTTGCCAAGCCACAGGCGCGGGTCGGCGTCGCGGCCGCCGCGCGCCGAAAGCGAGGCGACGAGGTCGGCCAGCGCGGCAAGCGTATGGACCGGGCGGAACTCGTCGACATGCGGCAGCATGGCGCGCACGCCGCGGGCGCGCGCCTCGAAGCCGTCGAAGCGCAGCAGCGGGTTGAGCCAGACGAGCCGGCGGCAGGATTTGTGCAGCCGCTCCATCTCCTCCGCCAGCCCGGTCACGTCGTCGCGCTCCAACCCGTCGGTGATGAGCAGCACCACGGCGCCCTGCCCGAGCACGCGGCGCGACCACAGCCGGTTGAAGTCGGCCAATGCATCGCCGATGCGGGTGCCGCCCGACCAGTCGCGCACGGCGATCGCGCAGTCGGCCAGCGCCTCGTCGGGATCGCGGTGGCGCATCTGGCGCGTCAGGTTAGTCAGCCGGGTGCCGAAGACGAAGGTGTGGACGCGCTGCCGCTTCTCCGCCAGCGCGTGCATGAAATGCAGGAATATGCGCGTGTACTGGCTCATCGAGCCGGAAATGTCGGCGAGCACCACCAGCGGCGGATGCACTTCGCGCGGGCTCCTCCACTTCGGCAGGATCAGCGTGCCGCCGGTGCGCAGCGCGCCGCGCATCATCGCGCGCGGGTCGATGCGCGGCCCGCGCGGGTCGGCGCGGAAGCGGCGCGTGCGCACCTTGTCGAACGGCAGCTCGATGCGCGCGATCGCCTGGCGCGCGGCGGCGATCTCGTCGGCCGTCATCTGGGCGAAATCCTTGCCGCGCAGCACCTCGTCGCCGGAGAAGGTCATGCGCGCGTCGATCTCGATCTCCGGCACCTCGCGCACCGGCTGCCGTTGCTCGTGGCCCGCGAACATGGCGCTCGCCACCCGCGATTCGGCCGCCCGCGGCTTCTCGCGCTCGCGCACGTCGGGCGCCACCGGCGAGAACATGGCGATCATCTTCTCGATCAGCTCGCGCGACTTCCAGAACAGCCGGAACGCCTCGTCGAAGACGGCGTGGTCCTCGCGACGCTTCACCAGCACGGCGTGCAGCGTCCAGTAGAAATCGTCGCGCGTGCCGATGCCGGCGGCCAGCACCGCGTCGATCGCGTCGACCACCGAAGCCGGCCCCACCCGCATGCCGGCCTTGCGCAGCGCGCGGGCGAAATAGACGATGTTGTCGGCGATGCGGCCGTCGGGGACGACCTTCGCCATGCCGGATGCGGGACCCGTCGACATGATGGCGCCTACTGGACCGCCGCGAGCTCGGCCTTGACTTCCCTGAGGATGCGGCCGCCCTCGCCCTGGCCGATGCGGGCGATGTCGTCCTGGTATTTCAGCAGAACGCCGATCGTGTCGGACACGGTCTCGGGATCAAGCGCGACCTTGTCGAGCTCGGTCAGCGCGCTCGCCCAGTCGATCGTCTCGGCGACGCCCGGCACCTTGAACAGGTCGAGTTCGCGCAGCTTCTGCACGAAGGCGACGACCTCGCGCGACAGCCGGGCGTTGGCCTGCGGCACTTTTCGCGCCACGATCTCCAGCTCGCGATCGGCGCGGGGATAGTCGACCCAGTGGTAGAGGCAGC
Organism: Hyphomicrobiales bacterium; assembly: GCA_017305835.1. GTDB lineage: Bacteria > Pseudomonadota > Alphaproteobacteria > Rhizobiales > Rhizobiaceae > RCIO01. The sequence continues at coordinate 1,971 of JAFKJY010000104.1, forward strand.
GGCGCTTCAGCGCGTCGTGGATCTCGCGCGTCCGGTTGGTGGTGATGACGACGATCGGCGGCTCTTCGGCCCGGATCGTGCCCAATTCCGGCACCGTCACCTGGAAATCGGAGAGGATCTCCAGCAGGAAAGCCTCGAAGGCCTCGTCGGTGCGGTCGAGCTCGTCGATCAGAAACACGGGCGCGGCGCCCGTCGCGCCGCCCAGCGCCTCCAGCACCGGCCGGCGGATCAGGTATTTCTCGGAGAAGACGTTGCGCTCCATGGCGGAGCGGTCGACCTTGCCGGCCGCCTCCTCCATGCGGATCTCGATCATCTGCGCGGCGTAGTTCCACTCGTAGACGGCGGACGAGACGTCGAGGCCCTCGTAGCACTGGAGGCGGATCAGCGGCCGGCCGAGCGCGGAGGCCAGCACCTTGGCGATCTCGGTCTTGCCGACGCCGGCCTCGCCCTCGAGGAAGAGCGGCCGCTTCATGCGCAGCGCGAGGAACAGCACGGTCGCCAGCGCGCGGTCGGCGACGTAGTCGGCGCCGGCGAGCATGTCGAGGGTGGCGTCGATCGAATCGGGCACGGGACGGGGTTTTGTCGCGGGCATTGCGCCTCCGGCGTCCGGGCCGCCTACAGGACCCGGTACTGGCGGTTGTAATACAGCAGCGGATCGAGGCTGTCGCCGATGCGCACGCCCTTCACGCGCCCGAACAGGATGCGGTGGGTGGCCATGTCCTCGCTCTCGACCAGCTCGCAGTCGAAGACGGCCGCGGCGTCCGACAGCGTCGGCGCGCCGGTCGCCAGCGTGTCCCACACGCCGAAGGCGAAGCGCTCCTGCTGCGGCAGGCCGGTCAGACCGGAAAACGCGTTGGCCAGCTCGCGCTGGCCGGAATGCAGCGTGTTGAGCGAGAAGACGCCGTTGTCGCGGAAGAGGTCGTTCGACGGGTTGGTGGCGTTGAGGCAGACGAGCACGGTCGGCGGATCGTCCGACACCGAGCAGGCGGCGATCACGGTGGTGCCGCGCCGGCCGGCCTTGCCGTCGGTCGCGACGACGTGCACGGCGCCGGCAAAGCGGCTCATTGCGTCGCGATACTGACGCGGTTCGACGACGGATGTCTTCAGCAAGCCGGCATGCCCCTTTCGCACTCCCTGCTATATAGTGGTGCCGGGTCCGGCCTCAAGCACGCTCTTGGCGACAAGGCAAGGCACGATACTTTTCCGCGCGCCGCCTTTCGGCTAGTTTCGGCCGCGCAGCGAGGGACGCATGGCCGCCACAGCAACGAACAGGATGCCGATCGATATGCTTGCACCGGTCGGCCGGCGAGGCATTGGCGTCCGCTGCAGGGCGGCGGCGTGAACCCGCGCCGCGGGCGGCCACGGGCCTGCCGGACTGCATTCGCGGCGCCGTCGAGGCGGCGGCGCATGACGGCCCTCCTCGCAACCGCCGTGCTCGTGCTCGCCGCCGCCTCGCCCGCTGCCGCGCAGGCGATCGGCGTCGTCGCGCCGACGGCGGAAGCGGTCGCCCTGCTCGGAGGGCAGATGCACGCCGGCGCGGAAGCTGCGGCCGCCACCCACGGCATCGCGCCGGAGCGGCTGGTCTTCGCCGACGACCAGTGCACCGCCGAGGGCGGGGCCGAGGCGGCGCGGCAGCTTGCGGCGGCCGATGTCGGGATCGTCGTCGGCTTCCTGTGCACCGAGGCAATCGAGGCGGCCTTGCCCATCCTCAAGGAGGCCGGCATCCCGGTCGTGACACCCGGCGTGCGCACCGACAGCCTGACCGACCGGCGCGACCGCACCGGCTGGCCCGTCTTCCGCAGCGGACCGCGCGACGACGGCGAGGAGGAAGCGACGGCCAAATACCTCGTGCCGCGCTGGCGCGACGCGCTGTTCGCGCTGGTCGACGACGGAACGATCTACGGCCGCGAATTCATCGAGAGCTTCCGGCTGGCGGCCGGCAATGCCGGGCTGAAGCCGGTGTTCGTCGACACCTACCGGCCGCAGATGGACAACCAGATCGGCCTCGTCGCGCGGCTGCGGCGAGCCGGCGCGACGCATGTGCTGGTGGGCGGCGACCGCGCCGACGTGGCGATCATGGGCCGCGACGCGGCGGGCCTCGGCTATCCGCTGACGATCGCCGCCGGCGAGACGCTGCGGGCCGCGCCCGGCGACGTGCCGCTCGCGCCGGGCACGCTGATGGTCGGCCTGCCCGAGCCGGCCGGGATCGCCGCGCCGGAGGCGATCGCCGCCTTCTCGGCGCGCGGCATCGTGCCCGAGGGCTACATGCTGCCGACCTACGCGGCGGTCGAGATCGCGGCGGATGCGCTGGTGGAGGCCGAAACCTCGGGCAAGACGGTCGCCGAAGTGCTCGCCGCGAAGACCTTCCGCACCGCCCTCGGCGGAATCTCCTTCGACGCCAAGGGCGACCTCGCCGAAAACCCCTATAGGCTGTTCCGCTACGACGGGCAGGCCTTCGTACCGGTCGAGTGAGATGCCGATGCGTCCCGGTCCCCGCAACCTGATCACCGATGTCGCCGGCCTCAAGGTCGGCAATGCCGACGACGAGCGGCTGAAGTCCGGCGTCACGGTGCTCCTGTGCGACACGCCGGCGGTGGCGGCCGTCGAGGTGCTGGGCGGCGCGCCCGGCACGCGCGAGACCGACCTGCTGGCGCCGCACAACATGGCCGAGGCGGTCGACGCGCTGGTGCTGTCCGGCGGCTCCGCCTTCGGCCTCGACGCGGCGTCGGGCGCGCAGGCCTGGCTGCGCGAGCGCGGCCGCGGGCTCGACGTGCGCGGACACATCGTGCCGCTGGTGCCGGCCGCGATCCTGTTCGACCTGCCCAATGGCGGCGACAAGGACTGGGGCCGCTACCCGCCCTATCGCGAGATGGGCCATGCGGCGGCCGACGCCGCGGCGACCCATTTCGCCATAGGCACGGCCGGCGCCGGCGCCGGCGCGCTGACGGCCGGCCTGAAGGGCGGGCTGGGCTCGGCCTCGATCGTCATGGACAACGGCGTCACGGTCGGCGCGCTTGTCGCCGTCAACGCCGCCGGCTCGGCGACGGTCGGCCGCACGCCGCATTTCTGGGCCGCGTCCTTCGAGGCGGGCGACGAGTTCGGCGGGCTAGGCCTGCCCTCGCCGCTGCCGGCCGACGCGACGAAGGTGCTGCTCAAGCACCATGTCGCTGCCATGCCCGGCGGCAACACCACGATCGGCATCGTCGCCACCGACGCCAGGCTGACCAAGGCCTCCGCCAAGCGGCTGGCGATCGCCGCCCACGACGGCTTCGCCCGCGCGCTCTGGCCCGTCCACACGCCGGTCGACGGCGATCTCGTCTTCGCGGTCGCCACCGGCCGCAACGAGACGGCCCTTTCCATCGAGGACGCGATCCATCTGCATGCGGCGGCGACGGCCGCCATGGCGCGCGCCATCGCCCGCGCGGTCCATGCGGCGACGCCCGCGCCGGGCGACGTCTTCCCCACCTGGGCGATGCGGGCGGGGCGGGCCTGAGCGATGCGAGCGCGAAAATGGCGTAGACTGCCGCGACCGGAGACCACGATGCCTGCCTTGCGAACGATGCTGCCGCCGCTTGCCCTCGCCGCCGCGCTCTGCGCCGGACCGGCGCTCGCCGGAGACGCCGCCTCGATTGAGGTGCTGGGCTTTTCCGCCGACGGCAAGGTCTTCGCCTTCGAGGAATACGGCGTTCAGGACGGCTCCGGCTTTCCCTATGCGAGCCGCTTCTATATCGACACGGCCGCCGACAGCTTCCTGCCCGGCACGCCGGTGCGGGTGACCTTGCAGGACGAGGCGGCGACGATCGCCCAGGCCCGCGCACAGGCGCGGCAGCAGGCGCAGGCTGCCCAGCCCGACGCCGCGCTTGCCGAAAATCCCGGCTTCGCCGCCGGCCGCAACGCGATCACCGAGATTTCCGCCGATCCGGCGCGGATGGCGGTCAACCCGCGCCCCGTCTTCCCGCCGATCGACGCGCCGCTGGAGTTCCGGCTGGAGGAAACCGCCGTCGCGCGGCCCGAGCGCTGCCGCGACCTCGGCGAGATCAGGGGATTCCGCCTCGTCCGCGCCGCCACCTCGCCCGGCGGCACGGCGCAGACGATCCATGAGGACAGCGGCATTCCCGCGAGTCGCGGCTGCCCGCTCGGCTATGCGATCGGCGGCGTCCAGACCTTCTATCCGCAGGCCGGCAAGCCGGTCTTCGCGGTGCTCATCGCGGTGCGGCAGGTCGGCTTCGAGGGGCCGAACCATCGCTGGATCGCCGTCACTGGAGCGATTCCCCAATAGAGCGGAGACTATTGCGCGTTGAGCCGGGGAAACGTGTCTGCTAGGACGCACGCGACCGCAGCCAGCCGACAGGACCGACGATGATCCCGCGCTATTCGCGCCCCGAAATGGCCGCCATCTGGTCGCCGGAAACCAAGTTCCGCATCTGGTTCGAGATCGAGGCGCATGCCTGCGACGCGCTGGCCGAGATCGGCGTCATCCCGAAGGAAGCGGCGAAAACGATCTGGGAAAAGGGCGGCAGGGCCGTCTTCGACATCGCCCGCATCGACGAGATCGAGCGCGAGACCAAGCACGACGTGATCGCGTTCCTGACGCATCTCGCCGAGATCGTCGGGCCGGACGCGCGCTTCGTCCACCAGGGCATGACCTCGTCGGATGTGCTGGACACCTGCCTGTCGGTGCAGCTCGCGCGGGCCAGCGACCTCCTCATCGCCGACATCGACGCGCTGCTGGCGGCGCTGAAGAAGCGCGCCTTCGAGCACAAGGACACCGTCACCATCGGCCGCAGCCACGGCATCCATGCCGAGCCCACCACGTTCGGCGTCAAGCTGGCGCTCGCCCATGCGGAGTTCTCACGCTGCCGCAGCCGCCTCGTCGCGGCGCGCGCGGAGATCGCCACCTGCGCGATCTCGGGCGCGGTCGGCACTTTCGCCAACATCGACCCGCGCGTCGAGGAGCACGTCGCCAGGGCGCTCGGCCTGACGCCGGAGCCGGTCTCCACCCAGGTCATCCCGCGCGACCGCCATGCGATGTTTTTCGCCACGCTGGGCGTGGTCGCTTCATCCATCGAGCGGCTGGCGACCGAGGTGCGGCACCTGCAGCGCACCGAGGTGCTGGAAGCCGAGGAGTATTTCTCGCCGGGCCAGAAGGGCTCTTCGGCCATGCCGCACAAGCGCAACCCGGTGCTGTCGGAGAACTTGACCGGCCTCGCCCGCATGGTGCGCGCCTATGCGGCGCCGGCGATGGAAAACGTCGCGCTGTGGCACGAGCGCGACATCTCGCACTCGTCGGTCGAGCGGATGATCGGGCCGGACGCGACCGTCACGCTCGACTTCGCGCTGGCGCGGCTGACCGGCCTGATCGACAGGCTGGTAGTCTATCCGCAGAACATGGAGAAGAACCTCCACCGCTTCCGCGGGCTGGTCCACTCGCAGCGCGTGCTGCTGGCACTCACCCAGGCCGGCGTCTCGCGCGAGGACGCCTATCGCCTCGTGCAGAGAAACGCCATGAAAGTCTGGGAGCAAGGCAAGGATTTCCTTGAAGAACTCCTCGCCGACAAGGACGTGCGCGCGGCTCTTTCGGAAGCCCAGCTCCGGGAAAAATTCGACCTCGGCTACCACACCAAGCACGTCGACACGATCTTCCGCCGGGTGTTCGGGACGGCTTGACCCTCAGGCCGCCACCGTGCGCACGACCGTTCCCCATGGATCGGCGGCTTCGCCGGTGCGGCCGTCCTTCGAGGTCAGTTCGACGAAGGAGAGGCCCGTCGTGTCCTGCGGGCGCTTCCCGGCGCCGCGGCTGTGCCAGACATTGGCGCCGATGTGGTGGTGGTAGCCGCCGGACGACAGGAAGACGGCGGCGTTACCATAGTGGACGACCGTGTCCAGCCCGATCGCCTCGTTCCACCAGGCCTCCGCCTCGTCGACATTGCCGACGCGCAGATGGACGTGGCCGATCACGGTGCCGGCCGGCGCGCCCTGCCAGCCCGCGTCGCCCTCGCGCAACTCGCCGAGCAGGCCGCGGAAGTCGAGGCGCTCCGTCGCCATGCGGAGATTGCCGCCCTCGTAGCTCCAGGCCTCCTTCGGCCGGTCGGCATAGATCTCGATGCCGTTGCCCTCGGGATCGGTCAGGTAGATCGCCTCGCTGACGAGGTGGTCGGAGGCGCCGTCGATGCCGATCTTGCGGTCGATGGCGCTTTGCGTCCAGCGCGCGAGGTCGGCGCGGGACGGGAACAGGAAGGCGGTGTGGTAGAGGCCGGCGCTGCGCGGATCGTCGGGCTTCAGCGCGGCCGAGCCCTCGATCTCCAGCAGCTCGCGGCCGCCGGCGCCGAGCGCGATGCGGTTGCCTGACCGCCGCAGTTCCTCGAAGCCCAGCAGGTTCCTGTAGTAGGCGGCGAGCGCATCGGCGTCGCGCGCCTTCAGCCCGACGCGGGCGATGCTGATCGGCGTCGTCGCCGAGAACGGCAGTTCTGTCTTTTCCAGAAGGGCGGCACTCATGGCTCTGCTCCGTGTTCGATGATAGCCTGAAGATCGTCCTTGCCGGCGCCGTCCACAAGCGGCGCGGCGGCGACAGGCTGTTCACCTTGATTGAACGCCGCATGGGATACCGTTCACATGGAGCATCCTTCGAGCCTTGCCGGCCGGCCGAAGCGCGGCTATGTGCGCGCCATGAAGGTGAAGGACGCAGACATATTGTTCGTGCCGGACCATGGCGGCGCCGGCCCGCTGCACTGGCAGAGCCGATGGCAGCCGCGCCTGTCGACGGCGCGGCGCGCGCAGCCCGGCAACCGCTTCGATCCGCGGGCCGAGGCATGGGTCGGGTCGGTGGCGGAGGCCGTCAACGCTGCGACGCGGCCGGTGATCCTGGTCGGGCATTCGCTGGGGGTGGCCGCGATTACCGCGGCGGCGGACACGTTCCGCCAGCCCGTCGCCGGCGCCTTCCTCGTCGCGCCGCCCGACCCGGAGGGCGAGGATGCGCCGGGCTGGCTGGCGCCCTTCGGCGCCTATCCGACCGATCCACTGACCTTCCCGTCGCTGCTGGTCGCCAGCCGCAACGACCCGCTGTGCAGCTTCACCGTGGCGGAAGACCTCGCCTCCGCCTGGGGATCGCTGCTGATCGATGCCGGCCAGGCCGGACGCATCGACGCAGCGGACGGCTACGGGCCGTGGCCGGAAGGCTCGATGGCCTTCGCGACGTTCGTTTCAAGACTTTAGGAAAAAGTCCCGCGGGCCTGGTCGACCAGCAGCTTCGCGCCTGCCGTCATCAGCCGCCCCTCCCCGCCGATGGCGAAGAGCCGGTAGCCCATGGCCGAAAGCCTGCCGGCACCCGAAACGTCGACCAGATAGATGCCGGCACGCTTGCCGGCGTCGCGCGCCCGCGCGGCGATGTCGGCGACCGCGCCCATCATGCCTTCCAGCGAGGCGTTGACCTCGCGGCCCTCGCTCCATGCGATGGAAAAATCCGACGGGCCGACGAAGATGCCGTCGATGCCCTCGACGGCGAGGATGTCGTCCAGCGCCTCGTAGGCGCGCCGCGTCTCGATCATGGCGAACGCCATGGTGCGCGCATTGTCGCCCGACAGCATGGCGCGCATGTCGCCCTGGCGGCGCCGGTTGGCGCCGATGGTCGGCCCCCAGGAGCGTTCGCCCAGCGGCGGGAACTTCATGGCGGCGACGAAGGCGCGCGCGTCGGCGGCAGAATTGATCATCGGCGCGATGACGGCCTCGGCGCCGAAGTCGAGCGCCCGGCTCGCCATGTCGAAGCGGCCGACCGGGATGCGCACCAGCCCCGGCTTGCCGGCAGCGATCACCGGCAGCATGCAGCGCAGCACGCTGTCGTCGCCGTGGCCGCCATGCTGCATGTCGAGCGTGACGGCGTCGAAGGCGGTCTGGCAGAGCACCTCGATCGTCATCGGCTCGGGCAGGCTCGACCAGGCGGTGAACACCGCCTCGTCGGCCGCGAGCCGCGCTGCAAGCGACATGGTGCGGTCCCGCAGGCGCTAGCTGTTCTGGATCTGCCGCACGGCCTCGGCCAGCAGGTCGCTCATCTGCCGGCGGATCTGGTGGTCGGACTGCGCCACGCCGGCCTTGTCGAAGTCGGCGCGGACGCGGCGGAAGACGTCCTCCTCGCCGGCTTCCTCGAAATCGGACTTCACGACCTCCTTGGCATAGGCCTCGGCGGCCTCGCCGGTCTTGCCGAGCTTTTCGGCGGCCCACAGGCCGAGCAGCTTGTTGCGGCGCGCCGTCGCCTTGAACTTCAGCTCCTCGTCATGCGCGAACTTCTTCTCGAAGCTTTCGCCGCGCTCGTTGATGCTCATCGAAGATCCTCCGAATGGGACTGGAATCCGTATCGCCAATATGGGCTGGCCGAGCACAAACCAAAAGGGCGCCGTCCGGTCAATATGCGGGGGCGGCCGCTGCGGCAATTCGCTTGCACAAGCGGTTGACGATACCCAAATGGCGATTGAGGCAGTCAGGCTATTGCGATAGACACGGCCTGAGACACCATCGCGGCGCCGCGCGCGCCGCGCCCCGCGCCGGCGGAGCGCCCGGCGCCGAACCCAGAGAGTGGACATGAACCGACGCCGCCGCATCTACGAGGGCAAGGCAAAGATTCTCTACGAGGGCCCCGAGCCCGGCACCCTTATCCAGTTCTTCAAGGACGACGCCACCGCCTTCAACAAGAAGAAGCACGAGGTCGTGGACGGCAAGGGCGTGCTCAACAACCGCATCTCCGAGCACATCTTCACCCATCTGAACCGGATGGGCATCCCGACCCACTTCATCCGCCGCCTCAACATGCGCGAGCAGTTGATCAAGGAAGTTGAGATCATCCCGCTCGAGGTGGTGGTGCGCAACATCGCCGCCGGCTCGCTGTCGAAGCGGCTGGGCATCGACGAAGGCACGGTGCTGCCGCGCTCGATCATCGAGTTCTACTACAAGGCCGACGCGCTCGACGACCCGATGGTGTCGGAAGAGCACATCACCGCCTTCGGCTGGGCGAGCCCGCAGGAAATCGACGACATCATGGCGCTCGCCATCCGCGTCAACGACTTCCTGTCCGGCCTGTTCCTCGGCGTCGGCATTCAGCTCGTCGACTTCAAGATGGAGTGCGGCCGGCTGTGGGAAGGCGACATGATGCGCATCGTCGTCGCCGACGAGATCTCGCCCGATTCGTGCCGTCTGTGGGACGTCAACACCCAGGACAAGCTCGACAAGGACCGCTTCCGCCGCGACATGGGCGGGCTGGTCGAGGCCTATCAGGAGGTGGCGCGCCGTCTCGGCATCATGAACGAGAACGAACCGCCGCGGCCGAGCGGGCCCGTGCTGGTCGCCAGCAGCGACCCGAAGACCACGAAGCATTGACGGGCGAAGCCCGGCGCATCTGCATGTGAACGGGCGCCCCGTCCGGCGCCCGAGCGGAAACACCAAAGATATCGGACCGGCATGATCAAGGCCCGCGTGACCGTCACCCTGAAGAACGGCGTCCTCGACCCGCAGGGCAAGGCCATAGAAGGCGCGCTGCACACGCTCGGCTTCGCCGGCGTCGGCCAGGTCCGGCAGGGCAAGGTCTTCGACGTCGAGATCGACGGCGCCGACAGGGCGGCGGCCGAGGCAGACCTGAAGGCCATGTGCGACCGCCTTCTGGCGAATACGGTGATCGAGAACTATAGTATCGCCCTTACCTGAGTTGCGCCGGAGCGAAGCCCGTGGCCGAGATCACAAACGAGCTGATGTATGAACTGCTGAAGTCAATTCAGCAGCAGCTCGTCGACCTCAAGCAGAACGTGTCTGAAGTAAAGGCCGAGCTGATCGCGATGCGAGGGCAGATGCAGTCCATACAGGCGGACATCACCAACATCTATTCGATCCTGGCGAGGCACGAGCAGCGTCTCGACCGCATAGAGCGCCGGCTGGATATCCGTGAGCTCGCCGAAACGCAAAGGCCCTACCAGCCCGAATGAAGTCCGCCGTCGTCCTGCTCCCTGGCCTGAACCGCGACCGCGACATGATCGCGGCGCTGACCAAAATTTCCGGCCGGCCACCGCTGACGGTCTGGCAGACCGACACCGACATCCCGGACGTCGACCTGATCGTCATTCCCGGCGGCTTCTCCTTCGGCGACTATCTGCGCTGCGGCGCGATCGCGGCGCGCACGCCGGTGATGCGCGCGGTGGCCGAGAAGGCGGCGAAGGGCGTGCTCGTGATGGGCGTGTGCAACGGCTTCCAGATCCTGCTGGAAGCGGGGCTGCTGCCGGGCGCGCTGATGCGCAACGCCTCGCTGAAATTCGTCTGCCGCGAGGTGAAGCTGGAAGTGGCCAACGCCAACACCGCCTTCACGCGCGGCTATGCGCCCGGCCAGATCATCCGCTGCCCCGTCGCGCACCATGACGGCAACTATTTCGCCGATGCGGACACGCTGAAGCGGATCGAAGGCGAAGGACAGGTCGTGTTCCGCTATGCCGAGGGCACCAACCCGAACGGCTCGATCAACGACATCGCCGGCATCGTCAACGAGGCCGGCAACGTGCTCGGGCTGATGCCGCATCCGGAAAACCTGATCGAGGCGGCGCATGGCGGCAGCGACGGCCGCGCGCTGTTCGAGGGCGTGCTGGGCATCGCCGCATGAGCAAGCCGGGCGTCATCCGGGGACTGGCCCTGCTCGCGCTGATCGCATCGGCGGCGCTCGCGGCGTGCCAGTCGGCGCCGCCTGCGCCGGCCTCCGGCAAGAGCGCGGCGCTGCGCAACATGGAGACGGTGGCGATCGCGGCGCATCGCTGCTGGATCGCCAGTGGCGACGCGGCCTTCCGCGACACCAGCTTCGCCAACGAGCTCAACTCGTTCTCCGGCCAGCCGCGCTTCCTGCTGGTGCCGAAGGGCAATTTCGGCGGCCGGCCGCTGCTCGTCGTGCAGGCGCAGGGCCCGGCCGGCAGGGTGGAGGCGTTCGGCCCGCTGATCGACGGCCCGCACGGCGCCCGCATCCGCGCCGACATCGCGCGCTGGGCCGCCGGTGCGCCCGGCTGCGCGGCGCAGGCATGAGGGCTGCCCGCGCCCTCGCCGCCCTCGGGCTCGCCGTCAGCGCGATCGCCGTCATCATCCAGCTTCCGCTCGGCTTCGAGCGGATGACGGCCGCCGGCATGAGCGGCCCGGGCGCTGTCGTCGCCTTCTTCTCCTATTTCACCATCCTGACCAACATCTTCGGCTGCCTCGTCTATGTGGCCGCGCTGTCCGACGGGCGGCTTTCCTTCTTCCGCCGGCCGGTGGTGCGTGCGTGCGCGGCGGTCTCGATCCTGGTCGTCGGCATCGTCTACCATTTCCTGCTCGCGCAGCTCTGGAGCCCGCAGGGCATCCGCTACGTCACCGACCTCATGCTGCACTATGCGGCCCCTGCCCTGATGCTCGCCTGGTGGCTGACCTGCGGCCGCAGCGGCGCGCTTTCGTGGGCGGACCTGCCCAAGCTGCTCGTCTACCCGATCGTCTATCTCGCCTATGTGCTCGCCCGCGCGCCGATCGCCGGCCAGGTCCCCTACCCGTTCCTCGACCATTCGGCGAACGGCTGGGGCCCCGTCGCCCAGACCGCGCTCGGCATCACGGCGCTCTTCCTGATCCTCGGCGCGCTCGCCATCGCCCTCGACCGCCATTTCGCCAACCGCCTGCCCGACCGGACGCCTGCGTGACCATCCGCAACGACATCGCCATCACACCCGACCTCATCGCCGCCCACGGCCTCAAGCCCGACGAATACCGGCGCATTCTCGACCTGATCGGCCGCGAGCCGAGCTTCACCGAGCTCGGCATCTTCTCGGCCATGTGGAACGAGCACTGCTCCTACAAATCGTCGAAGCGCTGGCTGCGCACGCTGCCGACCAGGGGACCGCGCGTCATCCAGGGGCCGGGCGAGAATGCCGGCGTGGTCGACATCGGCGACGGCGAGGCCGTGGTCTTCAAGATGGAGAGCCACAACCACCCCTCCTACATCGAGCCCTATCAGGGCGCGGCGACGGGGGTCGGCGGCATATTGCGCGACGTCTTCACCATGGGCGCGCGGCCGATCGCGGCGATGAACGCGCTGCGCTTCGGCGAGCCGGACCATCCCAAGACGCGCCATCTGGTGGCCGGCGTCGTGTCGGGCATCGGCGGCTACGGCAACGCCTTCGGCGTGCCCACCGTCGGCGGCGAGGTGAACTTCGACGCACGCTACAACGGCAACTGCCTGGTCAACGCCTTCGCAGCCGGGCTCGCGCGGGCCGACGCGATCTTCTATTCCAAGGCGGAAGGCGTCGGCCTGCCGGTCGTCTATCTCGGCGCCAAGACCGGCCGCGACGGCGTCGGCGGCGCGACGATGGCCTCGGCCGAGTTCGACGACGCGATCGAGGAAAAGCGGCCGACCGTACAGGTCGGCGATCCGTTCACCGAAAAATGCCTGCTGGAGGCCTGTCTCGAGCTGATGGCGTCCGGCGCGGTCATCGCCATCCAGGACATGGGCGCGGCGGGGCTGACCTGCTCGGCCGTCGAGATGGGCGCCAAGGGCGACCTCGGCATCGAGCTCGATCTCGACAAGGTACCGGTGCGCGAGGAGCGCATGAGCGCCTACGAGATGATGCTGTCGGAGAGCCAGGAGCGCATGCTCATGGTGCTTCGGCCCGAAAAGCAGGCCGAAGCGGAAACCATCTTCCGCAAATGGGGCCTCGACTTCGCCGTTGTCGGCCGCACCACCGACGACCTGCGTTTTCGCGTCTTCCACCAAGGCGAGCAGGTGGCCGACCTGCCGATCAAGGAGCTGGGCGACGAGGCGCCGGAATACGACCGGCCGTGGCGCGTTCCGCCGCGCCAGCCGGATGCGATCGAGCTCACGGGCGAGCACCCGGACGTCGCCGACGCGCTGCTGGCGCTGCTCGCCTCGCCGGATCTCTGCTCGCGCCGCTGGGTGTGGGAGCAGTACGACACGCTGATCCAGGGCAACTCGCTGCAGCGGCCGGGCGGCGATGCCGGCGTCGTGCGGGTCGAGACACATCCGTCGAAGGCGCTCGCCTTCTCCTCCGACGTCACCCCGCGCTATTGCGAGGCCGACCCCTACGAGGGCGGCAAGCAGGCGGTGGCCGAATGTTGGCGCAACCTGACGGCGGTCGGCGCCGAGCCGCTGGCGGCCACCGACAACCTGAATTTCGGCAATCCCGAGCGGCCGGAGATCATGGGCCAGCTCGTCATGGCGATCAAAGGCATCGGCGAGGCCTGCGAGGCGCTCGGCTTCCCCATCGTGTCCGGCAACGTCTCGCTCTACAACGAGACCATCGGCCGCGCGATCCCGCCCACGCCGACCATCGGCGGCGTGGGCCTGCTGCCGGACTGGGGCCGGATGGCACGCATCGGCTTTTCCGGCGAAGGGCACACGATCCTGCTCGCCGGCGCGCCCGCCGACTGGGGCACGCATCTCGGCCAGTCGCTCTACGCCCGCCGCTTCTTCGGCCGCAACGACGGCGCCCCGCCGCCGGTCGACCTCGCCTTCGAGAAGACGGTGGGCGATTTCGTCCGCGGCCTGATCCGCGAGGGCGCGGTCTCGGCCGTGCACGACTGCTCGGACGGCGGCCTTGCCGTAGCGCTCGCCGAGATGGCGATGGCCGGCGGGATCGGCGCGGTCGCGCGCGACCTCGACCAGTCCGGCAACGGGCTCGCCGCCCTGTTCTTCGGCGAGGACCAGGGCCGCTACGTCGTGACGATCGCCGCGCCGCCGGAGAGCGACGTCGTCGCCAGGCTGTGCGACCGCGCGGCGGAGGCCGGCATTCACATGCCGGCGATCGGCACCACCGGCGGCGGCGAATTGAAACTCGGCAAGGCGCGTGCGATACCGCTTGTGGATCTGAAGGCCGCCCACGAATCGTGGTTTGCCCGCTTCATGGGCGAGTGACACCGGGGCGAGTGACGGGGCGTACCGACATGGCGATGAACGCCGGCGACATAGAGAAGATGATCCGGGAGGCGATCCCGGACGCGAAGGTGACCATCCGGGACCTGGCCGGCGACGGCGAGCACTACGCGGCCGAGGTCGTGGCCGAGAGTTTCCGGGGCAAGAGCCGCGTGCAGCAGCATCAGATGGTCTACAACGCGCTGAAGGGAAACATGGGCGGCGTGCTGCACGCGCTCGCCCTGCAGACGAGCGTGCCGAACTGATGTCGATCCTGGGTGAAATCGTGAAGAGCGTCGCGGATGGCGTGGTGAGCGAGATCCGCGGCAAGCGCGCCCGCCGCCGCAAGCGCACGACGGCGACCGGCATGCTGAGCCAGATCGAGAATATCCTCTTCCCGCACAAGCAGCAGACCAGCCGCAAGAAGACGACACGCACCCGCTCGGCCGCGCAGCAGCGGCGGGTGAAGAGCAAGACGCAGCGCCTCACCAAGTCGCAGCGAACGGGCAAGGCTCGCCGCTAGCCGCCTAGCGGAGCAGCGCGGCCACACCCCTCGCCGTCAAGGCGAGCGCGACGAGCAGGAAGGCGACCTGTCCGGTCCGTACGGCCGTGCCCCACATGCGCCGCTGCTCGCCCGACGACAGGGCGGGCGACGCCCAGTCGGCCGGCTTCGTGCCCCAGACGCCCAGCACGCCGTTGTCACCCCTCGCCATGCCGAGATCCTCGACGGGCGCCTGGGCGCGCGCCGCGATCTCCTCGACCGCGCGGGTGAAATAGTCGGATTGCAGGCTGGTGCCCAGCGCCCGCTCCTCGAACAGATAGACCCTCTCGCCGCTCTTGAGACGCAGCACGTAGGCGCGCTGCATGTTGGCCGTGCCGAAGCTGGCATAGGCCTCGAGGCGCGTCTCGATGGACGCGATGTCCCGGTAGGCGATCGACAGGCGCCGGCTCGGCGGCCTGTGGATCAGCGAGCGGTTGGCCGGCAGGTCGAGCTCGACCGTCTCGGGGTTGAAGACGATGCGAAGGCCCCATTTGCCCTGGAGGTCGCGAAGGACGTAGCGGGTCAGCTCGACCATCAACGCGGCGACGACCGCGATTCCCGCCCCGATGAGCCATTGCTTCATGAAGAGCGTCACGACGGCAACGCCCACGATGACGAGGCTTGCCGCACCGATGAGGATCGTCCCGAACAGCGAGAACAGCCGGGTACCGAGCGGCATCCGGAACCGGTGCAGCGAACCCGTGCCCTTCCGGTTCGTCGCGGCCGGCAGACCGGCCTCAGCGTTGCTGGTCAAACCTTCCCCCACAATGCCCGGGCGACCATAAGCCGCCCGCCCCAGTGTGCCGCCCGTCTTCGCGCGATTGCAACACGATCCTGCCGGCCGCGGGTGACGATGCATTATGCAGATCCGCATAACAATCCGTCAGGAACGGTGTTTGTGCGGCTCACCGCGCGCCGCCTAAGTGCCTCGGCCGGTTCTGATCCGGTCGAAGACAAAGGCGATGGCGATGCGCAAATGGCTCAGGCGGGCGGCGGCGACGCTGCTCTCGATCATCCTTCTCGTGCTCGTCGGCGTCTATGCCGGCGCCCAGATGCGGCTGAAGCACCGCTACGACGTGCCGCTCGCCGCCTTCTCCGCCCTGATGGTCCTGCCGGGCGACGAGGCGAGGCGGCGCGCCCTCACCTTCATGTGCTCCGGCTGCCACCAGGAGGCCGGCGGCGTCATCTTCGAGGCGCCCGGCGTCGGCAGACTGGTCGCGCCGAACCTCGGCCGCGTCGCCCGCGCCTATTCCGACGACGAGCTGGCGCGCCTCGTCCGGCACGGCGTCAAGCGCGACGGCACGGGGGTGATCGCCATGCCGTCGTCGACCTTCGCGCATATCGCGGACGAGGATGTCGGCGCGATCATCCAGTGGCTGCGCGCGCTGCCCGAGCGGCCCGACGCGCAGCCCGCGCAGACCGAGTGGGGGCCGCTGGGGCTGGTGGCGCTCGTCGCCGGCGAGGTTCCGTTCGAGGCCGACCACATCCCGGCGGTTACGCCGCCGGCGCGGCGGCCGGCGGAGCTCGGCAGGTATCTCTACGAGACGACCTGCAGCCACTGCCACGACCTCGACACCGAGCGCGCCGTCGAAGGCGCGGTGGCGCCGGCGCTGCGCATCGTCGCGCCAGCCTATGCGCCCGAGGATTTCGCCCGGCTGATGCGGACCGGCAAGGCGCTGGGCGAGCGCGAGCTCAAGCTGATGTCGAACATCGCGCGCAGCGATTTCGCCCATTTCACCGACGCCGAGATCGAGGCGATCCAGGGCTATCTCACCGCCGGGGAAACGGCCTCCGACTGACGGGCCGCACCCGCCTGCGGCATTGCGAGCCACCGGCGATGCAATTCCGCGCTGGAATTTTGCGCCGTGAAAGACTAGGTAGAGGCACGGAGACTGTCGCCGGGCCTTGAACCCGGCTGCGAAAGGAATTCGACATGGCCGGTATCGCGGACTTCATCGCCAACGAGGTCAAGACCAACGACGTCGTCCTCTTCATGAAGGGCACGCCGGGCTTCCCGCAGTGCGGCTTCTCCGGTCAGGTCGTGCAGATCCTCGATTACCTCGGCGTCGACTACAAGGGGCTGAACGTGCTCGCCTCAGACGAGCTGCGCCAGGGAATCAAGGAATATTCCAACTGGCCGACGATCCCCCAGCTCTACGTCAAGGGCGAGTTCGTAGGCGGCTGCGACATCGTGCGCGAGATGTTCCAGGCAGGCGAGCTGCAGGGCTTCCTGACCGAAAAGGGCGTTTCCGCGCGCGGAGCCGCCTGACCGGCGGGGCCGCTCCGGCCCCCGGACAGCAAGCACTTCATAGCCAGTTTCGACGATGCGCCGGCAGAGCTTTTTGCAGTCAGGTGGAATCACCTGACGTCCGCAAAAATGCTCAGATTCAACAGTGCTAGAGCGTCCTTTGTGCGCCCGAACGGGCGTACGGCGCTCTAGTCCGGCGCATTTGTTTCCGTTTCGATCGCGAGGACGATCATGGACCAGCAGGTTACACCGGCAGGCAGCGCAACGCGTCCGCCGCTCTCCAAATGGGAATTCATCGCGCTCTGCGCCTCGCTCATGGCCGTCAACGCGCTCGCCATCGACGTGATGCTGCCGGCGCTGCAGCAGATCGGCGCCAGCCTCGGCGTCGAGGACGAGAACCGGCGCCAGCTCGTGATCTCGGCCTATATCGGCGGCATGGGCATCGCCACGCTGGTCTTCGGGCCACTGTCGGACCGCTTCGGCCGCCGCATCCCGCTGATCGGCGGGCTGGCCGTCTACGTCATCGCCGCCTTCGCGGCCGCGCTGTCGCGCGACTTCACGCTGCTGCTCGTCCTGCGCTTCGTGCAGGGCTTCGGCGCGGCCTCAACCCGCGTCATCGCCGTCTCCGTCATCCGCGACGTCTTCGGCGGCCGCGCCATGGCGGAGGTGATGTCGCTCGTCTTCATGGTCTTCATGGCCGTGCCGATCGTGGCGCCGACGCTCGGCCAGGGCATCATGCTGGTGTCGGGCTGGCCGTGGATCTTCGTCATGATGGCCGTGCTCACGCTCGTCGTGCTCGGCTGGACGGCCATGCGGCTGCCCGAGACGCTGCACGAGGAATACCGCCGCCCGTTCACCCTGCGCTCGACGATCGAGGGGTTCCGCGTGGTGCTGACCACGCGCGCCTCGATCTGCTACACGCTGGCGCTGACGGCGATCTTCGGCGCGCTGTTCGGCTTCATCAACTCGGCCCAGCAGATCTACCAGGACGTCTACGGCGTGTCGGAATGGTTCCCGCTGCTGTTCGCGGCGGTGGCAGGCATGATGGCGGTGTCGTCCTTCCTCAACTCGCAGCTCGTGGGTCGCTTCGGCATGCGGCGGCTGTCGCACGGGGCGCTGATCGGCTTCATCGCCGTCAACGCGGTCGCCTTCGCGCTGTCGCTGGCGGCCCCCGTGCCGCTCTGGGCCTTCACCGGGCTCTACTGCATCGCCATGGTGCAGTTCTCGTGGATCGGCGCCAACTTCAACTCGCTGGCGATGGAGCCGCTCGGCCACGTCGCCGGCACCGCCTCGTCGGTGCAGGGCTTCATCCAGACCGTGTTCGCCGGCCTCCTCGGCGCGCTGATCGGGCTGGCCTTCGACGGCACGATCGTGCCGCTGGCGGCCGGCTACTTCGTCACCTCGGTCGTGGCGCTGGTGCTGGTGCTGCTGGCCGAGCACGGAAGGCTGTTCCGGCAGATCAATCCGCGCGTCTGAAGCGTTCTTTTTCCAGCCGCATTTCCGGACGCAAAACCGCTGCGCACTTTTGCTGGAAATGCTCTATTCCGCCGCGACCGGCACGGTCGCGGCGGCGGCCAGCCCCGCGAAGTCGAACAGGCCGGTGTCGAGCAGGTGCGAAGGCCTCACGTTGGCGAGCGCGCGGATCATCGTGTCCTTGCGGCCCGGCATCTTCCGCTCGATGTCGTCGAGCATCGCCTTCATGGCGTTGCGCTGAAGTCCATCCTGGCTGCCGCACAGGTCGCAGGGGATGATCGGGAAGGCCATCGCCTCGGCGAAGCGGGCGAGATCGGCCTCGGCGCACAGCGACAGCGGCCGCAGCACGGTGACGTCGCCCTCGTCGTTGACGAGTTTCGGCGGCATCGCCGCCAGCCGCCCGCCGTGGAACAGGTTCATGAAGAAGGTCTCGAGGATGTCCTCGCGATGGTGGCCGAGCACCAGCGCCGCACAGCCCTCCTCGCGCGCGATACGGTAGAGATGGCCGCGCCGCAGGCGCGAGCACAGCGAGCAATAGGTGTTGCCTTCCGCGATCCTGTCGGTGACCACCGAATAGGTGTCGCGGTACTCGATGCGGTGCGGCACGCCGTTCGCGGTCAGGAACTCCGGCAGGACGTGCTTGGGGAAGTTGGGCTGGCCCTGGTCGAGGTTGCAGGCGAGCAGGTCGACCGGCAGCACGCCGCGCCATTTGAGGTCGAGCAGCAGCGCCAGCAGTCCGTAGCTGTCCTTGCCGCCCGACAGCGCCACCAGCCAGCGCTCGCCCGGCCGCGCCATGCCGTATGTCTCGATCGCCTCGCGCGCCTGTCTGAGCAGCCGCTTGCGCAGCTTGTTGAACTCGACCGACGACGGCACCGCCCGGAACATCGGGTGGCAGGCGCCGGCGTCTTCCATTTCGATGGAAACAGGAACGTTCATGGCTGCGGCATAGCGCGCGGCACCACAAGCGGCAAGCTCACGCACCACCCGGAGTCCCCGCCAGGCCGTCATCCTCGGGCTTGTCCCGAGGATCCGCCTCGGGTGCCATGCCGGGCGGGTGGCGCCTGGAAGCCTCCGTTCCGCAGCGATTATCGTAGCAGATCCTCGGGACAAGCCCGAGGATGACGGTGCGATCGCACAGACGCGATGGCGCCAGACGCCCGTCAACAAAAAGGCCGCCCGGAGGCGGCCTTTCGGGATCGACGGAACGAGCCGGTCAGCGCGAGTAGAACTCGACGACCAGGTTCGGCTCCATATGGACCGGATACGGCACGTCGGTCAGGCTCGGCGCGCGGGTGAAGGTCGCCGTCATCTTGTTGTGGTCGGCGTCGATGTAGTCCGGCACGTCGCGCTCGGCGAGCTGGACCGATTCCATCACCAGGACGAGCTGCTTCGACTTCTCGCGGACCTCGATCACGTCGCCCGGCTTGCAGCGGTAGGAACCGATGTTCACGCGCTTGCCGTTGACGTTGATGTGGCCGTGGTTGACGAACTGGCGGGCGGCGAAGATCGTCGGCACGAACTTGGCGCGGTAGACGATCGCGTCGAGACGCGACTCCAGCAGCGCGATCAGGTTGTCCGGCGTGTCGCCCTTGCGGCGGTTCGCCTCCTCGTAGACCTTGCGGAACTGCTTCTCGGAGATGTCGCCGTAATAGCCCTTCAGCTTCTGCTTGGCGCGGAGCTGCAGGCCGAAGTCGGACATCTTGCCCTTGCGGCGCTGGCCGTGCTGGCCGGGGCCGTATTCACGCTTGTTCACCGGGGACTTCGGGCGGCCCCAGATGTTCTCGCCCATGCGGCGATCGATCTTGTATTTCGCGGATTCGCGCTTGCTCATCGCATTTCCTTCAAACGGTTGCGACCCGATGCTCACGCAACGGATCAAGGAAACGCGCCCTCCTCTGGCCCCCTTTTGCGAGGCCTGACAGGATCTTCCACGCACGCTTTGCGGAAAAATCCACGGGACACGTCAAATGAAACCGCCGGGCTTGCGGCCCGACGATCGGCGGCTGGCTATGCCATCGGCCGCCCTTTGTCAACCGGCGGCGCTATTCCGCGGCCTGGCGCAGCGGCGAAAGCGCGACCCGGAGGTCGGCCGAACTGCCGACCCAGCCGAACAGCGTCTCGATGGTCAGCAGGCTCGCCTCCTGGTTGCTGCGTCCGGTATCGGCCGCGATCGGCTCGGCCGTGCAGCCCTCCAGCACGAGGCACCAGTAGTCGCGGAACATGGCGTCGCGCACCGTCGATTCCACGCAGATGCTGGTCGTCGCGCCGGTGACGATCAGGTATTTCGCGTCGAGCCGGCGCAGATGCGCGTCGAGGCTGGTCTCGAAGAAGCCACTGTAGCGATGCTTGCCCACCACGATGTCGCCCGGCTGCGGCGTCAGCTCCGGCACGTTGTCGGTATTCCAGGTGCCGCGCACCAGAACCCGGCCGACGGTGCCGTCCGGGGCCGGAAAGGCTTCGCCGATCTTCTTGGGCACGTGCTTGATGAAATGCGGCGCGCCCGGGCCGCCGGCGTCGGCGAGGTCGGGATCGTGCTGCTGGCGCAGGAAGATGACCGGGATGCCCGACGCCCGCGCATCCGCCACGACGGCCGCGATGCGCGGCACGATGGCCTGGATCGCGGTGCGGTCGATGCCGGCGCGGTCGAACATGCCGCCCTCGGCGCCGAAATCGTTCTGCATGTCGACGACGATCAGCGCCGCGCGGCGCGGATCGATATCCACGGGCTCGGGGCGCGCGGCAACACGGATCGTAGACATCGGCTCCTCCCTTTTTAGTTTGCTCTCAAACCATCTCTCAAATCGACGGGCGATTCAAGGTCGGGGCAGAAGAGGCCTGCAATCGTATATCACCTTGCGACACCGCATAATCGGGCCGTCATCCTCGGGCTTGTCCCGAGGATCTGCTTCCGCTGGCTGGATTTCGGCCACGTGGCTTTCCGGAACGCCGCTATTCCCGACTCAACGCCGCCATGTGGCAGATCCTCGGGACAAGCCCGAGGATGACGTTAGGGAAAGCTGGCCGGCCGCCGCGTCGCTCAGTCCTTCTTGGACTTGTGCTCCGGCTTGTCCTTGCGGCTGGTGGAGGCCATCTTCTCCAACTCCTTCTCGGACATCGAGTCGTACATCCCCTTGGATGCACCCTTGAGCTCGGATTTCCTGGTGTCCCCGCGCTTGGCGGAGAGCGCCGCACCTGCGGCCTTCTGCTGTGCTGCTGACTTCGCGGGCATCTCGGTCACTCCTGTCGTCGATCCTGCAAGGGATTCAACAACGAAGCCGCCCCGGCTGTTCCCTGCGATCACAATCAGGCGACGGCGAGACCGAAGCCGCGCACCAGCCGCCGCGCCGCGGCGTCGGCCCGGCCGGAGGTGAAGATGGCGACGTCCTCGCCGCCATCCGGCTGCTGCTCGCGCTCACCGGGCAGCAGCGACAGGGCGCGGCGGGCGATCGCCTCGGCCGGGTCGATCCAGTCGACCGGCCAGGGCGCTGTCTTGCGCATCCGGTTGACCAGGAAGGGATAGTGCGTGCAGGCGAGCACGACGATGTCGGTGCGCCGGCCGTCCTTCTCCACGAAGCACGGCGCGATCTCGGCCCGCACCGCCTCCTCGTCGACGAAGCCGTCGCGCATGTAGGTCTCGGCGAGCGCGGCAAGCCGCGAGCTGCCGACGAGGCGCACATGGCATTTCTGCGCCCAGCTCGCGATCAGGTCGCGCGTATACTGCCGCGCCACCGTGCCCGGCGTGCCGAGCACGGAGACGAGGCCGGAGCGCGTGCGCTCCGCCGCCGGCTTGATCGCCGGCACGGTGCCGACGAAGGGCGTGTCGGGATAGGCCGCGCGCAGGTCGCCGAGCACGATGGTGGAAGCCGTGTTGCAGGCGATCACGACGAGCTGCGGCCGGTGCCGTTCCAACAGGCGGCCGAACAGGCCGACGATCCGCTGGGCCAGCGCCCGCTCCTCCCAGTCGCCGTAGGGAAAGCCCGCATCGTCGGCGACGTACACGAAGCGGCGCGCCGGCATCAGCACGCGCGCCTCGCGCAGCACGGTCAGCCCGCCGATGCCGGAATCGAAGACGAGAACCGGGGCGCTCACGCCTCGCCCTCCCCCTCCGCCGGCGCCTTGCCGCGCGCCGAGCCGTTCTCGCGGTCCGCCCTCGCCTTGCGCTCGGGATAGGTCGCGCCGCGCGGCTCCTTCGGCGAGAAATAGTCGAGCGAGGCGACGACGCCGCGCAGCACCTTGATCTCGGCCTCGGTGAAGGCCGGCCGGGTCAGCACCGCGGCGAGGTTGTCGAGCATCTTCGGCTTCTTCGGCTTCGGCCGGAAATAGCCCCGCGCCTCCAGCGCCTCCTCCAGATGATTGAGAAGGCCCTGCAGATGATGCTTCTCCGCCGGGACGAACTCGGGGCCGGAGAACACGGTCTGCTCCTCGCTTTCCAGCCCCGACTTCATCCACTCGTAGGACATCAGCAGCACGGCCTGCGCGATGTTGAGCGAGGCGAAGGACGGGTCGACCGGGAAGGTCACGATCTCGTCGGCGAGCGCCACCTCGTCATTGTAGAGGCCGAAGCGCTCGCGGCCGAACAGGATGCCGGTTTTCTGGCCGGCGCGGACGCGGGTGCGCAGCTCCCGCCCCGCAGGAACCGGCCCGCGCACCGGCTTGAAATTGTCGCGCTGGCGCGCGGTTGTGGCGAGCGAGAAGTTCAGGTCGGCGACGGCTTCGGCCGCGGTCGCGTAGACCGTGGCGGCGTCGATCACGTGGTCGGCGCGGCTGGCGGTCGCGCGCGCCGCCTCGTTGGGCCAGCCGTCGCGCGGGTTCACCAGCCGCAGCTCGCTCAGCCCGAAATTCGCCATCGCCCGCGCGACCATGCCGATGTTCTCGCCGAGCTGCGGCTCGACCAGGATGATGGCCGGTCCGCCGGCGGGCGTCGTGTCGATGTCGGGCATGGCGGTCAATCAGACGTAATTTGCGGCATTTCCGCGTCCCTGACATATTCGGCCGGGAAAATGAAGCGACAGCAAACGCGCCGGCCCGGCGGCGAAAAAGATCCACTGCCGCAAAACGGCCAAAGCCTGCGGGTGTGCTTGCGACGGGCCAAGGCATTGGGGTCGCCGCGCGGGAGCGCGGCGGGACAGGGATGATCGGATTGCGCAGCTCGTTTCTGGGTCTGCTCGGCGGCGTCGCGCTGGGCGCCATCGCCGTCGCGTGGGACGCGCAGGCCCAGACCGGCGCGGCCACCGGCGAGCCGCCGGCGGAGATGAAGGCGGCGGCGGACGCCGCCGATCCCTACGGGCTGTGGCAGCTCGGCGATTTCTACAGGAAGCGCAACGCGGCCGGCGACGCCCAGCGCAGCATGGACCTGTTCCGCAGGTCGGCCGACGGCTACCGCACGCAGGAGGGCGAAGGCAGCGCCAACACGGCGATCGTGCTGCGCGACCTCTCCGGCGCCGCCGCGGCGCTCGGCCGCCACGACGACGCAGTCAGGGCGGCGCGCGAACGCGTGCGCGCGCTCGCGGCGGCCGATCCGGCGTCGGCGGACCTCGCGACGGCGCAATGGGATCTCGGCCGCTCCCTCCAGAACGCGGAGCGGCTGGACGAATCGCTGGAGCCGCTGGCGGAGGCCGCCCGGCTCTACGCGGCCCTGCCGGACGACCAGAGGCAGTGGATCGGCGGCGTCGAGCTCGACCGCGGCTATGCGCTGCAGGTCCTCGGCCGCCCGGACGAGGCGCTGGCGGCCTTCACTCGTTCCCTCGACGCCTATGACGGGACGACCGCGCCGGTCGACGTGAGCAAGGCGGACGTGCTCGGCCGCATGGCCGACATCCACTTCGCCGCACGGGATTATCGCGTGGCGGCCGACGAGCGGCAGCGTCAGGTGGACCTGCTCAGGGTGGCGGCTCCGGCGTCGGAATCGCTCGCCGTCGCCGTCTACTCGCTCGCCCAGGCGCGCAACGGCGTGATGGACTACGCGGCCGCGCTGCCCCTGCTCGACGAGGCGCAGCGGCTCTATGACGGGTTGCCGGAAAAACCCGCCTCGACCGACGTCGACATCCTGATGACGCGGGCGGTTGCCCGCCAGGGGCTGGAGCAGTTCGACACCGCCCTCGACCTCTACCGGCAGGCCGTGGACCGCTACGCCGCGATGGGCCAGGGGCAGCGGGCGAACCTCGCCATCGCCCACAGCAACGTCGCGCAGGCGCTGACGCAGCTCGCCCGTTTCGCCGAGGCGGACACCGAGATCAGGAAGGCCGTCTCCCTCTACGACGCGGAGCTGCCCGGCTCGGACTACGTGGCCGGCGCCTACCAGCAGCAGGCGTCTATCCTGCAAGGCCTGTCGCGCTACCGCGACGCGCTCGAGCCGCTGGCGAAGGCGCGGGCTATCTATCTCGCCAACCAGGGCGACATGTCGGAAGCCGTGGGCGACACCTGGCTGAACGAGGGCATCAGCCACGAAGGCATGAAGGAATACGAGACCGCGCTCGCCGATTACGACAGGGCCAAGGCACGTTACGACGCGCTCGGCGAGCGGGGCCGGCTGCCGGCCGCCTATGCCATCAACAACAAGGCCTGGGTCTACCGGCGCATGGGCGACTTCGCGAAATCGGAGGCGATGTTCCGCGAGGCGCTGCCGGTGCTGGAAGAGAAGCTCGGCCCGGCCAACCTGACCACGACCAAGGTGCTGATCAACATCGGCATCGTCTCGCAGCTCCAGGGCAAGAACGACGACGCGATCCGCTGGTCGATGAAGGCGCTGGCCAACCTCAACCGCGCCGAAGCCGCCACGCTGGAGGACCAGCGCTGGACCTACGACACGCTGTCCAAGGCCTTCAAGGGCCGCGACGACCCGAAGCGGGCGATCCTGTTCGCCAAGCTCGCCATCAACGCGCAGCAGAAGATCCGCGCCAACAACAAGGGCTTCAAGGCCGACGACCTCAAGGAATTCAAGCAGGAGTGGCGCTTCCTCTACCAGGACCTCGCCGACCTGCTGATCGGCCAGGGCCGGCTCGCCGAGGCGCAGGCCGTGCTCAACATGGAGAAGGAGGAGGAGCTGAGCGACTTCGTCCAGCGCGACGCCTCCGCCGACCTGCGCGACAGCCAGGCGCCGCTGACGCCGAAGGAGGACACCGAGCTCGCAGGCCTCGACAAGCTGCTGGCGCAGCCGATCGCGGCGGCGGCCGCGCTGTCGCAGCTTACCGCCAGGAAGGACGCGGGTGCGCTGTCGGCGCAGGAGCAGGAGCAGTTCGACAGGCTGCAAGCCTCGCTGGACGACGCCTATTCCGGCTTCATGGACGAGGTCGACGCCTTCCTGAAGACGGCCGGGGCGGAGGATGTCGGCGTGCAGAAGGAGGTCGAGGCCATCAATCTCGACTACGTCGCCGACACGCAGGAGGAGCTGCGCGCCTTCGACGGCAAGGCCGCCATGCTCCAGATCGCCAGCCTCGGCGAGGCCACCCACCTGTTCTTCACCGTGCCCGACGCCTCGGTGCACCGCGAGGTGAAGATCGCTAGGGCCGAGCTGTCGCGGCTGGTGTTCGAGGCGCTCGACGCGATCGAGCGGCGCGACCCGGCCGTCGACGACAGGATGCAGGCGCTCTACCGCGTGCTGATCGAGCCGGTCGCGGCCGACCTCAAGGCGAGCGGCGCCGAGACGCTGATGCTCAATTTGCAGGGCTTCCTGCGCTACGTGCCCTTTGCCGCGCTCTACGACGGCAAGCACTATCTGGTCGAGGACTACGCGCTGTCGCTCTACACGCCGGCCGCGCGCACCGAGTTCGCGGCGGCAGACCGCGATCCGCACAGGAGCGCGGGCTTCGGCGTGACGGCCAGCCATCCCGGCTTCGCGCCCCTGCCCGGCGTGGCACGCGAGCTGGAGGCGATCTTCGGCGATCCCGGCAAGCCGGGCGCGCTCGCGGGTGCCGCCAGCCTCGACGCGGGCTTCACCCGCGAGGCGTTCCGCGCCGCGCTGCAGAAGCGGCCGGAGATCGTCCACATCGCCAGCCATTTCAAGCTGGTGCCGGGACGCGAGACCGATTCCTTCCTGCTGCTCGGCGACGGCTCGCCGCTGTCGCTCTCCGACATCCGCAAGGGCCGCGGCTTCCGCTTCGGCGGCGTCGACCTGCTGACGCTGTCGGCCTGCGAGACGGCGCGCGGCGGCGACGGGGACGGCGACGAGGTGGAAAGCTTCGGCGCGCTGGCGCAGATGAACGGCGCCTCGTCGGTCATGGCGACGCTGTGGCCGGTCGCCGACGAGGCCACCGCCGCGCTGATGAAGTCCTTCTACCACCACATGGTGGAGGACAGGATGAGCAAGGCCGACGCGCTGCGCGCCGCGCAGGTCGAGGCGATCCGCGGCGGCAGGGCCGGCGCAGGCGGCGAGCGCGGCGCCGCCTCGCTGGCCAGGAGCGCGGCTGCACAGCCGGCGGCCGGCAGCCACCCCTATTTCTGGTCGCCCTTCGTGCTGATGGGTAACTGGATGTGAGGCGACGCATGGCCGCGCCCGGAGAGGCCGGAATGCTGCTTAGGCCGTGTTTGCGCTTTGCAGCGCCGATGCTATAGAGCGGCCCGTTTCCTATCAATTTCTCGGGCGGGCGTGCCCGCCGGCAGCGCAGAGGCTCTCCGAATGGCGAAAATCAAGGTGGCCAATCCCGTCGTCGAACTCGACGGCGACGAGATGACCCGCATCATCTGGCAGCTCATCAAGGACAAGCTGATCCATCCCTACCTGGATGTCGACCTTCGCTATTACGACCTCTCGATCGAGTACCGCGACCAGACCAACGACCAGGTGACCATCGACGCCGCCAACGCCATCAAGGAGTTCGGCGTCGGCGTGAAGTGCGCCACCATCACGCCCGACGAGGCGCGCGTGAAGGAGTTCGGCCTCAAGAAGATGTGGAAGTCGCCCAACGGCACGATCCGCAACATCCTGGGCGGCGTCATCTTCCGCGAGCCGATCATCATGCGCAACGTGCCGCGGCTGGTTCCCGGCTGGACGAAGCCGATCGTGGTCGGCCGCCACGCCTTCGGCGACCAGTACCGCGCCACCGACTTCCGCTTCCCCGGCAAGGGCAAGCTGACGATCAAGTTCGTCGGCGAGGACGGCAAGGTGATCGAGCACGAGGTGTTCGACGCGCCCTCCTCGGGCGTCGCCATGGCCATGTACAATCTGGACGATTCGATCCGCGACTTTGCGAGGGCCTCCTTCAATTACGGCCTGATCCGCAACATGCCGGTCTACCTGTCGACCAAGAACACCATCCTCAAGGCCTATGACGGCCGCTTCAAGGACATCTTCCAGGAGGTGTTCGACGCCGAGTTCAAGGCCGAGTTCGACAAGCGCAAGCTGACCTACGAGCATCGGCTGATCGACGACATGGTGGCGGCCTCGCTGAAGTGGTCCGGCGGCTATGTCTGGGCCTGCAAGAACTATGACGGCGACGTCCAGTCCGACATCGTCGCGCAGGGCTTCGGGTCGCTCGGCCTGATGACCTCGGTGCTGATGACGCCGGACGGCAAGACGGTGGAGGCCGAGGCCGCCCACGGCACCGTCACCCGCCACTATCGCCAGCACCAGAAGGGCGAGGAGACCTCGACCAACTCGATCGCCTCGATCTTCGCCTGGACGCGCGGGCTGGCCCACCGCGCCAAGCTCGACGACAACGCCAAGCTGAAGCACTTCTCCGAGACGCTGGAGAAGGTCTGCATCGAGACCGTCGAGTCCGGCTACATGACCAAGGACCTGTCGCTGCTGATCGGCCCCGACCAGCCCTGGCTGTCGACCACCGGCTTCCTCGACAAGGTCGACGAGAACCTCCAGAAGGCGATGGGGTAGGCAACGACTCCTTCTCCCCTTGTGGGAGAAGGTGCCCCGAAAGGGCGGATGAGGGGTGTTCCAGCGTAGCGCTCCGTCCAGCACCCCTCATCCGTCTCGGCGCTGCGCGCCGATCCACCTTCTCCCGCAAGGGGAGAAGGAAGGGGCTGCTCTATCCCGCCATCAGCGCCTTCACGTCCACGGAAACGTCCGCCGCGCGCGCGGGATCGAGCTTCGTGCCTGCCGCGATGATGCGGCGGGCGG
>JAFKJY010000105.1 GCA_017305835.1 Hyphomicrobiales bacterium
TCGACCGGCTCCTACGCCGCCGACGCCGTCGTGATGGCCGAGCCCGAGCCGGTCGAATACGTCCGCGTCTGCGACGTGTACGGCGCCGGCTTCTTCTACATCCCCGGCACCGAGACCTGCCTGAAGATCGGCGGCTACGTCCGCGACGAAATTCGCATCAACGGCGGCTTCACCGGCTACTGGAATCGCGCCCGCTTCACCCCGACCTTCGACGCTCGTTCGGAGACCGAGTGGGGCACGCTGCGTGGCTACGCCGAGGTCGAGATCAACGCTGACACGGGCCCGGGCTCGGTCAACGCCCAGTACTTCAACATCGCGCACGCCTTCATCGAGCTGCAGGGCGCTTCCGGTACGTTCCGTATCGGCCGCACCCACAGCCCGTACTCGCGCTTCCTGGGCTACGGCACGACCGGCTTCACCTATGACGGTGCGTACGGCTTCAACAACACCTCGGAAGTCAGCTACACCTTCAACGGCGGAAACGGCTTCTCGGCCATCATCGCCCTCGTTGAGAACCCGGCCCGCGCGGCCTGGCAGACCAACGTCGAAGGCGGTATCAACTTCGCTCAGGGCTGGGGCTCCATCGGCGCCATCATCGGCTACGACGCTGTGAACAGCGAGTGGGGCGGCAAGGTCGTGGCTCGCTTCAAGGCGGCCAACTCCGGCTTCTCCGGCGGTCTGCATGTGTTCTACAGCAGCTTCACCGCTGGCGTGCCGAACACCTACCGCGTGTCTGCTCTCCAGCAGAACTGGTCGATCCTCGGCCACGTGAGCGTCCAGGCTTCGCCGAAGGTGAACTTCAACGTGTCGGCCCAGTGGTTCGACAGCCCGGCGACCGCCGGCGCCTGGCAGTTCGGCGCTTCGGTCGGCTGGACCCCGGTCACCAACCTCCTGATCCGTCCGGAAATCCGTTACACGACGGCCGGCGGCGCGGGCGTGTGGGACGGCGTCGTTCGCTTCCAGCGTTCGTTCTAAGTTCTCCGGACCACCGGAAACGGAAAACCCGGCGGGCAACCGCCGGGTTTTTCTTTTGTGCGGAGTTAGGCCGGGAGCGGCTGGCTGAGCTTGCGGGGGCGGCGAGACGAAGCGGCTGTCGTCCGCGAATCGATTCGGGATCGGGTTGCGGCCTTACCGGTTGCGTTCTACCGCGCCTTCCGGTCGGCCGAATCGAGGAAGGCCGCGATCTTGTCGGGCAGGCCCGCCGTCTCGAGCAGCGGCGCGTGGCCCTGGCCGGAGACCGTGACGCTGCGCATGTCGGGATGCTGGTTGGCCATCTCGCGCAGCGTGTCGGCCGACAGCAGGCTGGAATTCTCGCCGCGGATCGCCATCAGGGGGACGGCGCGCAGCGCGAGGAATTGCGGCCATGCCTGCGGCAGCGGCTTGCTCAGGTCGATTCCCTTCAGCGTCTTCAGCAGCGCCGGGTCGAAATCCGCGACGAGGCGGCCGTTCTTCTCGCTGTAGAAGGCAGCCGCCATGCGCTGCCAGTCGGCGTCCGTGAGCGCCGGAAACGCGGTTCCCTGCACCGCCTTCTGCAAGGCGGCGGCTTCCGCCATGTCGCGCGGCCGCGGCGCCCGTTCCAGATAGGCGCGGATCTGCACCAGTCCTGCGCCCTCGACCACAGGCCCGATGTCGTTGAGCACCACGGCCTTCAGCAAAGCGGGGCGCATCGCGGCGAGTGCGAACACGATCAGTCCGCCGCGCGACGTGCCGACGAAGGCCGCATGGCCGATGCCGAGCGCCGCCAGCCCCGCCATGACGTCGCCGGCCTCGATCAGCGGATCGTAGTTGCGCCAGTTGCGGTCGCGCGCCGAGAGCCCGCGCCCGCGATAGTCGAAGGCGATCACCCTGCGCCGCGTCGCCGCCCCGGCCGAGAGGTGCAGCGCCAGCTCGTGGAAGTCGCGCGCGTTGCGCGTCAGCCCCGGCAGGCAGACGACGGGTAGCGCGCCCGCCGCCGCGCCGGCGTCATAGACGCGCGCATGCAGCTCCAGCCCGTCATTGGCGGAGTAGAAGAAGTCGGTGAAGGGAGCGGTGGGGGGCATGGGATGGCAGCGAATAGGGAGTAGCGAATAGCGAATAGGGGGAAAAATCCGGTCGAAAGCAAGGGAGGTTGGAGATGCGAGGGCAGTTGCAATCGGTCTGAAGGAGCGTGATTTATCCTATTCGCTATTCGCTATTCGCTATTCGCTATTCGCTATTCGCTATTCGCTATTCGCTCACTTCCTCAAATCATCCCGTATATCCACCGCGCCCGACAGCCGCATCTTGTAGACCTGCAGGTTCTCCATGACCCGCTGCACGTAGTTGCGCGTCTCGGCATAGGGGATCCGCTCGATCCAGTCGACGATCGCGTGCACGTCCTTGCCGCGTGGGTCGCCGTAGCGGCGCACCCAGTCCTGCACGCGCGCCGGGCCGGCATTGTAGCCGGCGAAAGTGAGCACGTAGGAGCCGTCGAAGCGCGCGAGCTGCTCGGTCAGGTAGGCCGCGCCCAGCGAGGCGTTGTAGCCGGGGTCGGTGGTCAGCCGGCTCGCCGAATAGCCGAGCCCGACCTGCTTGGCCATCGCGCGCGCCGTCCGCGGCAGGAGCTGCAGCAGGCCGCGCGCCCCGGCCGACGACACCGCGCCGGCGTTGAACTCGCTCTCCTGCCGGGCCACCGCATAGGCCAGCGCCTTGCCGGCGGTCGAGATGCGGGCGGACGGCGGGATCGCGCCCATCGGATGCGTCAGCGCGCCGATGTCGAGGCCGCGCGAGGCGGCGATCTTGGCGACCTTGAGGCCGAGATAGTGGTCGCCGCGCCGCTCGGCGCGGGCCGAAAGCAGCGCCAGCTCCCCGGGGCTGGTCAGTTCGCCGGCGAGGTCGCGGTAGAGGATGTCGGCGCGGCTGCCGTAGCCGGCCGCCTCCAGCCGGTCGATCGCCTGCACCGACTGCCGTGTGGCGAAGCGCGTGCGGTCGTCGTCCGTCGGCGTTGGATAGTCGGTGGCGATCACCGCTCGTCCCAGCTCCGTCGCAGCGAGCTGGCCGTAGAACGCGGTGCCGTAGCGCGCCGCCTGCTCGTAGAAGTCGCGTGGCTCGCCCGGCGCGCCGGCTTCCGCCGCGCGTCCCATCCAGTAGTAGGCGCGCGCGAGCGAGATCGGCCCGCCGGCGATTTCGGTGATCTTTCTGAAATGGCCCATGGCGCGCGCCGCGTCCTTGAGCCCGGTCAGCGCGTACCAGCCGGCGTGGAACTCGGCGTCCGCCGCCATGGCCGGCGATTCGGCGACATGGGCGGCGGCTATCCTGTACGCGCTCTCGACATCGCCGATGTCGAGCAGCTCACGCGACAGCACGCGGCGCTCGATCCACCAGGCGTCGGCGTCGGCCATGAGGTCGGGGCCGGCCGGCGCCGACAGCACGACCTTGGCCGCCTCGGCGAACCGCTCGCGTTGGCGCAGATACTTGGCCTGGGCGAAGTGGTAGCCGGCGTCGCGCTGCGCGGCCGGCACCGCCTGCAGCAGCTTGCCGGCGTCGCGCTGCTCGCGGATCATCGCGCTCCAGGCCTTGGCGAGCTGCTCGGTGCCGGCGCGCTTGGCCGCCCGCTCGCCGGCGTTCACCCGCTCGGCATAGAACATCCGCTCCATGCGGAAGCGGTGGTCGGCGCGCGTCAGCAGCGTGCCGAACTGCTTCAGGAAGGCGGCCTCCTGCGGCGCTTCCAGCTTGGCCGTGCGCCAGTAGTCGGCGACGAGCTTGCGCGCGCCTTCCATGTCGTCCGTAGCGAGCCGTGCGCGCGCCAGCGCCACCACGCCCTCGTAGGTCGTGGGCGGCGTGGCCCCGAGCGCGGAAAGCACGGCCTCGGGCGCGGCGTTCTCGCGGTAGAGCGCGCGCTCCAGGTTGCGTTGCAGCGCCGCCGTGCCGGGCAAGTCCGAGAGCTCGCTGCGGGCCTCGAGCATCTGCCGGCTCGACGCGCCGCCGCTGAGCGCGATCGCCCAGCTCAGGATCTCGTGGTCGAGCGAGCCGGGCGTGAGCGCCGCGCGGGCCGCCGCCGCTCCGGGTGCGTCGCCCTTGGCCAGCGCGTCGAGGCCGCGCCGCAGCGGCTCGGCCGCACGCGCCTTATCGACCCGCGCGGCGGCAGCGGCCGCGATCGCGGCGGCCGGATCGGCCTCGGCCTGCGTTTGGGCGGACGGGTCGGGCCGTGGAGTCGGGATCGGCACGTCCGTGCGCGGCAGGTGCGGCTGGGCGCGCTTGGCCTCGACAGGGTGTGCGAGGCCGATGCCGAGCCCGGCAATGGCGAGTATCGTGGCGATGCGCCCTGCAGCCATGCCTCGGGCTCCCCCTTCTGCGCGCTATCATACAGGCGCGGCAGGCAAAGGTGTATCCTGCCGCCTGCCGGTGAAAACATGGTAAACGAAGGCTTACCCGGGCCGGCGGGGCGGACGGCAGCGCCGATTCGCCCCTGCGATTGGCCCAATCGCGGCTCCTTGCCTCGCCACCGTGTCAAGACTATGGTGCGCCGCTTTCCGCGCGGCCGTTCATCAGCTAGAAGCCTGCGGAATGCGGGATTTTCCGCGACCGGGAGTTCATCGAAATGCTGAGAGGCTCGCTCACTGCGCTCGTCACGCCGTTCTCGTCCGACCGGCGCTTCGACGAGAAAGCCTTTCGCGCATTCGTCGAATGGCAGCTCGCGGAGGGCACGAAGGGTCTCGTTCCGGTGGGCACCACCGGCGAATCCCCCACGCTTACCCATGACGAGCACCGCCGGGTGGTGAAGACCTGCGTCGAGGTGTCGAACGGCCGTGTGCCGGTCGTCGCCGGCGCCGGCTCCAACAACACCGAGGAGGCTGTCGGCCTCGTCCGCTATGCCGAGGAGGTCGGCGCCGACGCGGCCCTCGTCGTCACGCCCTATTACAACAAGCCGACCCAGCGCGGCCTCTACGAGCACTTCGCGGCCGTGGCGCGCGCGACCTCGCTGCCGATCGTCATCTACAACATCCCGCCGCGCTCGGTGATCGACATGAGCCCGGAGACGATGGGCCGGCTGGCGCACGACTTCGACAACATCGTCGGCGTCAAGGACGCCACCGGCAAGGTCGAGCGCGTCTCCGAGCAGCGCATGACCTGCGGCAAGGACTTCATCCAGCTTTCCGGCGAGGATGCTTCCGCGCTCGGCTTCAATGCCCATGGTGGCGTCGGCTGCATCTCGGTCACGTCGAACGTCGCGCCGCGCCTGTGCGCCGAGTTCCAGGAGGCGACGCTGGCCAACGACAAGCAGAAGGCGCTGGAATTGCAGGACCGGCTGATGCCGCTCCACAAGGCGCTCTTCATCGAGCCCGGCCTGTGCGGCGCCAAATACGCGCTGTCGCGCCTCGGCCGTGTCGAGAACGTCGTGCGCTCGCCGCTGGTGACGATCGAGGCGTCGACCGCCGCGAAGATCGACGAGGCGATGAAGTTCGCCGGACTGGTCAACTGAAACGCGCCCGGCGCGTTGACCCGGCATGAAGAAATCCGACCCGAACAACAAGGTCGCCGCCGAGAACCGCAAGGCCCGCTTCGCCTACGAGGTGATCGACACCTATGAGGCGGGCCTCGCGCTGACCGGCACCGAGGTCAAGTCGCTGCGCGGCGGCCATGCCAACATCGCCGAATCCTACGCCTCCATGGAAGGCGGCGAGATCTGGCTGATCAACTCCTACCTGCCCGAATACCTCCAGGCCAACCGCTTCAACCACGAGCCGCGCCGCAGGCGCAAATTGCTGTTGAAGAAGAAGGAGATGGCCAGGCTGGCCCAGGCCGTGGAGCGGCAGGGCATGACGATGGTGCCGCTCAAGATCTACTTCAACGACCGCGGCCGGGCAAAGCTGCTGCTGGCGCTGGCGAAGGGCAAGACGCTGGGCGACAAGCGGCAGACTGAGAAGGAGCGCGACTGGGCGCGCGAGAAGGGCCGGCTGCTGAGGGACCGCGGCTAGGCCGCTCCGCCTCGCCTGTCCGGCCCTTCCGGGCGGCCCGCCCTGCAAATCGCGCATCCGGCGCAGGCGATGGATCGACACGAAAGGGAGACGTCATGATCGAGCGGCGGCAATTCTACATCGACGGCGCGTGGCGCGATCCGCAGGCCGGACAGGCGTTCGCGGTGATCGACCCGTCTACGGAAGAGGCCTGCGCGACGATTTCCCTGGGTGGGCAGGCGGACGCCGACCGCGCGGTCGCCGCGGCGAAAGCCGCGCTGCCGGTCTGGTCGGCGACCGATCCGGCCGAGCGGCTGGCGCTGGTCGAGCGCGTCTCGGAGATCTACGGCAAGCGGGCCGAGGACATGGCCCGCGCGATCAGCATGGAGATGGGCGCGCCGATCGACATGGCGCGCTCCGCCCAGGTCGGCGCCGGAAGCTGGCACATCGCCAACTTCATCGAGGCGTTCAGATCGTTCGAGTTCCTGCGGCCGGCCGGGCCGCGCTCGCCGCGCACCCGCATCGCCTGGCAGCCGGTCGGCGTCGCCGCGCTCATCACGCCGTGGAACTGGCCGATGAACCAGGTCACGCTGAAGGTCGTCCCGGCGCTGCTCGCCGGCTGCACGATGGTGCTGAAGCCGTCCGAGATCGCGCCGCTGTCCGGCATGCTGTTCGCCGATATCCTCGACGAGGCCGGCGTGCCGGCCGGCGTCTTCAACCTCGTCAACGGCGACGGTGCGGGCGTCGGAACGCGGCTCGCCTCGCATCCGGACGTCGACATGGTGAGCTTCACCGGCTCGACGCGGGCCGGCATCGCCATCACCAAGGCTTCGGCCGACACGCTGAAGAAGGTCTGCCTCGAGCTCGGTGGCAAGGGCGCCAACCTCGTCTTCGCCGACGCGGACGCCAAGGCCGTCGAGCGCGGCGTCCGCCGCGTCTTCAACAATTCCGGCCAGTCCTGCAACGCCCCGACCCGCATGCTGGTCGAGCGTCCGGCCTATGCCGATGCGGTGGAGATCGCGCGCAAGCTGGCGGAGGCGACGCCGGTGGCGTCCGCCCACCAGCCCGGCAAGCATATCGGCCCCGTCGTCTCGGCGGCCCAGCACGACAAGATCCAGGACCTGATCGGCTCCGGCATAAGCGAGGGCGCGCGCCTCGTCGCCGGCGGTCCGGGCCGCCCCTCCGACCTCAACAAGGGCTACTTCGTGCGCCCGACCGTGTTCGCCGACGTCGAGCCCGGCATGCGCATCGAGAAGGAGGAGATCTTCGGCCCCGTCCTGTCGATCCTGCCCTTCGACACCGAGGAGCAGGCGGTGGCGATCGCCAACGACACGGTCTACGGGCTGGCGAACTACGTCCAGACCGCCGACGAGGCACGCCGCCGCCGCCTCGGGCTGGCGCTGCGCTCGGGCATGGTCGAGGCCAATGGCGACGGCCTCGGCCCCGATGCCTTCTTCGGCGGCGTCAGATCGTCCGGCCGCGCGCGCGAGGGCGGCCAGTGGGGCATCGAAGAGTTCCTCGACAGCAAGGCGATCTCCGGCTGGCCGGCCTGACGCCGGCTGCCTCGGGCGCGGGCGATGCCATGGCCCGCGCCCGGGCGCGAAGCCGTTAACATTATTTTTTTTGTTTTTAAAATAAGGTCGCCTCCGAGTTGAGCGGCGTATGCCGGCTCGAGCCGAGGGGGAAGACCGATGATGAGCTGCAACTGCACGAACGGGCACGAGACGGGCTGCGGCAATGCGCGCGCGGAGGACCTGCGCGATCCGGGCCGCCGCATCTTCATGGCGACGGCGGTTGCTGCGGGCGCGGCTGCGACGGCCGGCTTCTCGGTCACGGCGGCGGAAGCTGCCGTGCCGCCCGACAGGAAGAAGTTCATGGAGGAGGCGACCCGCCTTGCCGTCGAGTCGGTGGAGAAGGGGTGGGGCGGGCCGTTCGGCGCCGTCATCGTCAAGGATGGCGAGATCATCGGGCGCGGCCAGAACCGCGTGCTGCTGACGGGCATCCCGGTCTTCCATGCCGAGATCACCGCCATCATCGACGCCTCGACGCGCCTCAACCCGAAGGCCCTGCTCGGCAGCGAATACGGCGCCGGCACCATCCTGGAGATGATCCCGCGCGAGGCGGGTTCGGTCGATCCGGTCCCCGAGCGGGCCAGGATGCTGAAGGGATGCGAGATCTACATCAACGGCGCGCCGTGCCCGATGTGCATGAGCGCGATCTACTGGTCGCGCATCGACCATCTCTATTTCGCCGCCAGCCTCAAGGACACAAGCGCCATCGGCTTCGACGACGCCTTCCAGTACGAGGACTTCACCAGGCCCTGGACCGAACGCCGCATCGCGGTGACCGAGAACTTCGAGCGCGACACCGGCCTCAAGGCCTATGAGGCCTGGACGAACAAGGCGGACCGGCACCCCTACTGAGGGGAGGCCGGCGCGCCTTGATCGAGGTGCGCGGCGACCTCCCCGAACACCGCCCGGAACATCTCCTCCGTCAGCACGCCCGTGTTCGTGTTGTAGCGCGAGCAGTGGTAGCTGGAGAACAGCTCGACCGGCCCGGCGCGTCCGCGGCCGCCGTGCCGGAAGGGCAGGGCGGAGAGCCTGAGGCCGAGCGCCTTGACCACCGACTGGTGGGCGATCGCCCCGAGCGAGACGATCGCCTCCAGGTCGGGGAAGCGGGCGATCGTGCCGATGAGGAACTGCCGGCAGGTGTTGATCTCGACCGGCAGCGGCTTGTTCTGCGGCGGCACGCAGCGCACCGCGTTGACGATGGCCGTGCCGACCAGCTCCAGGCTGTCGTCCGGCCGCGCTTCGAAGTTGCCGCGCGCCAGGCCGAACGATTTCAGCGTCTTGTAGAGCAGGTCGCCGGCATAGTCGCCGGTGAAGGGACGTCCCGTCCGGTTGGCGCCGCGCAGGCCGGGCGCCAGCCCGACGATCAGCAGCCGCACGCCCGCCGCGCCCTCCGGCGGCAGCCAGGTCGGCACCGGCGCGTTGTGCCAGGTCGGCTCCTTCGCCCGCCATTCCTCGCGGAAGGCGACGAGGCGGGGGCAGAGCGGGCAGTCGCGGGAAGGCTCGGCGGGCATGCGCCGAGCCGTATCAACAAAGCATGTCGCCCGAAAGTGGAAACCGGTTTCGGGACAACGGCATGCGCAAAATCATCAATAGTCGTCGTCCTCGTCTACCGGCGCCGCCGCCGGCTCCTGCCGCCGCGCCGGCCGCTCGCTCGGGTCGCGGCCGACCTCGGCCTTGAGCGACATCAGGTCGATGAAGTAGTCGGCCTGCCGCCTCAGCTCGTCCGAGATCATCGGCGGCTGCGACGACATGGTCGACACGACCGAGACCTTGCGGCCCTTGCGCTGCAGCGCCTCCACCAGCGTGCGGAAGTCGCCGTCGCCGGAGAAGATCACGTAGTGGTCGACATGCTTGGCGAGCTCGAGCGCGTCGATCGTCAGCTCGATGTCCATGTTGCCCTTGATCTTGCGCCGGCCGGTGGCGTCGGTGAACTCCTTGGCCGGCTTGGTCACGACCTTGTAGCCATTGTAGTCGAGCCAGTCGATCAGCGGCCGGATCGAGGAGTATTCCTGGTCCTCGACCAGCGCCGTGTAATAGTAGGCGCGCAGCAGGTAGCCGCGTTTGTGGAAGCTTTCCAACAGCTTGCGGTAGTCGATGTCGAAGCCGAGCGCGCGCGAGGTCGCGTAGAGGTTGGCTCCGTCGATGAACAGCGCGATCTTCTCGCGGGGATCGAACATGGCGAGTATTCCTTCTCGAAAAAGCGCGGTCCGCAATCGCCGGCCTCGGCCGGGGACCATCATGAAACAACGAAACCGGAATTAGCGTTCCGCAGGCCCCATTCCAAGGGCCGGCCGGGCCGCGCGGCGCTTGTATTTCCCTTGCAAACCGTCTATGGACCGCCCAACTTCCGGACATCGCAAGATTATGAAAGGGGCAATGAATGGCCCGCGTAACCGTTGAAGACTGCATCGACAAGGTCGAGAACCGCTTCGAGCTGGTTCTGCTGGCCGGTCACCGCGCCCGCCAGATCTCGCAGGGCCAGCCGATCACCATCGACCGCGACAACGACAAGAACCCGGTCGTGGCGCTGCGCGAGATCGCCGACGAGACGCTGTCGCCCGGCGACCTCAAGGAAGACCTGATCCACTCGCTGCAGAAGCATGTCGAGATCGACGAGCCGGAGGCGGAGGGCCAGAGCCTGATCGCCGATGCCGACGCCGCCGAGAGCGCCGACGCGCCGGAGGAGAACATCGCCTTCGACCGCATGAGCGAGGAAGACCTGCTCGCCGGCATCGAAGGACTGGTGCCGCCGGAAAAGAGCGACGACTTCTGAACCATCGCGCGCCCCGCCACTTCCTTGGGCGGGGAATCGTGATTAACTAGAAGGCGCTGCGTCGGCCGACGCGGCGCCTTTCGTCTGACTGGACCGCCGGAACCTCGCCCATGATGCGCCAATACGAGCTTGTCGAGCGCGTGCAGCGCTACAAGCCCGAGGTCAACGAGGCGCTGCTCAACAAGGCCTATGTCTACGCCATGCAGAAGCATGGCCATCAGCGGCGGGCCTCGGGCGACCCCTATTTCTCGCACCCGCTGGAAGTGGCCGCCATCCTCACCGACATGCATGTCGACGAGGCGACGATCGCGGTCGCGCTGCTGCACGACACGATCGAGGACACCACCGCGACGCGCGCCGAGATCGACGAGCTGTTCGGCCCCGAGATGGGTCGCCTCGTCGAGGGCCTGACCAAGCTCAAGAAGCTCGACCTGGTCTCGCGCAAGGCCGAGCAGGCCGAGAACCTGCGCAAGCTGCTGCTGGCGATCGCCGAGGACGTGCGCGTGCTGCTCGTCAAGCTCGCCGACCGGCTGCACAACATGCGCACGCTCGGCCACGTGCCGCCCGAAAAGCGCGTGCGCATCGCCGAGGAGACGATGGAGATCTATGCGCCGCTCGCCGGCCGCATGGGCATGCAGGACATGCGCGAGGAGCTGGAAGACCTCGCCTTCCGCCACATCAACCCCGAGGCCTACCGCACCGTGACCGAGCGGCTGGCCGACGTCTTCCAGCGCAACCGCGGCGTCATCGCCGAGATCGAGAAGTCGCTGTCGGCGCTGTTCGAGAAGCACAGGATCAGCGCGCAGGTGCTGAGCCGGCAGAAGAAGCCGTGGTCCGTCTTCCGCAAGATGGAGACCAAGGCGCTCTCCTTCGAGCAGCTCTCCGACATATTCGGCTTCCGCGTCATCGTGGAGACGGTCGACGACTGCTACCGCGCGCTGGGCGCCATCCATACGACGTGGTCGATGGTGCCCGGTCGCTTCAAGGACTACATCTCGACGCCCAAGCAGAACGACTACCGCTCGATCCACACCACCATCGTCGGCCCTTCGCGCCAGCGCGTCGAACTGCAGATCCGCACCCGCGAGATGGACCACATCGCCGAATACGGCGTCGCCGCGCATTCGATCTACAAGGATACGGCGGGTGCCGCCGGCGAGGTCAGCCACGCCATCTCCCGCGACACCAACGCCTATGCGTGGCTGCGCCGCACCATCGAGGCGCTGTCGGAAGGCGACAACCCCGAGGAATTCCTGGAAAACACCAAGCTGGAGCTGTTTCAGGACCAGGTCTTCTGCTTCACGCCCAAGGGCCGGCTGATCGCGCTGCCGCGGGGCGCCACCCCGATCGACTTCGCCTACGCCGTCCACACCGACGTCGGCGACACCTGCGTCGGCGCCAAGGTCAACGGCCGCATCATGCCGCTGATGACGGAGCTGAAGAACGGCGACGAGGTCGAGATCATCCGCTCCAAGGCGCAGACGCCGCCGGCGGCGTGGGAGAACGTGGTCGTCACCGGCAAGGCGCGTTCGGCGATCCGCCGCGCCACCAAGCTCGCCGCGCGCAAGCAGTATTCCGGCCTCGGTGCCCGCATCCTCGAGCGCGCCTTCGAGCGCGCCGGCAAGACCTTCTCCAAGGAGGCGCTGAAGCCGGCGCTGCACCGGCTGGCCCGCAAGGAGGTCGAGGACGTGCTGGCTTCCGTCGGCCGCGGCGAGATCTCGTCGCCCGACGTGCTCAAGGCCGTCTTCCCCGACTACAAGGACGAGCGCGTCACCGCGTCGACGGGCAAGACCCGCGAGGAGGGCTGGGTCAACCTGCGCAACGCCGCCGGCATGCTGTTCCAGCTTCCCGGACGCGCCTCGCGCAAGGGCCGCAAGCAGACCGACAAGGCCGCGCTGCCGATCCGCGGCGTCTCCGGCGACCTGCCGGTGCGCTTCGCCCCGGAGGGCGCGGTGCCGGGCGACCGCATCGTCGGCATCCTCCAGCCCGGCTCCGGCATCACCATCTATCCGATCCAGTCGCCCTCGCTGACCGCCTTCGACGACCAGCCCGAGCGCTGGGTCGACGTGCGCTGGGACATCGACGAGGACATGAAGGAGCGTTTCCCCGCACGCATCTCGGTGACGGCGATCAACGAGCCCGGCTCGCTCGCCAACATCTCGCAGGTGATCGCCTCCAACGACGCCAACATCCACATGCTCTCGATGCTGCGCACCGCGCCGGACTTCACCGAGATGATGATCGACCTGGAGGTCTGGGACCTGAAGCAGCTCAACCGGCTGCTCTCCCAGCTCCGCGACAATCCGAGCGTGTCGGATGCCAAGCGGGTGAACGGGTGACGGATTTGACCGGCTTGCGGGATTCGGCTCTCTACGTTGCCCCCTCTGTCCTGCCGGACATCTCCCCCACAAGGGGGGAGATCGGCTGTCGGTTCTGCTTTCGCCAATCGCTGAAGGTTCGCGAAATCGGCAATGAAGGCTGATCTCCCCCCTTGTGGGGGAGATGCCCGGCAGGGCAGAGGGGGGCGCGAAGGGACTCTGCCCTGCAGAATTGGCCTACAGGAGACCGCCATGACCGTTGACGAGGTGCTGGACATCTTCCGCGAGGCGGGAGGCATCCTCACCGGCCACTTCATCCTCACCTCGGGCCTGCGCAGCCCGGTCTTCCTGCAGAAGGCGCGCGTCTTCATGCATGCCGACAAGACCGAGCGGCTGTGCCGCGCGCTCGCGGCGCTGATCCGCGAGAAGGTGCCCGGCCGCATCGACTACGTCGTCGGCCCGGCCATCGGCGGCCTGATTCCCGCCTACGAGACCTCGCGGCATCTCGGCGTGCCGGCCGTCTGGGTCGAGCGGGAAGGCGGCGAGTTCCGCCTGCGCCGCTTCGAGATCGAGAAGGGCGCTCGCGTCGTCGTGGTCGAGGATATCGTCACCACCGGCCTGTCGATCCGCGAGACGATCGACTGCCTGAGGAAGCTCGGCATCGAGGTCGCGGCCGCTGCCTGCATCATCGACCGCGCGGCCGGCAAGGCCGATGTCGGCGTGCCGCTGATCGCGCTTGCGCAGTACGAGGTGCCGGCTTATCCGGCCGACAAGCTGCCCCCGGAACTCGCCGCAATTCCGCCGGTAAAGCCGGGTAGCCGCAACATCTGAGGGACCTCAGGCCGTTCGCGGCGTGGCGCCGCGCGCCCGGCAGCCCTATATGTTCACCCTGTGGCGCGGTCGCCGGCCGGCCGCGCTTGTCTAACGGCGCGCGTGCGCATATGTGCGTGCGCATGCGGGCGAGGCCCGCGCCAAGAGTTTTCTGGATCATGCTGTTTCGTCGCAGGGAGCCGGCCAGTTTCAGCGAGCGCGTCCGCACGCTGCTGTGGCCGCGCCGTTCCTTTGCGCGCTCCTTCCGTTATTATTCAAGGCGCGTGCTGCGGCTCAGCGCGACGCCGCATGCGATCGCCGCCGGCATCGCGGCCGGCGTCTTCGTCTCCTTCACGCCTTTTCTGGGCTTCCACTTCGTGCTGGCCGGCATCGTGGCCTGGCTGATCGGCGGCAACCTGATCGCCTCGGCGCTCGGCACCGCGATCGGCAACCCGCTGCTGCTGCCGGCCATCTGGGCCTCGACCTTCGAGCTCGGCCGGCTGATCCTCTACGGCCGCGGCGGGCATGTGGCGGGCCCGATCCATTTCGGCCATGCGCTGTCACAGCTCGACTTCGCCTCGATCTGGAAGCCGCTGCTGCTGCCGATGACGGTCGGCAGCCTCGTCGAGGGCACCGCCGTCGCCCTCTGCTTCTACATGCTCACCCTGTGGGGCGCGCGCGGGTTCCAGCAGCGCCGCCGCGACCGGCTGGCCGAGCGCGCGCGCAGCCGCGTCGACGCCGGCCACGCGCCGGCGGCCTGAGCGGCGCGCATGATCCTCGGCATCGGCAGCGACCTGATCGACATCCGCCGCATCGAGCGCTCGCTGGAGCGCTACGGCGAGCGTTTCATCGAGCGCGTCTACACGCCCGTCGAGCGCGCCCGCTCCGAGCGCCGCAGGCAGCGCGCCGCCTCCTACGCCAAGCGCTTCGCAGCCAAGGAGGCCTGCGCCAAGGCGCTCGGCACCGGCCTGTCGCGCGGCGTGTTCTGGCGCGACATGGGCGTCGTCAACCTGCCGGGCGGCAAGCCGACGATGCAGTTGACCGGCGGCGCGGCGAAGCGGCTGGCCGCGCTGGTGCCGGCGGGCCACCGGCCGGTGATCCACCTGACCATCACCGACGATTTTCCGCTCGCGCAGGCCTTCGTCATCATCGAGGCGCTGCCGCTCGCTGGAGCGTGAGGACGGCGCGGCCTTATGGCGGCCGCAATTGCGTTGCTCGACCTTGGACGATGATCTAAGACGGCTGCAAACGACCGAGGATGGACATGAGCGTGGCTGAGAAATCGCAGAAGAGGTCCGGCGGCTGGGGCGAGACCATCAGCGTCATCGTCCAGGCGCTGCTTTTGGCGCTCGTCATCCGCACCTTCTTCTTCCAGCCCTTCTCGATTCCGTCGGGCTCGATGCGCCCGACCCTGCTCGAGGGCGACTACCTGTTCGTCACCAAATGGGCCTACGGCTATTCGAAGAACTCGCTGCCGTTCTCGCCGCCGATCTTCTCCGGCCGCATCTGGGGCGGCGAGCCGACGCGCGGCGACGTCGTCGTCTTCAAGTTCCCGCCCAACCCCTCGCTCGACTACATCAAGCGCGTCGTCGGCCTGCCGGGCGACCGCATCCAGATGAGGGGCGGCCAGCTCTTCATCAACGACGTGGCCGTGCCGCGTGAGAAGGTCGGCGAGATCAACAATCCCGACATCACCGAGGTCGACCGCCCGGTCGAGGTCTGGCGCGAGACGCTGCCCAACGGCGTCTCCTACGACACGCTCGACCTGACCAGGAACGGCATCGGCGACGACACGCGCGAGTTCGTCGTGCCGGCCGGCCACTATTTCATGATGGGCGACAACCGCGACAACTCGTCCGACAGCCGCTTCTCCGTCGGCTTCGTGCCGGCCGAGAACCTGATCGGCCGCGCCAACATCATCTTCTTCTCGATCGCCGGCGGCGCCAGCCCGCTGGAGATCTGGAAGTGGCCGACCGAGATGCGCGCCTCTCGCCTGTTCCACTGGGTCGACTGAGCCGCATCGGCCGCGACATGGCGCGCAAGGCCCGCCTCGACGACACCCGCTTCGACGAGCTCGCCGCGCTCACCGGGCACGGCTTCCGCGACCGCTCGCTCGCCGAATACGCGCTGACGCATGCCAGCGCCCGCGGCGCCTCGCGCATCGACTACCAGCGGCTGGAGTTCCTCGGCGACCGCGTGCTCGGCCTCGTCGTGGCCGAGATGCTCTACCGCGCCTTCCCCGACGCGCCCGAGGGCGAGCTGTCGGTGCGGTTGAACGCGCTGGTCAACGCCGAGGCGCTTGCGGCGATCGCCGAGGAGATCGGGCTGGGCGGCCTGATCCGGGCGGCGGCCGACGTGCGCGCGCTGTCGCCGCACAAGCGCATCAACGTGCGCGCCGACGTCACCGAGGCCCTCATCGCCGCGCTCTATCTGGATGGAGGCATGGAGGCTGCCCGCGCCTTCATCCTGCGCTGGTGGGAGCCGCGCGCGAAGGCCGCGGGCGCGGCCCGCCGAGACCCCAAGACCGAGCTGCAGGAATGGGCCCACCAGGCCGCCGGCGCCACGCCCGTCTACGAGACGCGCGGGCGCGCCGGGCCGGACCACGACCCCGTCTTCACCGTCGCCGTGCGCGTCGACGGCCGCGCCGAGGCCGAGGCAACGGGACGCTCCAAGCGCGAGGCAGAGCAGAACGCCGCCGCCGCCATGCTGGTGCGCGAGGGCGTATGGCAGGCCGAGGAGCGCGCATGAGCGAGGAAGCCCAGACGCCGCCGACCCGCTCCGGCTTCGTCGCCATCATCGGCGCGCCGAACGCCGGCAAGTCGACGCTGGTCAACCGGCTGGTCGGCGCCAAGGTGTCGATCGTCACCCACAAGGTGCAGACCACCCGCGCGCTGGTGCGCGGCATCGCGACCCGCGACCGGACCCAGATCGTCTTCGTCGACACGCCCGGCATCTTCCG
The DNA here is from genome assembly GCA_017305835.1 of Hyphomicrobiales bacterium. Taxonomy (GTDB): domain Bacteria; phylum Pseudomonadota; class Alphaproteobacteria; order Rhizobiales; family Rhizobiaceae; genus RCIO01. The sequence continues at coordinate 16,347 of JAFKJY010000105.1, forward strand.
GCCCAAGCGCCGGCTCGACCAGGCGATGGTCACGACCGCGTGGGGCGGCGCGCAGGACGCCGACCTCGTGCTCGTCCTGATCGACGCCCAGCGCGGCCTGAAAGGGGAGGCGGCAAGTATCCTCGACAAGCTCGCCGAGGTCCGCCAGCCCAAGGCGCTGGTGCTCAACAAGGTCGACGCGGTGAAGCGCGACACCCTGCTGGCGCTCGCCGCGCAGGCCAACGGGAAGGTCGCCTTCGAGCGCACCTTCATGGTCTCGGCGCTGACCGGCTCCGGCTGCGACGACCTGCTCGACTGGCTGGCGGGCACGCTGCCGCAGGGACCGTGGTTCTACCCGGAGGACCAGATATCCGACCTGCCGATGCGCCAGCTCGCCGCCGAGATCACGCGCGAAAAACTCTATCTGCGGCTGCACGAGGAGCTGCCCTATTCCTCCCATGTCGAGACCGAGAAGTGGGAGGAGAGGAAGGACGGCTCGGTGCGCATCGAGCAGGTCATCTATGTCGAGCGCGACAGCCAGAAGAAGATCGTCATCGGCCGCAAGGGCGAGACCCTGCGCGCCATCGGCGAAGCCGCCCGCCACGAGATCGGCGCCATCCTCGAACAGAAGGTGCACCTCTTCCTGTTCGTGAAAGTGCGCGAGAACTGGGGCGACGACCCCGAGCGCTACCGCGAGATGGGCCTGGAATTTCCGGGCTGACGCTGTATATTCAGGTGGAATATACAGAGACGGAGGCTGCGATGGCCCTCTACATCCGCGACAACGAGGTGGACGTTCTTGCCCGGCAGGTGCAGGACGCCACCAATGCGCCAAGCAAGACCGAGGCTGTCCGTATCGCGTTGCAGAACGAGCTGGAGCGTGTGCGCAAAGCCGAACCCTTGAGGGAACGGATCAGAAAGCTTCAGGACGCGGCAAGGGCAATGGGGCCCGGCGATCCAAATCTCGACCTCAAGGCTTATATGGACGAGATGTGGGGCGACATGTGATGTTCCTCGACGCTTCGGCCATCATTGCCATTCTCGCAGATGAGGAGGATGCCGAAGCTCTGGTCGACAAGATCGAAGAGGCTGCGGGTCCTCTCTTTTATTCACCGCTGGTCGCCTATGAGGCGACCGTCGGCTTTGCTCGAAGCAAATTTGCCGTCAGCCACAGCGACGCGCCGGTCCCGCGGGCTGTTCTCGAACAGGCCGAGAAACTTGTCGAAGGCTTCTTCTCGCAAATCGGCGCGGTCGAAATACCCATCACTTCCGAGGTGCGGCTTGGTGCCATTGCAGCCTGCAAGACCTACGGAAAGGTGGTCGGCCATCGTGCCCGGCTGAACTTTGGCGACTGCTTCGCCTATGCCTGCGCGCGCTCGCTGAACGCGCCGCTGCTCTTCAAGGGCAACGATTTTCCGCTGACGGACGTCGTGCCCGCCTGAGGCTTCTCCTCAGATCGCCTCTGCTTCCAGCTTCTCGCGCCAGTGCTCCTGCCGTTCGCGCAGGAACTTGTCGCGGGCGTAGGGGATGTCGTCCTCGCCGAAGCGCTCCAGCACCTCGAAGGAGATCGCGTCGGCGCCGTGCTCCCGCAGCGCCGCCTTGAGCGAGGCGCGCAGGCCGGCATCGTGGGCGAGCGAGAAGCGCACCCGGTTCTGAACCGTCGAGACGTCGGCCGCGCGGCCGACCCACACGCCGCCGGTCGCCGCGCAGCGCAGCGCGTAGATGCCCGCCTCGGTCTTCCGTTCCTTGTAGGCGGCCGTCGCCGCCTTGCGCTCGTCCCGTTGCATCGTCGTCTCCAGCCGTCCGGCCGCTTGCCGGCATTCGAGCCGGGTGCTATTGGCGGCTAAATAATATCCGGGTAAAAATAATTCAAGGCCCTGCGCGGGCAGACAGGAGCGAACGGTGGCTGCCCATCTCGACCCGACTTTTGAAGCCGGCCGCGATTTCGTCATGCGCGGGATTGCCGGGCCGGTGGTCATGCTCAACCTGCTGCGCTTCCGCGCCGTCGCCGATTATTCCGCGACGCCCGGCCTGGCGCCCGACGCGCCGATCAGCGGCGCGCAGGCCTACGACCTCTACATCGCCCATACGCAGCCTCATCTGGCGGCCTCGGGTGGCGAGCTGATGCTGCTGGGCGAAGGCGGCCCATGGCTCATCGGTCCGGCTGGCGAACGGTGGGACCGTGCCATGCTGGTCCGGCAGCATTCGGTGGAAGCCTTTTTGGCCTTCGCGAAGGACGAGGCCTACCTCGCCGGCATCGGCCACCGCACGGCGGCCGTCGAGGATTCGCGGCTGCTGCCGCTTGCCCTTCTGCCGCTGCCCGGCGCCTGAGCGTCACACGCCCTCAGCCGGCAGCGAGCTGCTTCTCGAACCAGAAATCGGCGTAGGGATTGTCGTTGAAGCGCGCGATCTCGCGATAGCCGGCCGAGCGGTAGAGCGCCTGCGCCTCGGCCAGCGTGTGGTTGGTGTCGAGCCTGAGCCGCAGCATGCCCATGCCGGCCGCGCGGGTCTCCAGTTCCTGAAGCAGCCGCCGCGACAGGCCGCGCCCGCGCGCCTCGCCCGCCACCCACATGCGCTTTATCTCGCCCACGCCCGGCTCCAGCTTGCGAAGGCCGCCGCAGCCGACCGCCCGCCCGTCGAGCCGCGCCACGAGGAAGCAGCCGTCCGGCGGCGCCAGCGGCGGCTCGTTGGCCGACACGCCCCTGGCCGGGTCGAACACCTGCTCGAAGCGGCTCGACAGCTCGGCGAAATAGGCGGCCAGGCACCGCCGCGCCTCATCGCCGTTCGAATCGACCGCCACGATATCGAACGCGGCGGCGGCCGGCCGTTCCCCCTCATCCTGCGACGCGCTTTTCATGTGCCCGAATTTAGCCGGTCTTGAAGCCACAGGGAATCCGGTTCAGGTATGGCCGATGGAATGGCGTGACGAAGGCATCATCCTGGGCACCCGGAGGCATGGCGAGACGAGCGCCATCCTGGAGGTGATGACGCGCGGCCACGGCCGCCATCTCGGGCTGGTGCGCGGCGGCCGCTCGCGCCGCATGCAGCCGGTGCTGCAGGCGGGAAACCGCGTCGACCTCGTCTGGCGCGCCCGCCTCGACGAGCATCTGGGCACCTTCCAGGCCGAGGCGCTGGAGCTCAACGCGGCTGGCCTGTTCGACAGCGCCTGCGCCGTCTACGGCCTGCAGTTGCTGGCCGCCCATCTGCGCCTGCTGCCCGAGCGCGACCCGCATCTCGGCCTCTATGACGCGCTCGGCCTTTTGATCGGCCATCTCGCCGAGCCGGCGAGCGCGGCCGAGCTCGTCGTGCGCTTCGAGCTCTTGCTGCTCGACGAACTGGGCTTCGGCCTCGATCTGACCGAATGCGCCGCCACCGGCCGCCGCGACGAGCTCGTCTACGTCTCGCCGAAGAGCGGCCGTGCCGTCTCGCGCGAGGCGGGCGCGCCGTGGGGCGACCGGCTGCTCGCTCTGCCGGCCTTCATCCGCCCCGGCTCCGGCCTGCGCGGCGACCTCGCGGGAATCGAGGACGCCTTCCGCCTCACCGGCTTCTTCTTCGCCCGCCACGTCTACGAGCCGCGCGGCATCGCCGAGCCGGAGGCGCGCGGCGGCTTCCTGTCCAGCCTGCGCCGCGCCATCCAGCCCGCCGCCGCCATCCCCGGAGACACCGCCGCATGACCTCCGTCGAGCTCTTTCCCGGATATGTCGCGCCGCTCGGCGTCGGCACGATTCCCTATGAGGAGATCGTCAAATATACGGGGCTGGAGTTCCTCCAGCGCATCGTCGACGGGCACTATCCGGCGCCCTCGATCGGCGCCCGCATGAATTTCGGCCTCGTCGAGGTGAGCGAGGGCAGGGCAGTGTTCCGCGGCCTGCCCGGCCAGCGGCACTTGAACCCGCTCGGCACGGTGCATGGCGGCTGGGCCGCCACCGTGCTCGATTCGGCGCTCGGCTGCGCCATCCACACCACCATGGCGAAGGGCGAGGCCTACACCACGGCCGAGTTCAAGGTGAACCTCACCCGTCCGATCACGCCAAAGACCGGCGAGGTCGTCTGCGAGGGCAGGGTGGTGCACCGCGGCCGCACGCTCGCCGTCTCGGAGGCGACGCTGAAGGACGCCGACGGCAAGCTGCTCGCCATGGGTACCGAGACCTGCGCGATCTTCCCCGTCGAAAGGCTCAACGGCGGCCGCTGACCCTATTCGGCGGCCGCAAGCTGCGGCCGCGCCACCGCCTGCTCCTTGATCGGCCAGTGCACGACCGCCGCGAACAGGCCGAGCGCGACGCCGAGCCACCAGACCGGGTCGTAGCTGCCGAGCCGGTCGTAGAAATAGCCGCCCAGCCAGACGCCGAGGAACGAGCCGATCTGGTGCGACAGGAACACGATGCCGCCGAGCAGGCCGAGATGGCGCGTGCCGAACATGATGGCGACCAGCGCGTTGGTCGGCGGCACGGTCGATAGCCACAGCAGGCCCATCAGGATCGAGAACACGATGACGCTCGCCGGCGTCTGCGGCAGCAGCAGGAAGCCCGTCACCACCACCGAGCGGGCGATGTAGATCCAGGCGAGGAAGATCGGCTTGGAGTGGCGCTGGCCGATATAGCCCGAGGCGAGCGAGCCGATGATGTTGAAGAACCCGATCAGCGCCAGCGCGATCACCGCATAGCGCGGCTCGATGCCGATGTCGGCGATGTAGGCGGGGAAATGCGCGGTGATGAAGGCGACCTGGAAGCCGCAGACGAAGAAGCCCGACACCAGCAGCACGTAGCTGCGATGCGCCAGCGCCTCGCGCAGCGCCGCCCCCACCGTCTGCTCGAACACCGCCTGCTGGGCGATGCCCGACTTCGAGTTGCCGCGCAGCGGGATGGCGAGCAGCGGGATGACCAGCATCATCGCGCCCATGATGAGCAGCGAATCGAACCAGCCATAGGCCGAGATCAGCCCCTGGCCGAGCGGCGCGAACAGGAACATGCCGGCCGAGCCGGCCGCCGTGCCGAGTCCGAAGGCGAGGCTGCGCTGCTGCGGCGTCACGTTTCGCGCGAAGGCGGCGAGCACGATGCCGAACGAACCGGCGGCGACGCCCAGCCCGACCAGCACGCCGCCGCCCAGATGCAGCATGCCCGGCGTCGTCGCCATCGCCATCATCGCCAGCCCGGCGGCGTACATGACGCCCGACAGCGCCAGCACGCGCCAGGTGCCGTAGCGGTCGGCGAGCGCGCCGAAGATCGGCGTGCCGATGCCCCAGGCGATGTTCTGGATCGCCAGCGCCAGCCCGAAGGTCTCGCGGTCCCAGCCCTTCTCGGCCAGCATCGGAAGCTGGAAGAAGCCCATCGCCGAGCGCGGGCCGAAGGTCAGCGCGGCGATCAGGCAGCCGCAGGTGATGATGAGCCAGGGGAGGCTGGGGTTGCCCGGCCGGGCGACGGTCGACTGCGACATGCTGGAGGTCCCGTTGAGGTGCGGGCGAATCTAGAGACCGGGACGCATAAGCACAAACGAATTGAATCGTCGCAGCGTTCAATTGATTTGATGGTTCGGCGCGCCGTTCAGAGCCGCGGCAGCCTGATGGTCGGCTGCGCCGGCGCGACGATGCCGCGATTTCCGCCGACCTCGATCTGCGGGGAGGGCAGCGCCGGCCGCGGCACCTCGATGCGGATGCCGATCTGCGGGCTGTCGGCGTCGAGGCCGGGATTGCGGCTCCGCAGGGCCTCGGGCGTGACGCCGCAACGCGCCGCGATCGAATCGACCGTCTCGCCGAAGGAGGGGTTCACTCGTGCCGGGCAGGCGCCGGCATGCGCGGGCGTTGCGGCCGGCAATGCCGCGAGCGCCGTGAGAGCCAGCGCAGCCAGCCTGCCGGGGCGTGCGATTCGGGTCCTCATCCTGCCTATATAGGTGTACTTCGTGGCGCCGGCACGGTCCCGGAACTGCGGCCGCCGGGACCGCTGGTCCATACACAGATTTTGTCACAATTCGGCCTTAATCGCGGAGCGTTAGCCGATTATGCTTGCGCGGCAGAAGGTCGGACGCAGGCGGCCCCCAGATCAGCAGAGGGGCCAGCAAGGCGACCTTCCCGGAATCGAGGAATTCCGCCCCGCATGCCCGCAACAATCCGCCCGGCGCGGCAGTCCGACGTGGACGCACTGGTCGAGATCGAAAATCGCCAGTTTGCGACCGATCGCATCTCGCGCCGCTCCTTCCGGCAACTGATCGACGGCAACACCGCGGACACGCTGGTGGCCGAGGTCGACGGCGCCGTGCGCGGCTATTGCATGGTGCTCTACCGGGCCGGCAGCGGCGTCGCCCGGCTCTATTCGATCGCCGCCCTGCCGGCGCAGGCGGCCGGCGCCGGCATCGGTCGCGCGCTGCTCGAGGCGGCCGAGCAGGCGGCCTATGACGAGGAGCGGCTGCTGCTGCGGCTCGAGGTGCGCGAGGACAACGCCCGCGCCATCGCGCTCTACGAGAAGAACGGCTACCGCCGCATCGGCCGCGAGGACGCCTACTATCAGGACGGCATGGCCGCGCTGCGCTACGAGAAGCTGCTGCGCGGCAACCGGCCGCCGCGCACGGCCGTTCCCTATTTCCAGCAGTCGGTCGATTTCACCTGCGGCCCGTGCTGCCTGATGATGGCGCTCGCGCATTTCACGCCGGGCTTCGAGCCGAGCCAGGTGATGGAGATCCGGCTGTGGCGCGAGGCCACCACCGTCTTCATGATGTCGGGCCCCGGCGGCTGCGAGCCCTTCGGGCTGGCGGTCACCGCCCGCGAATGGGGACTGTCGGCCCGCATCCTCGTCACCCATCACGGCGCGCTGTTCCTGCAGTCGGTGCGCAATCCCGAGAAGCGCATGGTGATGGAGCTGGCGCAGGCCGATTTCCGCGCCCGCGCCGAGGAGTTCGGCATCCCCGTCGACTACCGCGCCTTCACCCTCGACGACATCCGCGGCGCGCTCGCCGCCGGCTGCCTCGTCGTCGTGCTGGTCAGCGGCTTCCTGATGTTCGGCGAGAAGGTGCCGCACTGGGTTCTTGTCGTCGGCGGCGACGACGACCATTTCATCGTCCACGACCCGTGGGTCGAGGACAAGCGAGACGAAGCCAAGATAGACGCCGCGGCCATCCCGGTTCCGCATCAGGTATTCTACGGCATGGCGCAATTCGGCCGCATGCGCGCCGCCGTCATCCTCGGAGAACGCCCGTCATCATGACATGGGTCATACTCACCGGCCGCACGAGTGCGCTCGATCAGGTCGATACGCCCCACAAGATCATCACCAACCGCGAGTATCTGGCCCATCCGCAGCTCTTCCGCGGCCAGCGTCCCAAGGTCATCAACCTTTCCAACAACTACGCCTACCAGTCGCGCGGCTACTACGCCTCGCTGCTGGCGAGCTCGCGCGGCCACCGCGTCATCCCCACCGTCGAGACGATGATCGACCTGTCGGAGCGCAAGCTCTACGAGGCGGCGCTGCCGGAGCTGGAGCAGGCGCTCAACAAGAGCCGCGCCGCGCTCGGCGGCTCGTTCCCGCACAAGGTGGCGATCTTCTTCGGCATCGGCCCCGGCAAGGCCTGGGAGCGGTTCGCGCGGCTGGTCTTCGACTGGTTCCGCGCGCCGGCGCTGGAGGTGACCATCGAGGACGGCCAGTGGGCCTCGATCAGGAAGATCGGCTTCCACCCGCTCGGCCGCATGAGCCCCGACGACAAGGCCCGCTTCCTGCACAGCCTCGAGCAGTACACTGCGCGCGAATGGCGCGATTCGCGCACGCGCACCTCGGCCCGCTATTCCTTCGCCACCCTGATCGACCCGCAGGAGGAACTGCCGCCGTCCTCCATCAGCTCGCTGCGCTACTGGTCGCGCATCGCCGAGAAGATGGGCGTCGAGGTCGAGCCGATCACCAAGAAGGACCTGCCGCGGCTGGCCAATTTCGACGCGCTCTTCATCCGCGAGACGACGTCGATCTCCAACCATACCTACCGCTTCGCGCGCCGCGCCCAGCAGGAGGGCATGCCCGTCATCGACGACCCGCTGTCGATGATCCGCTGCACCAACAAGGTCTATCTCAACGAGCTGATGACCCATAACAAGGTGCCGGTGCCGCCGACCGTCATGATCGCCGGGGCGAGCGATCTCGAGGTTGCCGCGCAGACGCTGGGCTTCCCGCTGGTGCTGAAGATCCCCGACGGCTCCTTCTCGCGCGGCGTCAAGAAGGCGAAGGACTTCGCCGAGCTGAAGACGCTGGCCACGCAGTGGCTGGAGGATTCAGACCTGCTGATCGCGCAGAAATACCTGCCGACGGAATATGACTGGCGCGTCGGCGTGCTCGGCGGCCAGCCGATCTTCGCCGTCCACTACCTGATGGCCAAGAAGCACTGGCAGATCGTCAACCACGACCGCCGCGGCCGGCCAGACCAGGGCGGCTTCCGCACCTTCACGCTGGCGCAGACGCCGCCGCAGGTGATCGACATCGCCGTGCGCGCGGCCCGCTGCATCGGCGACGGGCTCTACGGCGTCGACCTCAAGGAGACGCCCGACGGCGTCTACGTCATCGAGGTCAACGACAATCCCAACCTCGACCATGGCTGCGAGGATTCGGGCGAGAAGGACGAGGTCTGGGTGAAGCTCACCCAGTGGTTCATCGACCGGCTGGAACGGCCGGGGCGCTGACCGCGTCGGCCGCCGGCTCGCGGCGGAAGCGGGCGCAGAAGAGCCAGATCGCGGAGGCGATCACCGCCGAGGCGTAGCCGTCGATCGCGTAGTGCCAGCCCGAATAGATCGAGCCGAACAGGATGGCGGCCGCGAACAGCCAGCCGACCACGCCGAGCCGCCGGTCGAGGCTGGCGAGGAACCACGCGTTGAGCACGGCCATCGCCACGTGCACGCTGGGCATCGCCGAGATGCCGGTGCCGAACGCCGTCTCGCGGTGCTGGTAGGCGGCCAGCAGGTAGTTGGCGTAGCCGAGGAAGCTGTCGTTGCCGCCGGCCTTCAGCGTGCCGACCAGCCCGGCGAAGCGCGTGCCGCCATAGATCTGGTCGTAGAGGATCGGCCCGACCGACGACAGCAGCGTCGCCAGCAGCGTGCCGACGATCAGCAGCGTCAGCGAGAACGCCCAGAGATAGCGGGCGCGGGCGTCGCGGTTCTTCCAGAAGGCGACGAAGAAGAAGATGCCGAACCACTCGATGAACCACACCTTCGAGTAGATCACGTCGATGACGGCCGGCGTCCACGACGGCGCCCAGGCATGCGCCAGCCGCCAGGCCTGGCCGGCATGCAGCGTCCGGTCGATGTCGGCGATCCACGGGTCGGCGTAGAACGGCACCGTCTGCGGGATCTCGAACTTCAGCGTCGTGAAGGCGGTGATCGACAGGATGAACAGCACCGCCGTCACCGCACCCGCGCCGATCGAGCCGCGCAGCGCCTCGCGGATCGCCGAGAAGGGCGCGCGCGGGTTCTCCATGATGCCAAGGCCGGCGAAGGCGACGAGCAGCAGCAGCGGCAGCGCCGCCCCGATCACCAGCGCGTACTGGATCAGGAACGCGGAGAACTCCTGCGGCGCGATCGCCTCGGCCGCCGCCACATAGGCGACGCAGCCGATCGTCAGATATTGCTCGCCGGTGAGTTGCTTCACGCCCTGTCCCCGGCCGCGCGTGTGGCGCGGCGCCCCGTGGGGGCAGCAATAGGCCGCAGGAGCAACGATTCCGTTAAGGTCCGCGTGAAATTTCGATCGTCCTGGCCGCGGCCAGGAACTGGCGCTCGACGGTCTTGGCCGCGCGCGGCGCGAGGTCGAAATCGTCGGCGCTGAAGCCGCGCGGGCGGCCGAAATAGCGCGCCGCCTCGATCTCGGAGAAGCCGGCGAGCTGCGTCGCCTCGAACCACGCCGCCACCTGGTCCGCCCGCTTGATCGCGCGGACGAGCTTGTCCGGCAGCTCCGCCGGCAGGCCGAAATGCAGGTGGATCGCCCGCTGCAGCCGCTTCTCCACCTCCTTGTAGCCGCCGCCGACCACCGCCTTGAACGGCGAGATCATGTCGCCGATCACATATTCGGGCGCGTCGTGCAGCAGCGCGGCCAGCCGCTCGGCGCCATTCGCCTCCGGCATCAGCCGCCGGAACACCTGCTCGACCAGCAGCGAGTGTTGCGCCACCGAGAAGGCGTGGTCGCCGCTGGTCTGGCCGTTCCAGCGCGCCACCCGCGCCAGCCCGTGCGCGATGTCGGAGAGCTCGACGTCGAGCGGGGAGGGGTCGAGCAGGTCGAGCCGGCGGCCGGACAGCATGCGCTGCCAGGCGCGGTCGGGCGCGCCGGGCCGATCCGGCATCAGGCCTCCTCCGCGCCGGAAGCGGTCTCGGGGAAGCGGAATTTCGCCCAACCGGGAATGGCGAGCGTCAGCGCGACGTCGCCCGCCAGAAGCGGCGTGCCGGCGTCCAGCGCGTCCTTGACGCGGTCGATGCGGGCGATCGCCAGCCCGTGCCGGCCGGCGACCGTGCCGAGCTGCCCGACCGTCCGTCCTCCCGCGGTGATGTCGGTGCCTGTGGGCGGCAGCGCGGCGTCCGCCGCGGCCTCCAGCACGCGCCGCCGCGCCGTGCCGCGGTGCTGCATGCGCGACACCACCTCCTGGCCGACATAGCAGCCCTTCTGGAAGCCGACGCCGCCGTTCTGGTCGAGCAGCACGTCGTGCGGGAAGGCGTCGCCCGGCGCATAGTCCGCGCCGGCCTCGGCGACCGCGCAGCGCACCCGCAGCGCATCCCAGTCGGCAGCCGTCGCGTCGGCGGAGATCGCCGGGCCGTAGAGACGCCATACCGTGACGGGCACGAAGCGCATGTCGCGCAGCAGCATTGTTGAATCGGTTTCCGAAGGACCGGAATCATTTTCCCACGACGCGCCGACAAGCAGTTGATCCTGCTTGGAGATCGTCACCTTGGCGCGCAGCCGGTAGAGCGTCAGCCGCTTGACGAGGTCGTCCGCCGCGCTCGCCATCGCGTCGAGCATCAGCCGGTTCTCGCCGGCGCGGCAGACGAGGAACTCGAACAGGATCTTGCCCTGCGGCGACAGCAGCGCGCAAGCGCGCGCCTCGCCCTCGCCGAGCCGGTCAAGGTCGGCCGTGACGATGTTCTGGAGGAAATGTTCGGCTTCCGGCCCGGCGACCTCGATCACCGTCCGGTCGATCTGCACTGTCGGCATGGGCCTGTCCGCGCTTGCATTTGGGGTGCGCCCTACGTAAGCCCGGCTCCGGCGGCCGGCAAGCCCGGCGCGGAACGGAGGCGGGCCATGCTGACATTCGACCTGATCCTGCGCGGCGGCACGGTGGTGAACCACGACGGTGTCGGCCTGCGCGACGTCGGCGTCCACCACGGCCGCATCGCCCAGATCGGCGATCTGTCGCGTGCCGTCGCGGCGGAGACGATCGACTGCACCGGCCTGCATGTCCTGCCCGGCGTCGTCGACAGTCAGGTCCATTTCCGCGAGCCCGGCATGGAGCACAAGGAGGACTTGGAGACGGGCTCGCGCGCGGCCGTGCTGGGTGGCGTCACCGCCGTCTTCGAGATGCCCAACACCAACCCGCTGACGACCAGCGAGGCCGCCCTTGCCGACAAGGTGCGGCGCGCCCGCCACCGCATGCATTGCGACTTCGCCTTCTGGGTCGGCGGCACGCACGAGAACGCCGCCGATGTCGGCGAACTGGAGCGGCTGCCGGGCGCGGCCGGGATAAAGGTGTTCATGGGCGCATCGACCGGCGACCTGCTGGTCGAGGACGACGAGGGCGTCGCCGCCATCCTGAAGAACACGCGCCGCCGCGCCGCCTTCCATTCCGAGGACGAGTACCGCCTGCGCGAGCGGCTGTCCGAGCGCGTGCCGGGCGACCCGTCCTCGCATCCCGTCTGGCGCGACGAGGTCGCCGCACTCACCTGCACCCAGCGCCTCGTGCGCATCGCGCGGGAAAACCGCGCCCGCATCCATGTCCTGCACATCTCGACCGCGGAGGAGATTGCCTTCCTCGAAGGCCACAAGGACGTCGCGACCTGCGAGGCGACGCCGCATCACCTGACGCTGTCTTCCGACGACTATGCCCGGCTCGGCACGCTCCTCCAGATGAACCCGCCGGTTCGCGCCGCCGGCCATCGCGACGGCGTCTGGAAGGGCGTCGGGCAGGGCATCATCGACGTGCTCGGCTCGGACCACGCCCCGCACACGCTGGAGGAAAAGGCAAAGCCCTATCCGTCCTCGCCGTCCGGCATGCCGGGCGTGCAGACGCTGGTGCCGGTCATGCTCGACCACGTGAACGCCGGCCGCTTGACCATCGAGCGCTTCGTCGACCTGTCGAGCCACGGCCCCAACCGCATCTTCGGCATGGCGCGAAAAGGCCGCATCGCCGCCGGCTACGACGCCGACTTCACCGTGGTCGACATGAAGCGCACCGAGACGATCACCAACGCGCAGGCAGGCTCCCGCGCCGGCTGGACGCCCTATGACGGCATGAAGGTTACCGGCTGGCCCGTCGGCACCATCATCCGCGGCCGCCGCGTCATGTGGGAAGCCGAGATCGTGACGCCGGGGCAGGGCGAGCCGGTGGAGTTTCAGGAGAGCGGCAGTCGGCAGTCGGCAGTCGGCAGTCGATAGAAGGGCCTGCAATCCCGGCGCCAGATCTGCTTGTCGAAAGCGAATCTCCGCGTTTATCTCATTTCCGACTGCCGACTGCCGACTGCCGACTGCCGACTGCCCTCGTTCAATCCCCCGCCACGAAGAACGCCCATTTCCCCGCCGGCGTGATGCCGACGCGGTAGAAGATGTAGGCGCCGTAGTTCTTCATGTCCTCGTAGTCGCCGGCCGTCACCAGCCGGAACAGCTCGACGAGCTGCGATCCCTTGAGCGATTCGATCGGCACGGCGAAGAAATAGGGCCAGACATACATCTCGCCCTCGGCGCCCGGCTCGAGATGGACGTAGCCCGCCTCCAGCACCTCCTCCAGGATCGCCAGGATCTCGTATCCCTCGCCGTCGCCCGAGAGCCCCTTGAGGAAGGTGATCGGGTCCTCGGTGCTGTCGCCGAGCGACAGCATGGTGCCCTCGTCGCCGGTGGCGATCAGCGGCCGCAGCGCCTCGATGTCGCCGGCCTTGGCGATCGCGACGAGCTTGTCGCGCAGCGCGCGCACCGGCTCGGGGAGCTGCGACAGGTCGTAGAGGACCTCCGGCGTCTCGGTCGCGGCGGCCGGCTGTTCGCCCTCCTCGGGCTGCGCCGCCGCCGGCGGCGTCTCGCCGGCTGGCGCGGTCTTGCCGTCCTCGCCGGCGGGCGCCTGCTGCGGGGCGGCCGTGGGGTTGCTCGGGTTGGCGATCGGCGGCGGCAGAGGCACGGAGGTCACCGGCGGCTGCGCCGGCACGTCCTCCTGCGGCAGCTCGCTCAGTGCCGCCGCGGGCGACAGCGACAGCCCGAGCGCGAGCAGCGCCGCCGGAAGCGCCGCGGCCGGCCGGACGCACCGGCTGCGCAGCGAATGAAACCGCATCATGGACTTCCCTTCCTCGACCGCATGCCGGCGGCGGGGCCGGCCTCGCCGCCGACTATAGGGCAAAATGAACGGGAAGGGGATTCTGCCCGGCCGCGGCGCCGGGCGGCGCTCTCAGTGCCGGGTCCGGTTTTCCTCGAAGTCGCCGGCCACCACGCGTTCGCGCATGCGCTCCAGCATCGCCAGCGCGGCCTCCTCGCCGCAGGCGCGGGCGAGCTCGGCGAACGCCGTCGAC
>JAFKJY010000106.1 GCA_017305835.1 Hyphomicrobiales bacterium
GCTGAAGGACGGCTATGCGCCCGACATTGCGGCGCTGCGGGCGCATTGCGCGGGCGAACTCGCCGACTACGCGGTGCCGCGCAAGTGGCGTTTCGTGGACGCCCTGCCCAAGAATCCGATGGGCAAGGTGCTCAAGAACGAACTGCGCCAGATGGCCGACGCCCCCGCGCAATAGGCCCTTCGGCCCTGTTGATTTTCAGGATGCGCTCGCCTGCCTGCGCAGGCCGATGGCTGCCGAGGCCAATTGGGAATGCGGGTTGAGCGTCGAGATCGCGTCGTCATTGGCCTTGAACCATTCGACGACGAAGTCGCGGAACAGCCGCGCGGCAGAGGACAGGCGCGCGTCGTCCCAGAGGATCCCGATCTGCAGGTTGAGCGCCGGCAGGAAGGGGCGCGCCACCACCGGCAGGCGCGAGCGCAGTGCCGCCGTGAACGGGCTGATGATCGACACGCCGAGGCCGGCCGCGACCAGGTTGCAGACCGATTCATGCGTGCCGCCCTCGAGCCGCAGGTCGCGCTCGACGCCCGCGCGCTCGAACAGGCTATCAGTCCGGTAGCGGTAGCTCGCATCGTGCGGGAAGCTGATGAAGGGCAGGCCGGCGAGATCCTCGGCCCGGATCACCGGCCGGTCGGCGAGGAAGTGGCCCTGCGGCATGATGCAGACGGCGGGGCGGGTGGACAGGATGGTGCGCGACAGATCACCGGTGAAGTCGCTGCCCGAGATCAGGCCGAGGTCGGAGCGGCGGGCAAACAGCGCCTCCAGCACCCTGTCGTGGCGGCATATGTCGAGCCTGATGTTCACGCCTTCGTATTTCTTGACGAAGTCGGCGATCACCAGGGGAAGCAGGTTGTTGCCGGTGACGCTGACGGCCGACACGCTGATGTGGCCGATCTCCAGATTCTTGATCGCGGCGGCGCGGCGGCTGAGCTCGTCGAGGCCGGTGAAGACGCTTTCCACTTCCTGGTAGAGCCGCCAGGCATCCTCGGTCGGCAGGATGCCGTGGCGCCTGCGCGTAAACAACTTGTAGCCGACGGCCTCCTGAAAATCTGAGATGAGGCGGCTTATCGCGGGTTGCGACACGCCGAGCTGATCGGAGGCCAGGGTCATGCTGCCGAGTTGCATGACTGCCCTGAATGCCTCGACCTGGCGAACTTTCAGATTCTTCGACATCGGACCTTCGATGCTTGGCGAAAAGCCGGTGATTCCATTCGCCCCGCGAGGCGGTGCGGGCCGACCATAGTGCAACATGGGAACGCTTTGGAAGCCGTCCGCTCCTGTTGCACGCCTGCATTCAAGCCTTTCATGCGCCGGTCTCCGCAACTGTCTCCCGAGCAGCCGAACGATGCGAGTGCCGACGTCCGGGCCATAAACTCATTTCATAACAATATGACATTTGTAGATGTTGAAAACAACAATAGCATGATATATTGGCTGCCTCAGAAAGCGAGGAGCCCATGCCCAGCGTGCTGCGATCCGTTTCCCACTGGGGCGCCTTCCGGATGCAGGTCCGCGACGGCCGGCTGGAAGGCGTTTCTCCTTTCGAGCACGATCCCGCTCCGACGCCGCTGATCGAAGCCTGGCCGGAAATGCTGACGTCGCCGATGCGCATCTCCGCTCCGGCGGTCCGCAGGGGATGGCTGGAAGGCGATGGTGGCGCCGGGCGCGGCGACGACGGATATGTGCGCGTCTCCTGGGACAAGGCGCTCGAGCTGGTCGCCGGCGAGATCGAGCGCGTCCGCACCAACCATGGCAACCAGGCGATCTTCGGCGGCTCCTACGGCTGGTCGAGCGCGGGACGCCTGCACCATGCGCGCACGCTCACCCACCGTTTCCTCAACGCGCTCGGTGGCTTCACCACCCAGGTCACCAATTACAGCTACGGGGCGGCCATGGCCTTCCTGCCTCGGATCGTTGGCAGCGCCGACTCGGTCGGCGTGTCGCTGACGGGCTGGCGGGCGATCTGCGCCAACACCGACGTGCTGGTGGCCTTCGGCGGCATAGCCTCCAAGAACTGGGAGGTGGTGTCGGGCGGCTTCGGCATGCACCGCTACAGCCGCTGCATGCGCGAGCTGGAGGAAGGCAAGGTGAGGGTGGTGAACGTCACGCCCAACCGGCGCGACCTGCCTCGGGACATCGATACGGAATGGCTGCCGCTGCGCCCCAACACGGACGCCGCGCTCGCCATGGCGCTGACCCAATGGGTGGTGGCGCGGGGCAGGCACGACAAGGCGGCCATCGAGCGCTGCAGCGTCGGCTTCGACCGCTATGCCGCCTATCTGATGGGCGAGGTCGACGGGGTTGCGAAGGATGCCGCCTGGGCGTCGGGGATCACCGGCATCCCGCAGGGAACGATCGAAAATCTCGCCCGCGATCTCTGCGGCAAGCGCGTGCTGCTGACGGCGGCGTGGAGCCTGCAGCGGGCGCGCCACGGCGAGCAGGTCTACTGGTCGATCATCGCCCTCGCGGTCGCGCTCGGCCAGGTGGGGCTGCCCGGCGGCGGCTTCGCCTTCGGCTACGGTTCGATCAACGGGGCCGGCAATCCGCTCTATCGCACGCCGGTGCCGGGCATGGAGATCGGCCGCAATCCCGTGGGAATCGCGATCCCCGTGGCGCGCGTCGCCGACCTGCTGCTGGAGCCCGGCGCGTCCTGCCGCTTCAACGGCGCGACGGTCACCTATCCCGACATCAGGCTGGTCTACTGGGCCGGCGGCAATCCGTTCCACCATCACCAGGACCTCAACCGTCTGAGGCAGGCCTTCCGCCGGCCCGAAACGGTCGTCGTGCAGGATTGCTTCTGGACGTCAACGGCGCGCCATGCCGACATCGTGCTGCCGGCGACCACGACGCTCGAGCGCAACGACATCGGCGGCTCGTCGCGCGACCCGTTCCTCATGGCCATGCATCAGGCGGTGCCGCCGGTCGGGGAGGCGCGCAACGACTACGACATCTTCGCCGACATCGCCGGGCGGCTCGGCGCCCGCGAGGCCTTCACCGAGGGCAGGGACGAGGACGGCTGGCTGCGTTTCCTGTGGGAAGGCTGCCGCGCCAGGCTCGCTGCGCGGGGCATCGAGATGCCGGATTTCGACGCGTTCTGGGAAGCCGGCTATTTCCGCATGCCCGAGCCGGAGGAGGACTACACGCTGCTCCAGGCCTTCCGCGAGAATCCCGAAAGCGCGCGGCTCGCCACGCCGTCGGGGCGCATCGAGATCTTCAGCGAATTCGTCGCTTCGCTGGGCGATCCCGAGCAGCCGGGCCATCCGGTCTGGCGCGACCCGGAGGAATGGCTGGGGGCCGGCATGGCGGATCGCCTGCCGCTGCACCTGCTGACGCCGCAGCCGCCGCGCCGGCTGCACAGCCAGCTCGAAGCCGGCGCGCACAGCCGCGCCGGCCGGCACGAGGGACGCGAGATGCTGCTGATCAATCCGGCCGACGCCGCCGCGCGCGGCATCGCGCCGGGCGACATGGTGCGCATCGTCAACGATCGCGGCGCCTGCCTCGCCTGCGCGGACCTGTCGGAGGACATCATGCGCGGTGTCGTTTCCCTGCCCACCGGCGCTTCGTTCGATCCCGACGGCGGCTTCCTCGACCGCAGCAGCAACCCGAACGTGCTGACGCGCGACATCGGCACCTCCAATCTGGGGCAGGGGTGTTCGGCCCAGTCCTGCCTGGTCGAGGTCGAGCGCTTCGACGGACCGCTGCCCGACATCCGCACCGGCGAGCCTCCCGCGATCGCGGAGGCTGTGGCAATCGCGAGCGCGCGCAAATGAACGTCTACTCGCTCATGTCGGATGCCGTGCGCCGGCATCCGGACAACGTCGCCGTCGCCTGCGCCGGGCGCAGCCTCACCTATCGCGCTTTCGACGAGACGGCGGCCGGGATGTGCGCGCTCTATGCGTCGCTGGGCTGCGCGAAGGGCGATCGCGTCCTGCTGTTCCTGCGCAACGGCTTCGAGTATCCAGTGCTGCTGATGGCTGCAATGCGTGGCGGCTTCGTCGCCGTGCCGGTCAATGCCAAGCTCCACCCCGTCGAGGTCGCCTGGATCGCGGGCAACGCCGAGCCGAAGGTGATCGTCACGCATCGCGAATACGTCGCGCCGTTGCGCGATGCGATGCCGGCCGGCACGGCGGCGAAGTTCGTGGCCATCGAGGAACTCGAACTGCCTGCGGGCAATCCGGCTGCGCTTCCTCCGGCCGAGGCGGGTCCCGACGATGCGGCCTGGATCTTCTACACGTCCGGTACGACCGGAAAGCCGAAGGGCGCGCTGCTCAGCCACCGCAACCTGATCGCGATGAGCGTCAACTGCCTCGCCGACATGTTCGATTTCCAAGCGAGCGACCGCGTGCTGCACGTCGCTCCCCTGTCGCATGGCAGCGGCCTCTATCTGCCGCCCGCGCTGATGCGCGGCGCGACGAACATCGTCTACGACAGGCAAGGCTTTCGTGGCGACGAGGTGCTCGATTTCGTGGCCCGCGAGAAGGTGACGGCGCTCGCCTTCGTGGCGCCGACGATGATCGTGCGCCTGCTCGAGGCAGCGCCCCGCGACGATACCGGTTCGCTGCGGGGCGTCATCTACGGTGGTGCGCCGATCCATCTGGAGCATGTCAGGGCGGCCGTCCGGCGCTTCGGCCCGATCTTCCGCCAGCTCTACGGGCAGGGCGAAGCGCCCATGACGATCTCCTGCCTGCCGGCTGCCGACCATCTCGGCGACGACGAGGTGCTGCGCTCGGCCGGACGGGTGCGGGCCGGCGTCGAGGTCAGGATCGTCGACGAGAACGACCGCGACTTGGCGCCGGGTGGCGAGGGCGAGATCTGCGTGCGCGGCGACGTCGTCATGAAGGGCTACTGGCGCAATCCCGAGGCCAGCGCCGAGGCCCTGCGCGGCGGCTGGCTGCACACCGGCGACATCGGCCGCTTCGACGCCGGAGGCCGCCTGCACGTGCTCGACCGGCGACACGACACGATCATCAGCGGCGGCACCAACATCTATCCCAAGGAAATCGAGGACGTGGTGGCGGCCCATCCCGGCGTGCGCGAGGCGATCGCCTTCGGCGTATCGGACAGCGAGTGGGGCGAGAGCGTCGCGGTCGCGATCGCGCTCAACGGAAACGCCGGCCGTGTCGGCGCGGCGGACATCCTCGCCTTCTGCCGCGAGCGACTGGCTGGCTTCAAGAAGCCTCGGCACGTCATCTTCGTCGACGAGCTGCCGAAGAACGCCTACGGCAAGGTCCTGCGGCGCGAGATGAAGCGGCTCCATTCGCCGAGCTGACCGCCGGTGGCGAAGCATGCCGGGCAGAGGGCGCGGCATTTTGCAGCCTCTCGCCGGCGGCCCCTGCATGGCAGCTTCCGGATGGACGATGCGCGACCTGCGCAACCGCAGGGAATGTCCCCGGGAGCATCGTGATAAGGCTTGACTTTTTGGGATATATAAGAGAGTTTTTCGTTAGGAATATTATTCCATGAAAGTAGCTTGCTGGCGCTCTCATCCAGCTAGGACGACGATGACGGGTAGAAGGACATATCCGGGCGGGAACGTGGTCGCCCTGCGGCACGCCATGACGGCCAGCCCGCAGCGGAGGTCTGCGCCTTGACGGCCGGGTCCGTGCGGATCGGCGGCGGCTCGCGCTTCTTCAACGGCGCGGTGCTGCGCTTCGTCGCCCGCCGTCTGCTGCAGGCGTTGATCGTCATGCTGATGGTGATGACGGCCAATTTCGTGCTGATCAAGCTCGCACCGGGCGACATCGTCGACGTGCTCACCGGCAGTTCCGACATGACGGCCGAGCAGATCGCGTCGCTGCGCCAGGAATACGGGCTCGACCAGCCCGTGATCGTCCAGTTCGTCAAATACTTCGCCCGGCTCGCCCAGTTCGACCTCGGCTATTCGAACCAGTTCCACGATACGGTTCTCAACATCATTCTCGGACGCCTGCCGACCACGCTGCTTCTCGTCGCCTTCTCGGTGATCCTGTCGATCGTCATCGGCACCGTGATGGGCGTGGCGGCGGCGCGCAGCGCCGGAAAGCTTGTCGATTCCGCGATCTCGGCGCTGGTCCTGCTGTTCTATGCGACGCCGGTCTTCATCGTCGCGATCGTGATGATCCTCTGCTTCTCGGTCTGGCTGGGCTGGCTGCCGACCAGCGGGCTCTATTCCGTCGGCGCCGGCCATACCGGCTTTGCCTACATCAAGGACGTCGCTGCCCACCTGGTCATGCCGGTGGTGGCGCTGTGCACCTTCTACACGGCGATCTACAGCCGGCTGGCGCGCGCCACGATGCTGGAGACCATGCATCTCGACTTCGTGCGCACCGCGCGCGCCAAGGGGCTGAGCGAGCGCCGCGTCATCTACGGCCACGCGCTGCGCAACGCGCTGCTGCCGATCGTCACCATGGCCGGCCTGCAGGTCAGCTCGCTCATCGGCGGCGCCGTGCTGATCGAGACCGTGTTCGGCCTGCCGGGCATGGGGCGAACCGCATTCGACGCGATCTTCACCCGCGACACGAACCTGCTGCTCGGGGTGATGTTCATCGCCTCGCTGGCGGTGGTGGTGGTCAGCCTCGTGGTCGACTTCCTCTATGCCCTGCTCGATCCGCGGGTCGAACTGAAATGAACGGCGCGGTCGACAAGCTGAAGCTGTTCCTGCGGCGGCCGAGCGGCGTGCTCGGCATCGCCATCCTCGTGGCGGTCACGGCGATGGCGCTGACGGCCGGCCATTTCTTTCCCGACGGACCGACGCGCATGGTGGCGCGGCCGCTGCTGTGGCCGGGCCAACAGGCCGGGCTGCTCCTCGGCACGGACCGCATGGGCAGCGACATCCTCGCCGGCATCATGTACGGCGCGCGCGCCTCGCTGCTCGTCGGGCTGAGCGCGGCGGCGGTCTCGATCGTCGTCGGCACGCTCGTCGGCGCCGTCAGCGGCTACTATCGCGGCTGGGCCGACGACGTCCTGATGCGCATCACAGACGCCGTGCAGACGATCCCGTCCTTCCTCGCGGCGGTCGTGATCGTCGGCGTGGTGGGCGCCTCGCTCACCAGCGTCATCATCTCGATCTCGATCGTCTCCTGGCCGATGATCGCGCGGCTGGTGCGGGCCGAGTTCCTGCGCCTGCGCAATTTCGACTTCGTGCACGCCTGCCGCATCATCGGCATGTCGGACGCGCGCATCATCCTCACACAGATCCTCCCCAATTGCCTGAGCTCGATCGTGGTCGCCTCCTCCGTGCTGGTGGCGACGGCCATCATCGTCGAGGCGGGGCTTTCCTTCCTCGGGCTCGGCGACCCGAACGTCGTGAGCTGGGGCTCGATGATCGGCAGCGGCCGCACCGTGCTCCGGGCCGGCTGGTACATCACCGTCATTCCCGCCGCCTTCGTCGTGGTCACGGTCCTGTCGATCAACCTCATCGGAGACGCGCTCAACGATGCTCTCAACCCTCGGTTGCGCGAGCGGTGATCCGGTGACCGGCGCGCCTGCCCCCCTCCTCGACGTCGAGGACCTGTCGATCTCCGTCCGTCGGGGCGTGCCGCTGGTGGAGGGCGTGTCCTTCTCGATCGGCGCGGGCGAGGCGGTGGCCGTCGTCGGCGAATCCGGCTGCGGCAAGTCGCTGACGTCGCTGGCGATCATGGGACTGCTGCCGGGCAACCTGCAGCGCAATGCCACCGGCCGCATCCTGCTCGAAGGCGAAGACCTCTCCGCCAAGTCGCCGCGGGAGATGCAGGACGTGCGCGGCAACCGCGTCGCCATGATCTTCCAGGACCCGCTGACCTCGCTCAATCCGGTCATGACGATCGGCGCGCAGATCATGGAGGTGCTGGAGGCGCATCGCGACATCGACCGCGCGGCCGCGACGGCGCGAACGATCGAACTGCTCGACCTCGTCCGGATCCCCGATCCGCAGGAGCGCATGCACGCCTACCCGCACCAGCTCTCGGGCGGCATGCGCCAGCGCGTCGTGATCGCCATGGCGATGGCCTGCGAGCCGCAGCTCATCATAGCCGACGAGCCGACCACGGCGCTCGACGTGACGATCCAGGCGCAGATCCTCAACCTGCTGGTCGAACTGCGTCGCAAGTCGAACCTCAGCCTGATGCTGATCACGCACGATCTCGGCGTGGTCTGCCGCGTCGCCGAGCGGATGATCGTGATGTATGCCGGCTCGGTGGTCGAGGCGGGGGAGGTGTCGGCGATCCTCGACGGCGCGCGCCATCCCTATACCGCGGGGCTGATGGCGGCGCGCCCGCACGGCAGCTTCAAGCGTACCGGCCAGCGTCTCGTCGACATTCCCGGCACGGTGCCGCCGCCGACGAGCCGGCCGAAGGGCTGTCTGTTCGAGCCGCGTTGCCCGCGCGCGCAGGAAAAATGCCGCGCCGTGCGTCCCGATCTGGCGGCCGACGGGGCGGGCCACGCGTTTCGCTGCCATTTCCCGATCGGGCAGGGCGAAGCCCATGCATAGCGCGCTGGAACTGGACGATCTGCGGGTCCACCACGCGACGGCCGCCGGCCCGCTCAAGGCCGTCGACGGCGTCACGCTGTCGGTCGCGCCCGGCGAGACGGTAGGGCTGGTCGGCGAATCCGGTTGCGGCAAGTCCACGCTCGCGCGGTGCGTGGTCGGGCTCAATACCCCGACCGGGGGCTCCGTGCGCCTGGGGGGCAGCGAGATCGCCGCGGGCGGGCGCGACAGGGTCGCGTGGGCGCGCATGGTGCAGATGATCTTCCAGGACCCGATGGGCTCGCTCAACCCGCGCCTGACGACGCGCCACACGATCGAGCTGCCGCTGCGCGTGCATGGCATCGGCAGCAAGAACGAGCGGCTGGAAAGGGTACTCAGGCTGATGGAGCAGGTCGGGCTCGGGCCGCACCTGCTCGACCGCTATCCGCACGAGCTGTCCGGCGGCCAGCGGCAGCGCGTCTCGATCGCGCGCGCTCTCGCGCTGGAGCCGGCGCTGCTCGTCTGCGACGAGATCGTCTCCGCGCTCGACGTGTCGGTGCAGGCGCAGGTGCTCAACCTGCTGACCGACCTCCAGTCGAAACTCGGCATCGCCTTCCTGTTCATCTCGCACGACCTTTCGGTGGTGCGCTATGTCTCGGATCGCATCGCGGTGATGTATCTCGGCCGCATCGTCGAGGAGGGCGACTCCGAATCGGTGTGGAACCACAGCCGTCACCCCTACACGCAGGCGCTCATCGCCTCGATCCCCGAGCGCGCCAGAGACGAGAAGGCGCAGCGTCTCCAGCTTTCGGGCGACCTGCCGAGTCCGGTCAACCCGCCGTCCGGCTGCAGCTTCCGGACGCGCTGCCCCTATGCGCGCCCACTCTGCGCCGAGGTGCGGCCTGAACTGAAGTCCGATGGCCTGCCACATTCGGTCGCCTGCCATTTCGTGGCGGAGATCCCCGAACTCGCCGCCCGTCCCGAATATGCCGAAGCCTGACGCGGCTTGCCGCCGCGCGCAGGAACAGAAGGAGGAAAGCTCGACATGGACCCGTTTCTCGTCACCCCCGACTGGCTGGAATCCCGGCTGAAATCGCCCGGCATCGTCGTGCTCGATTGCACCTGGTTCGTGCCGGAGATGAAGAAGTCGGGCCATGACGTCTATCTGGAAGGTCATATACCGGGCGCCTGCTTCGTCGACCTCAATCGCATCTCCGACCAGGATTCCCCCTATGTGAACATGATGCCGCCGGCTGACCTGTTCGCCCGCGAGATCGGCGCGCTCGGCATCGACAACGACACGCTGGTCGTCGTCTACAACGCCAACTACGTCTCGGCCCGGCTGTGGTGGATGTTCCGCCATTTCGGCCACGACAAGGTGCGCGTGCTCGACGGCGGGCTGAACCGCTGGGTGGCCGAGGGCAAGCCGGTCGAGAAGGGCGAGCCGCAGCCTGCGGCCCCGCGCGTCTTCCGCGCCGCCGCGCCGGCCGAAGACATCGTGTCGGCCGAAGACGTGCTCGCCAACATCAATGGCGGCAATGCGACGATCGTCGACCTGCGGCCGACCGGACGCTTCAACGGAACCGAATCGTCCGGCTATCCCGGCGTGCCGTCCGGCCACATGCCGAGCGCGATCAACATCCCGTGGACCAGCTTCGTCACCGACACGCCGGACCGGTCGTTCCTCTCGCCAGAGCAGGTGAAGGGCGTGCTGGAGAAAGCCGGCGTCGACCTGTCGCGGCCGATCATCTCCACCTGCGGTTCCGGCATCACCGCGGCCATCCTCGCCATGCAGCTCGAGCGCATGGGCAAGCATGACTGGCGCATCTTCGACGGGTCTTGGCACGAATGGGGCCAGCGGGCCGACCTGCCCAAGGAAAAATCGGCATGAGCAAGAGCAAGGCAAGGGGCGTGGCCACCCGGCTGACGCAGGTCGGCCGCGACCTCGGCGCCGCTGGCGTCCCGGTCAATCCGCCCGTCCATCGCGCGTCGACATTCGTGTTTCCGTCGCTGGCGGCGCTCGACGAGGCGTGGAAGACGCCGTTCAACGGCCGCCTCTACGGCCGCAACGGCACGCCGACCTCGACGGCCTTCGAGGCCGCGATCGCCGAGATCGAGGGCGGTTATGGCGCGGTCGCCGCCTCGTCGGGCGTGGCAGCCATCATGGCGGTGTTCGTCGCTTTCGTCGGGCAGGGCGAGCACGCGCTGGTGCCGGACAGCGTCTACGACATCGTGCGCCGCTGCGACACCCGCATGCTGAAGCGCATGGGCATCGAGCTCAGCTACTACGATCCGCTGGTCGGCAAGGGCATCGCGGAGCTGATCCGGCCCAACACGAAGCTGATCTATCTGGAATCGCCCGGCTCGGGCACGTTCGAGATCCAGGACGTGCCGGCGATCGTGGAGGTCGCGAAGGCGCGCGGCATCCGCACGGCGATCGACAACACTTGGGCGACACCACTGTTCTTCCGGCCGCTCGAGCTCGGCGTCGACGCGGTGGTCGAGGCGGCCACCAAGTATATCGTCGGCCATTCCGACGCCATGCTCGGCGTCGTCGCGACGACGCAGGATGCCTTCATGCCGGTTCGCGCGGCGGTGCAGGACATGGGCTCCTGCGCGGGAACCGAGGAGGTCAATCTCGGCCTGCGCGGCCTGCGCACGCTCGATGCCCGGCTCGTTCGCCATCAGGCGTCGGCGATCGAGGTCGCCCGCTGGCTGAGCGGCCAGCCCGTTGTGCGCAAGGTGCTCTATCCCGCGCTACCGGGGGCTCCCGGCCACGAGCTGTGGAAGCGCGATTTCTCCGGCGCGTCGGGGCTGATGTCGTTCGAGCTGCCGCCGCTGGCCGAAGGTGCGCTGGAGGCGATGGTGAGCGGCATGTCGCACTTCAAGCTCGGCTATAGCTGGGGCGGCTACGAAAGCCTCATCCTGCCGGTCCACACCGAGAACCGGAAGGTCACGCCGTGGACCGGCGGACCGCTGCTGCGCATCCATATCGGGCTGGAGGACGTCTCCGACCTGATCGAAGATTTGCAGGCCGGCCTCGGACGGCTGACCCTTTCCTGACTACCCTGAGGATATCATGAAGGCATTCAAGCACCTCGAGATCGTCGAGGCGGGCAACGGCGTGGTCGAAGTCCGCTTCGCGCGGCCACCGGTCAACGCGGTCGACCAGGCGATGTACCGTGAGATCGCCGAGCTCTTTTCCGACATCGACATGGTCGGCGAGGACGTGCGGGCGGTCGTGCTCGCCGGCAACGGGCCGCATTTCTGCGGCGGCAACGACCTCGACGAGTTCGCCACCATGACGCCGGAGAACGGCGCCGAGCGCATGTGGCGCGTGCGCGAGGCCTTCTTCGCGGTCATGGATTGCTCCGTTCCGGTGATCGGCGCGGTGGAGGGCGTGGCGATCGGCACCGGGCTGGCGCTGGCGGCATCCTGCGATTTCGTCGTCGCGTCGGAGACGGCGCGTTTCGGCCTGCCCGAGCTGACGGTCGGCGTGATGGGCGGCGCACGCCATCTGGCGCGGCTCGCACCGCAGCCGCTGGTGCGCCGCATGTTCCTGACCGGCGAGATGATGGCCGCGCCGGATTTCGCGGCCGCCGGCGGCTCCGTCATCGTGGCGAAGCCGGCCGAGCTGCTGGCGGATGCGCATGCGTTCGCCAAGCGCACGGCCGCCCTCAGCCCGACCGCGGTGCGCGTCGGCAAGGGCGTGCTCAACCGGATCGAATGGATGGACCTGCGCCAGGGCTACGAGTTCGAGCAGGCGGCCACGGTGCGCATGAGCGGCTTCCCCGATTCCAAGGAGGCACTGGCCGCGTTCCGGCAGAAGCGCCCCGCGTCCTATGCCCCGCTCAGCCGCCGCAACCGGCTCTACGGCCGCTGACGATCGTCCTTCGGCAACCCGTCAGGCGCGCGGCTCGGTGCGGATTCCGGTGGAGATCATCGCGAAGAACTTGTCGGCGTAGTGGGCGGCCGGGAGGGGGTCGCTGTCGGGCTTGTACCAGCGCGAGATGGAGTGGACGAGGGAGAACACCGCCTGCGCCGCGACCGCGGGGTCTTCGGCCCGGATCTCGCCTGCCTCCATGCCCTGCCTGAACAGGTCGACCAGGATCGCCCTGTAGTCGGCGTTGTTCCTGCGGGCGACGATCTCGACTTCCTTGCTCATCTGGCCGGCGAAGGTGTAGTCGAGCGCGCGCACCTCGTAATAGTTGTCCTGGATGAACTCCGCGTGCTCGAGCATGAAGAGCCGGATCTTCTCCATGACGTCGTCGCTCTGGGCAATGCGCTGCATGGAGCGCTCGATCAGCCGTTTCTGCGTGTCGAGCGCGATCTCGTCGATGATCTGCTCCTTGCTCGTGAAGTAGTGGTAGATGAAGGCCTTGGACATGTTCATGCCCTGGGCGAGCTGGGCGATCGTGCTTCGCTCGTAGCCGTTCTTGCCGAAGAACTGGGAAGAGATTTTCAGGATGTAAGCTCTGGCATTGTCGATCAGAGGCGGACGGCCCATCCGCTTCTTGCGCGTCTTTTCCACTGCTTCGGTCATTCTCACCAATCCAAACCGGATTTTCCTGCACTACCTCCGCGCCCGCGGCGGCTCGAGAAAACATCTATCACGCAGTAGCCGAGCGGGTGCACATTGTAATGCCTACCCGCCGTTGACACCGGGGAAAACCCCTTTAGCATACCTACCGTCGGGACGGTATGTAAATGGCGCGGCCGGGATGCGCCGCCGTCCTCGGGCGGCGGGAGCTTGTCGAAATGGCATCGGATGCAATGGTGCGGGACGGGTCCGCGCGCGGACGGGAAGGCGTGCCTTCGGGCGGGTTCGAGACGCTGCTTTCGCCGCTGCGCGTGGGCGGCGCCACGCTGCGCAACCGGGTGATCTTCGGCCCGCACGGCACAGGCTTCGCGACCGACGGGACCGTTGCCGACCGGCTCATCGCCTATCATCGCGAGCGTGCGCGCGGCGGCGTCGGGCTGATCGTCATCGAGGCCACCTCGATCGACGACACGCCGATCGGCATCAGCTCGTCGCTGGGAACGCTGCGCAACGTCGACGACGCCGTCCTGCCGGGCTACCGCAAGCTCGCCAGCGTGCTGCACGACGAGGGCACCCGCGTCTTCTGCCTGCTGTCGCATTCGGGCCGCGTCAACACGATGGCGCCGAACGGCGCGCCGGCCAAGGCGCCGTCGCCGCTGCCGATGGACCGCACGATGGACATCCCGCATGAGCTGGAGGTCGTCGAGATCGAGACCATCGTGCGGCAGTTCGCGGCCGCCGCGCGGCGCTGCAAGGAAGGCGGGCTCGACGGCGTGTCGCTTTCCTTCGCGCACGGCAACCTGGCCCAATCCTTCATCTCGCCCGCCTCCAACCACCGGACCGACGCCTATGGCGGCAGCGAGGAGAAACGGCTGCGCTACCCGCGCGAGGTGCTGCAGGCCTGCCGCGAAGCCGTAGGGCCGGACTTCATCCTCGGCATCCGCTTCAGCGCGGACGAGTTGGTCGCCGACGGCTACCACCTCGAGGACGGCGTGCGCTATGCGAAGCTGTTCCAGGAGTGGGGCAAGCTCGACTTCATCGACGTCAGCGCCGGCACCAATGCCAGCATGTGGAGCCGGGCCAAGCACTATCCGACGATCGCTGAGCCCTATGCGCCGCTCGTGCCGATGGCGCGGGCGGTCAAGGAAGCAGTGCCGGTGCCGGTCTTCGTGGTCGGCAAGATCGACGATCCGGCACGCGCCGCCGCCGTCGTCAATTCGGGCGACGCGGACGCCGTCGTCATGGTGCGCGCCCAGATCGCCGAGCCCGAGCTGGTCGGCAAGATCATGCGGGGCGCCTTCGACGACATCCGCGAGTGCATCTACTGCAACGAGAGCTGCTTCGGCCGCCAGCAGCGTTTCGGCGACATCACCTGCGTCTACAACCAGCGCACCGGACGCGAAGGCGTCTGGCCGCCGCTGAAGCGTTCCGGCAGGGCGCGCAACGTCACCATCGTGGGCGGCGGGCCGGCGGGACTCGAGGCGGCGCGCGTCGCGGCGAGGAAGGGTCACAACGTCGTGCTGTTCGAGAAGGCGCCGGTGACCGGCGGGCAGATACGGCTCGCCGCCAACACGCCGACGCGGGGCGGCTATCTCAAGATCGTCGACTGGCTCGACCGGCAGGCGCGCAGGGCCGGCGCCGAGATCCGCGTCGGCGTCGCCGCGACCGCCGCCGACGTCATGGCGACGGAGCCGGACGCCGTCTTCGTCGCCACCGGCTCGGCCGATGTCGGGCCGGAGATCGTCGGCCGCGAGCGGGCCAACGTCCACACCGGCCGGCAGGTTCTGGCGGGCGAGGCGCGGCTTGGCCGGCGCATCGTGGTCGGCGACTGGGACGGGCGGCACCAGGGAACGTCGGTAGCGGAGCATCTGGCCGAGCTGGGCCACGAGGTCGACCTCGTCTCCACCGCCTTCTTCATCGGCCAGGATGTCGACCTGCTCACCTGGCGGCCGCTCTACGAGCGGCTGCTGAAGCTCGGCGTGCGCATGCACCCGCTGCACGAGGTGGTGGGCGTCGACGATGCCGGCGTGCGGGTGAAGGGGCTCGACCATGTCGTGCGCACACTTGCGGCCGACGACGTCGTGCTGTGCTCGCGCGGCGTCGCCGAGCGCAGCCTCTACCACGAGCTCGAGGGGCATGTGCGGACCCTGCGCGCCATCGGCGACTGCTGGGCACCGCGCCAGCTCGAACAAGCGATCTACGAGGGTGCGAAGAATGCCCGCGAGCTCGATTGAAGCGGCGCCGGAATGGCTGGCAGGGAGGCCCGCAATCCCGTTGACAAAGGGCGAAAGTTCACATCTACTCCGCTTGTCCAGATACATACCGTCTATCCGTTAAATAACAATCGCAACCGCCTCGGGAGGGCGAGACGATGACGGACGATGAAATCCAGACATTCACCGGCAGCGCCGAGACGATCGGCGTCCGCGGACGGGTGATGGCGAGTGCCCGCCAGCGCCACTTCCTGATCGACGCTACGTCGAAGCGGGATGGTCTCGAGCCGGAATGCCCGAATGCCGGCGAGATCTTCCTGACCTCGCTGTCGGGATGCGCGGCGATCATCCTCAATTCGGAAGCGGCCAAGCGCGAGATCGCGCCCTTTCACGCCAAGATCACGACCCATGGGCACCGCCGCACGAGCGTGCCCAACAAGTTCACCAGCATCGAGATGGACTTCGAGCTGTCCGGCGTTTCGCAGAAATTGGCGGAGGAGCTCGTCGGAGTCTTCCAGGACCAGTGCCCGATCTACGACATCGCGGTTTCCGGTCTCGGGGTCTCCGTGAAAGTCACTGCAGTTGGATAGGCAAGCATGAGCATGAACATGCGCCTTTCCCAAGACGGGAACGGCGCGCAGAGACCCGGGGAGTCCGAAACATGCCACGTGATACGCTGTTCAATTCACCGCTTACCCGCCGAGGATTGCTGAAAGGCTCGGCCGCGGCCGGAGCCGCCGCATGGGCCGGCACCGGCCTGCTGCCGATCGGCTCGGCATGGGCGCAGACGCCGAAGAAGGGCGGGCAACTGCGCATCGCCTATTCGACGCCGGTCGACACGCTCGACCCGATGGCCGCCGCCTCGTCGACCTCGCAGACGCTGTCGGGCATGCTGTTCGACAACCTGATCACCTTCGGGCCGGACCAGCGCACGCTGATCCCGCAGCTCGCATTGAGCTGGAAGCCCGAGAAGAGCGGCCAGGAATGGGTGGTCGAGCTGCGCCAGGGCGTGAAGTTCCACCACGGCAAGGAGTTCGGCGCCGACGACGTGGTCGCGACGGTCATGCGCTCGATCGACAAGGCGCGCGCGGCACGCGCCTACCGGACGTTCGGGCCGGTGGCCGACGTCAAGGCCGAGGGGCCGCACACCGTCCGCTTCGTCATGGAGCAGCCCTTCTCCGATTTCCCGCCATCCTGCTGCACGCGCTGGTCGCGCATCCTGCCGGCCGACAAGATCGACAATCTCGCGACCGATCCGGTGGGAACGGGCCCGTTCGTCCTGGCCGAGCACAAGCAGGGCATCTCCACCTCGATCAAGCGCAACGAAAACTACTGGGACGCGGGCCGTCCGCAT
This sequence comes from Hyphomicrobiales bacterium, assembly GCA_017305835.1. GTDB lineage: Bacteria > Pseudomonadota > Alphaproteobacteria > Rhizobiales > Rhizobiaceae > RCIO01. The sequence goes on from JAFKJY010000106.1 coordinate 16,528, forward strand.
CTCGACAGCGTGGTGCTCCTCCAGGTCTCCGAATCCGTCGCCCAGCAGGCGGCGCTCAGGGCCAATTCGGTCGACGTCGTCTGCACGATGGGCGTCGAGACCTATCTGGCGCTGAAGGACGTGTCCGGCATCACCGCCTATTCGCGGCCGTCGGGCCTCTACCAGGTCGGCTTCACGCTCGCCCAGATCGACCCGTTCAAGGACCAGCGCGTGCGGCTGGCCTTCAAGCACCTGATCGACCGCAAGGCGCTGCTGCAGTCGGCGCTGCTCGGCCAGGGCGTCGTCGGCAACGACCTGCCCTTGCGTCCCGATGACCCGGCGGTGGCGGGCTTCCCGCAGCACGACCAGGACCTGCCCAAGGCCAAGGCGCTGCTGGAGGCGGCCGGCGTCAAGAACCTCAAGCTCGACATCTGGACGACCAGCGAGCGGCCGCCGTCGCCGCGCATGGCGCTTGCCTTCAAGGACGGCGCCACCAAGATCGGCGTCGACCTGACGGTGCGCGACATCACCTATGCCGAGTACACGGCGAACGTCCCGCGCAAGCAGCCGCTGTTCACGGCCAACTGGTCCGAGTTCTTCTCGAACTTCCAGATCTTCTACCTCTCCTATCACTCGAAGGGTGCGTACAACTATTCCGGGATGGAGACGGCGCCGGGCCTCGACGCGGTGATCGAGGACATCATCGCCAACGTCGATCCAGTGAAGCAGAAGGAGCTCGTCAACAAGGCGCTGACGCTGATCCACGACAACAGCGACAGGGTCATCCCCTACTTCCTGAACTATTTCGCAGCGACCCGGAGCGCGGTGAAGGGCTACAACCCGGTCGAGATCCTCGACATCCGCGACATCTGGCTCGACGCATAACCGCGGCGCGGTCCTCCCGGCGGCCGGCCCGTCCGTTGGCGACGGGCCGGCAGGCCGCCGCCCGAGCTCGCATGCGCGCCTGCCCCGTCCGACACGATGCCGCCCGCGAGAGGCTTGCGGCATGCCGAAACCGAGGTGTGACTTGTACTTTCCCAACACGAACGAAGACCCCGTCCTGCCGCACACGATCTTCACCAAGGGCGGCGGCGCGCAGCTCCTCCTGCCGAGCCTCCAGGGCGCGCTGACGGCCGACGTCGTGATCGTCGGCGGCGGGTTCGTCGGCGTGTCGGCCGCGCTGCATCTGGCCGAGGCGGGCAAGTCGGTCGTGCTGGTCGAGGCCAACGAGATCGGCTGGGGCTCGGCCGGGCGCAATGCCGGCCACGTCGCGCCGCACGCGACCAAGCTCAACGACGAGAAGCTGAACGCCGTCTACGGCCCCGTCTACGGGCCGCGGCTGGCGAAGGTGGGGGCCGGGGCGCCGGATTTCGTGCAGGACCTCGCCGCGCGCCTGGGGATCGACATCTCGGTGGTGAAGGGCGGCATCATGACCGTCGCCCACACCGACGCGGCGGCCGAAGGGCTGAAGGCGGAAGCGGCACGGCTCACGAAGACGGGCGCTGCCGTCGAGCTCTTGTCGAAGGAAGCGACGGCGCGCGTCGTCGGCTCGGACTGCTACCGGGCCGCGCTGGTCGACCGCCGCGGCATCGCCATCAACCCGCTGGCATGGGTTCGCGGGCTGGCGCGGGCGGCGATGCTGCGCGGCGCGCGGCTGTACGAGCACAGCCGCATGCGCGGCATGACGCGGACGGCGAATGGCTGGCGCGTCGTCACCGGGCAGGGCGAGGTCGAGGCCGGCACGCTGCTCCTGTGCACCAACGCCTATACCGACGACACCTGGCCCGGCCTGAAGCGCACCATCATCCCGGTGCGCACCTATCTCGCATGGACCAAGCCGCTGCCCGACAGGCTGCGCGAGAGCGTGCTGGTCGGCATATCGGCGATGATCGACACGCGCCGCGTGCCGGTCGCGATGCGGCTGCACCCCGACGGCCGCCTGCAATTCGGCGCCGGCGTCGGCTTCGGCGCGCCGCAGCAGGTGGATCTGGCGGTCGCGTTCCGCCGCCTGAAGGATGTGCTGCCGCAGCTCGAGGGCGTGGAGGTCGAGGGCGTATGGAACGGCTGGGTGACGCGCGGCATCGCCGACGGCTGGCGCATCCACGAACTGGCGCCCGGCCTGGTGACCGCAATCGCCTGCAACGGTCGCGGCGTCGCGATGGGGCCGATCATGGGGCGCGAGCTGGCGCGATATGTGTCGGGCACGCCGCGCGACGAGCTGATCGTGCCGCTGACGCAGCCGAAGGGGATCGCATGGTATCCCTTCTACCAGATGTTCGGCCCGACCGCCCTCAAGGCGCTCAAGATGCTCGACAAGATGGAGATGGCGAGGCGCGCCTAGCCGCGCCCGGCCGGATGCGATCGTAGTGGGCGCGCCGCGGGCCGGCGCACCCATGCGCCGCCGTGCGCATCCCTATCATTTGTGCGATTGCCAAAACGATTGAAATCTCACACTCTCTTAGCAAGCCGGCAAACAACCACGCCGGCATGATGGGAGGAATGGAATGGTGAGGACGTATTTTCGCGCGGGTGCCGTGACGGCGCTGCTGATGTCGGGCACTGCGCTGGCGCATGCCGAAAGCCTGACGATGTATTGCGGCGCCGACGAGGCGTGGTGCCAGCAGATGGCGCGCGGCTTCGAGGCCGAGACGGGAATCACCGTCGACATGACCCGCAAGAGCGCTGGCGAGGTCTACGCCCAGGTCAAGGCCGAGGCCGACAACCCGAAGGGCGACATCTGGTGGGCCGGCACCGGCGATCCGCATCTGCAGGCCGCCGAGGAGGGCCTGACCGAGGAATACACCTCGCCGATGATGGGCGAGCTGCAGGACTGGGCCGTGCGGCAGGCCGAGACCGGCCAGCACCGTACCGTCGGCATCTATTCCGGCGCGCTCGGCTTCGGCTACAACAAGGACCTGCTCGCCAAGAACAACCTGCCCGAGCCGAAATGCTGGGCCGACCTGACCAAGCCCGAATACAAGGGCCAGATCCAGATCGCCAACCCGAACTCGTCCGGCACCGCCTACACGATGCTGGCGACGATGGTGCAGATCTTCGGCGAGGAGAAGGGCTTCGAGTACATGAAGGCCCTGCACAAGAACATCAACCAGTACACCAAGTCGGGCTCCGCGCCGATCAAGGCCGCCGGCCTCGGCGAGACGACGATCGGCATCGTCTTCATGCACGACGCGGTGGCGCAGACGGTCGCCGGCTTCCCGATCGTGTCGGTCGCGCCCTGCGAGGGCACCGGCTACGAGATCGGCTCGATGTCGATCATCAAGGGCGCCCGCCACCTCGACGCCGCCAAGAAGTTCTACGACTGGGCGCTGCGCGCCGACGTGCAGTCGAAGGCGCAGGATGTGAAGTCGTTCCAGCTTCCGTCGAACAAGGCGGCCAAGCAGTCGCCGGCCGCTCCCGACCTGTCGACGATCAAGCTCATCGCCTACGACTTCAAGAAGTACGGCTCGAGCGAGGAGCGCAAGCGGCTGCTGAAGAAGTGGGACGACGAGGTCGCATCGCTGCCGCAGTAGACGATGCGGCTTTCAACGAGGTCGCTCGCCATCCATCCGACCGCGGTTCTGTGGACCGTGGTCGGGTGGGCCGGCTTTGCGCTGCTCCCCTGGTACGGGCTCGAGGATAATTTCTTCGCGTTCCGCTGGGTGTTCGACGGCTATCCGCTCGACGGCGACGTCGCTCCGGCACTGTTCCTCGCATTGCAGGGGCAGAAATTGTGGCTGGCGCCGATCGGCCTGGCGCTGCTCGTCCCGCTGCTCCTGTGGGGGCGGCCCAAGACCGATCCCTGGTTCGCGCGGATCCTGCTCCTGGCCGGCGGGCTCGGCCTCGCCTGGCTGCTGGCGCAGGGCTTCGGCATTGGGCTCAAGGGCTGGCGTTTCGGCTGGCTCAACGAGATGTTCGGCCCGCTCGGCGACCGCCAGTTCGGCATGGGCTACGGAGCGTTGCTGGTCGCGGCCGCCTTCCTGTTCCTGTTCACCTTCGGGCTCGCCGCGCGCGGCGTGATCGGGGGCGACGTCTTCGTCGTCGGCTCGGTCGGCTTCGTCGTGGCGACGGTGGCGCTGTTCGTGTTCCTGCCGATCGTGCAGATGCTGGCCAACGCTCTCATCACGCAGGACGGCGGCTATTCGCTGCGCGCCTTCCTCGACAAGATGTTCAGCGAAAAGCTGTGGACGCTGGGCTGCCTTGCCGGCGGGCCGCGCTGCGGGGTGGCGTGGAACTCGTTCTTCCTCGCCGTCATGGTCGGCGTCATCTCGACGCTGCTCGGCCTCGCCTTCGCGCTGGTGGCCACCCGCACCGGCTTCCGCTACCGCCGCCTGCTCAGGGCGCTGACCGTGCTGCCGATCATCACGCCGGCCTTCGTCATCGGGCTGGCGGTGATCCTGCTGTTCGGCCTGTCCGGTGCGTTCACCCAGTTCTTCGCCAACATCCTCGGCATCCAGCCGACGCGCTGGGTCTACGGCCTGCCCGGCCTGCTGATCGCGCAGTCGCTCGCCTTCACGCCGATCGCCTTCCTCGTGCTGATCGGCGTGGTCGAGGGCGTCAGCCCGTCGATGGAGGAGGCTTCGCAGACGCTGCGGGCCAGCCGCTGGCAGACCTTCCTCACGGTGACGCTGCCGCTGATGCGGCCGGGGCTGGCCAACGCCTTCCTGCTCGGCTTCATCGAGAGCATGGCCGACTTCGGCAATCCGCTGGTGCTGGGCGGCAATTTCGACGTGCTGTCGACCGAGATCTTCTTCGCCATCGTCGGTGCGCAGAACGACCCGGCGCTGGCCGCGATCCTCGCCATCGTGCTGCTGGTCTTCACGCTCGCGGCCTTCTACGCGCAGCGCTTCTGGCTCGGCCGCCGCTCCTACACGACCGTGTCGGGCAAGGGCGATTCCGGCATGCATGCGCGGCTTCCCACGTCGCTGCGATACATCCTCTACGGCGTCGTCGGCTTCTGGGTGCTGCTCACCATCGTCGTCTACGCCACGATCGTCTACGGCAGCTTCGTCAAGCTGTGGGGCGTCGACCAATCGCTGACGCTGGCCCACTACCGACAGGCCTTCGCCGTCGACTGGAACCAGTTCGGCCTGCACTGGGCCGGCTCGGCCTGGAGCTCGTTCTGGACGACCATCGTGATCGCGCTCGTCTCGGCGCCGCTGACGGCGGCAATCGGCCTGCTGACGGCCTATCTGCTTGTGCGGCAGAACTTCGCCGGCAAGGGCGCGTTCGAGTTCGGCACGATGCTGTCCTTCGCCATTCCCGGCACGGTGATCGGCGTGTCCTACGTCATCGCCTTCAACGTGCCGCCGATCGAACTGACGGGAACGGGCATCATCCTCGTGCTCTCCTTCATCTTCCGCAACATGCCGGTCGGCGTGCGCGCCGGCGTAGCGTCGATGTCGCAGATCGACCGCAGCCTGGACGAGAGCTCTCTGACGCTGGGCGCGAGTTCGTGGCAGACCTTCCGGCGGGTCGTCATGCCGCTGCTGCGGCCGGCGATCGTAGCCGCGCTCGTCTATTCCTTCGTGCGGGCCATGACCGCCATCAGCGCCGTCATCTTCCTCGTGAGCGGGCGCTACGACATGGCGACGAGCTACATCGTCGGCCGCGTCGAGAACAACGAATACGGGATCGCGATCGCCTATGCGACGGTGCTGATCGTCGTCATGCTGGCGGTCATCGGCCTGATGCAGTTGATCGTCGGCAGCCGCCGCATCGGGCGGCGCGGCAACGAGGGCACGGCGATCGCGCGAACCAATGTCGGCGGACCGGGCGGCCAGACCGTGGTCGCGGGGGCGGGGTAGATATGGCAAGGATCGGCAGCAAGGCGGCGACCGTCGTCTTCGAGCACGTCTCGAAGGTCTATCCGGGTGCGGCCGCCCCGGCGGTCAACGACGTGTCGCTCACCATCGAGGCCGGCCGGCTGGTCACCCTGCTCGGGCCGTCGGGCTGCGGCAAGACGACGACGCTGCGCATGATCGCGGGGCTGGAGATGCCGACCTCCGGGCGCATCCTGATCGGCGGCGCCGACGTCACCCGCCTGCCGGCGACCGAGCGCGACGTCTCGATGGTGTTCCAGTCCTACGCGCTGTTCCCGCACATGACCGTCATGGAGAACGTCTCCTACGGCCTGCGCTATTCGGGCTTCGACAAGAAGGAGACGGCCGAGCGGGCGCGGGCCGGCCTCGAGCTCGTCGGGCTTTCCGGGTTCGAACGGCGCCTGCCGAGCGAACTGTCGGGCGGCCAGCAGCAGCGCGTCGCCGTCGCCCGCGCTCTGGTGCTGGAGCCGCAGGTGCTCCTGTTCGACGAGCCGCTGTCGAACCTCGACGCCAAGCTGCGCCGGCGCGTTCGCGACGAGATCCGGGAGATCCAGCAGAAGCTCGGCCTGACGGTGGTCTACGTCACCCACGACCAGGAGGAGGCGCTGGCCGTCTCCGACCGCATCATCGTGATGAACAACGCCGTTGTCGCGCAGGAGGGAACGCCGCGCGAGCTCTACGAGGAGCCGGCCAGCGCCTTCGTGGCCGACTTCATCGGCGAGGCCAACGTCTTCGACTGCCGCGTGGAAAGCGTCTCGGACGGGACGGCGACGGTTGCCGTCGGAGGACTCGCGCTCAGGCTGCCGGCGCGCGGCCGTTCCGCAGGGCCGGCCAGGCTCGCGGCGCGGCCGAGCCGGCTGGAGATCGGCCCCGCCGGCGTGCCGGGCAGCATCCCCGGCAAGCTCGAGAAGGTCACCTATGTCGGCAGCCACATCGAGTTCGTCGTCGCCTCGGAGTTCGGCGAGGTGTTCGTGGTTTCGGACGAGGTCGATTCGCCGCTGGTGGCGGGCCAGGATGTCGGGCTGAAGTTCGCCGGCCGGGGGCCGGTGCTCATCTCGGGCTGAACGACTTTCCGCACATCTCCTCGACGCGGTCGAACACGCCGCGGCAGGCGGCGATCACGACGGTGCCCTGCGCCAGCACGGTCGCCGGGTCCGGCCTGACGATGCGGCCACCGGCCTCCTCGACCAGCAGCAGGCCGGCGATGCAGTCCCACGGGTTCATGTGCTCCTCGACATAGCCGATCAGACGGCCGGCCGCGACATAGGCCAGCATCAGCGCGCCCGAGGCGTTGCGGTAGAACACGCCGCCCTCGTCGATCAGCATTTCGATGAAGGGCAGGATGTTACGGATCTCTCGGCGGTTGGAGAAGCCGGTGCCGACCGAGCCGTCACCGAGACTGGTCGAGGCGCTGGCGCGCATCGGCCTGCCGTTGAGGAAGGCGCCGCCGCCGAGCCGGGCGTGGAAGGTCTCGCCCGCGCAGGCGTCGTGGATGACGCCGATCTCGGTGCGGCCGGCGCGCGCGCCGGCGATCACCACGCCCCAGGTCGGGATGCCGCGCACGAAGTTGGCGGTGCCGTCGATCGGGTCGATCACCCAGTCGAAGCCGGAGGTGCCGGGCGTCGGCGCGTGCTCCTCGCCGATGATGCCGTCCTGCGGATACTCGGCCTTCAGCGCGGCGCGGACGAAGGTTTCCACGTCGCGATCGGCCTCGGAAACGAGGTCCTGGTGGCCCTTCGATTCGATGGTGAGCTTTTCGAGATCGCGAAAATATCCGAGGCCGAGCTCGCCGGCGCGCCGCGCCAGATCGACGGCGAACTTTTCGCGCGCCGCATTGTCGCCTGACATGATTTCCCCTCCGCGCCGGCGCGGATTCCCTGTGCCGGCTAATATTCGGCGAAGCTAGGCCGCGGCGCGGATTTAATCAATCGAGCCGCAGCCCGCGAGGCGGCGGAACCCTTCGGCCGCCCCGAAATTCCTTGATCGTCGCGCGGCGGCTCGGGCATCGTGGTCCCGGCGGTCGGCCGGCAGGAGGAACTGGACGTGACGAAGCGCTTCAAGAAGGGCGACCATGTGAGCTGGAATTCCGAGGCCGGGCACGTGTCGGGCACGATCATCGCGGTCCATACGAAGGACTTCGACTACAAGGGCCACACCCACCGCGCCTCCGAAGACGATCCGCAATACGAGATCAAGAGCGACAAGACCGACCATATCGCGGCCCACAAGGGCGCCGCGCTCGAGCTGACACGCCGGTGAAGCCCGCGTGGCGTCCTTCTACACGATCGGCCATTCCAGGCATCCGGTGGACGAGTTCGTCGGCCTGCTGACCGGCGCCAGGGTCCGCTTCGTCGCCGACGTCCGCACGGTGCCGCGGTCGCGGACCAACCCGCAATTCAACAAGGAAACGCTGCCGGGCGCGCTTGCGCCGCACGGCATCGGCTACGAGCATGTCGCCGCGCTCGGCGGGTTGCGCGGCAAGGCGAGGGGCGTGCCGCCAGCAGTCAACGGCTTGTGGACCAACGACAGCTTTCACAATTACGCCGACTACGCATTGGGCGAGCCGTTCCAGTCCGGGCTGACGCATCTCATCGACATCGGCCACCGGACGCCGACGGCAGTCATGTGCGCGGAGGCCGTATGGTGGCGCTGCCATCGCCGCATCGTCGCCGACTACCTTCTCTCCCGCGGCGAGGACGTCTTCCACATCATGGGCGAGGGGCGGCTGGAGCCGGCGCGGCTGACGCCGGGGGCCGTCGTCCGCGACGACGGGACGATCGTTTATCCCGCCGCCGAATCCGGCACGCTCGAGGACGGCGCGTGATCCGGCGGCTTGTTCAGCGCGGCTGGTCGCCGAGCTTGGCGCAGACCACGAGGATGCGCGCGCCCTCGCTGCCGGCGGCGGCGTAGAGATGGCCGCGGCGGCTGTCGAAATAGACGCTCTCGCCGGTCTCCAGCACGACGGGCGCCATGTCCTCCAGACTCACCGTCACGCGGCCGGACAGCACGAGCAGGAACTCCTCGCCCGGATGCGAGACGAACCTGTCGAAGCGCATCGTCTCGTAGGCCCTGAGGTCGCCCATCATCGGCGTCATCGCCTTCCCCCACACCTCGGGGAAGAGCATCTCGTAGACGTAGTTCTCGGTCTCGTGGAGCTGGTATTCGCCGCGCCGGGCGATGGCGAACTCGCCGGGCCGGAATCGCTCGCCCTGCTCGGAGAACAGCTCGGCGATGTCGACGCCGAGCCCTTCCGCGAGCTGGCTGAAGCGGTCGTAGGTCGGGGCCATCAGGCCGCGCTCGACCTTCGAGACGGTGGAGACGGCAAGGCCCGAGCGGGTGGCCACCTCCTGCAGGGTCAGCCCGCGCTCGCGCCGGAGCTGGCGCAGCCGTTCGCCGAGGCGCGCGCGCCGGCCTGATGCCGCTGGAGGCGTGGTGGGCGCATGCGGGTCCATGCGTCCAATCTATCCGCGCAGGGGTTGCCGGTCCATATTTTCCGATCCGAAAATCCCGGTTTTCTTATCGGAAAAGGTTTGCTACGGTCGCCGCAAGAGCCGGGGAGGGAAGGCTTTGGAGGAAGCTGCCGGGCGATACGACGTCGCGGTCGTGGGGGCAGGCATAGCGGGCGCATCCGTGGCCTGCGAGCTGGCGCGCGAGGCCAGCGTCGTGCTCATCGAGCGCGAGTCCCAGCCGGGCTACCACACGACCGGCCGCTCCGCGGCGCTGTTCTCCGCCATCTACGGGCCGGCCCAGATCAGGGCGCTCAGCCGCGCCTCGCTGCCCTACTTCCGCAACCCGCCGGCCGGCTTCACTGCCACCCCGCTTTTGTCGCCGCGCGGCGTCCTCATGGTGGCGCGGCAGGACCAGCTCGCGCCTCTCGAGGCGATGCGGCGCGAGGTTTTCGCGCGCGGCAGCGTCGAGGTGATGGACGGGGCTGCGACGCAGCGCATGATGCCGCTCCTGCGCGAAGGCTACGCGGCGGCCGCGATCTTCGAGGAAGATGCCAGCGACATCGACGTGCACGCGCTGCACCAGGGCTATCTGCGCGCCTTCCGCGCCGCCGGCGGCAAGCTAGCGCTCGACGGCGAGGTGGTCGGGCTCGACCGCTCGGCAGAGGGCTGGCGGGTCTCGACGCGCCACCGGAGCTTTCGCGCGGGCATCGTCGTCAATGCGGCCGGCGCATGGGCCGACGAGCTGGCCGGCCTCGCCGGCGCCGGGCCGGTCGGGCTGACGCCGCGGCGGCGCACGGCGCTGACCGTCGCCGTTCCGGAGGGAACAAATCCCGCCCACTGGCCGATGGTGGTCGACATCGAAGAGAAATTCTACCTCAAGCCAGAATCGGGCAGGCTGCTCCTGTCGCCGGCGGACGAGACGCCGTCGCCGCCCTGCGACGCGCGGCCGGACGAGATGGACGTGGCGGTCTGCGTCGACCGCATCGAGACGGCGTTCGACTTGACCGTGCGGACGATCGAGAACAGGTGGGCCGGCCTGCGCACCTTCGCGCCGGACGGCAACCCGGTCGTGGGATTCGATCCGGCCGCTGCCGGGTTCTTCTGGCTCGCCGGTCAGGGCGGCTACGGCATCCAGACGGCGCCGGCGATGGCGCGGCTGGCGGCCGCGCTGGCGCTCGGGCGGGGCGTGCCGGCCGACATCGCCGACGAGGGTGTGGATGCCGGCGCGCTGGCGCCGGCGAGGCTGGAGCGCGCTGCATGACCTGGCTTGTCCTCCTGGCGGCGACGGCGCTGCTCCTTTCGGGTCTGGCAATCGCCTACGTCATCGGCGCGACGGCGGTGCTCGCCTTCTTCGCCGCCGGCAACGAGCGCTACCTCGCCATCCTGCCGCAGCAGATCTTCTCGCAGATCGACGTCTTCGCGCTGATGGCGATGCCGCTGTTCATCCTTGTCGGCGAGTTGATGAACCGCGGCGGCATCACGCGCGTGCTGATCGACCTGTCGATGTCGATCGTCGGCCGGGTGCGCGGCGGGTTGGGCTACGTCAACGTCGTCACCGCGGTCTTCTTCTCCGGCATTTCCGGGTCGGCGGTGGCGGACGCCGCCGCCATGTCGAGCACGCTCGTGCCGGCCATGCGCGAGCGCGGCTACAAGGACGCCTATGTCGGCGCGCTGACGGCTGCCTCGTCGATCATCGGGCCGATCATCCCGCCCTCGATCGTGCTGATCTTCTATGGCGCGCTGATGCAGACCTCGGTGACGGCGCTGTTCATCGCCGGCATCCTGCCCGGCCTGCTGCTGGCGGCGGCGCTGATGCTGGCCAATGCCTATTACGCATGGCGCCACGACCATCCCAAGCTCGAAAAGGGCGAGACGCCGCCGTTCGGGCCGTCGCTGCTCAGGGCCGCCCCGGCCCTCATGCTGCCGCTCATCATCCTCGGCGGCATCGTGCTCGGCCTGACGACGCCGACCGAGGCCGCCGTCGTCGCTGTCTTCGTCGCGCTGGGGGCCGGCTGGTTCTACGAGGGCATCACGGCGCGCAACCTGCTGGAGAGCCTGCAGCGCACCGCGGTGCTCTCCGGCTCGATCTTTGTGCTTCTCACCGGCATCGCCGCACTCGGCTATCTCGGCGCGCTGGAGCGCATCCCCGAGGCGATCGGCACGCTGGTGCACGACCTCGGCCTCGGGCCGATGGAGTACATGATCGTGCTCAACGTCGTGTTCCTTCTGGCGGGCACCGTGCTCGAAGTGCCGGTGGCGCTGGCGCTGCTGGTGCCGCTGCTGGCGCCGGTGGCGCTGGAGCAGGGCGCAAACCCGGTCCACCTCGGCATCGTGCTCTGCTTCAACCTGTGCATCGGCATGATATCGCCGCCGCTCGGCGGGCCGTTGCTGGTGGTCTCGACGGTCGCCAAGATCGACTACTGGGAACTGTCCAAGGCGGTGATACCCTTCGTGTTCATCGAGACGGCGGTGCTGGCCATCCTCATCGCCTTCCCGGAGATCAGCCTCGTGCTGCCGCGCGCGTTGGGCTTCATGGGCGGCGGCTGACGGCTTGGGTTTGGAAACGAGAAACGGAACAATGGGAGACGAAACGATGAGACTACCCCTGTCGAAACTCGTGGCCGCGCTGGCCGCCACGATCGCCCTGTCGGCGCCGGCCTCCGCGCAGATCAAGGTGGCGCTCGACAGCCCGCCGGACCTGCAGGGCTCGGGCAGCTACGTGTGGGCGCACACCTTCGTCGAGCACCTGAACGCCAACGGCCTGAAGGCCGAGGAATTCCAGCGCGGCGCGCTCGGCGGCGACGACGAGCTGTTCGACCAGGTCAGCCAGGGGCTGCTCGAGGTCTCCATGTCGCCGCTCAACATCACCGGCTCGCTCGACAACCTGATTTACGGGCTGCGCCTGCCTTACTTCTTCGCCGACATCGGGGAAGTGGACCGCGCGCTCTACAAGGGCGGCATGCTGGCCAAGGTCAACGAGGGCACGGTCTCCAAGGGCGTACGCGTGCTCGGCGTCAACGCGGTCGGGCAGGGCACCGGCATCTTCAACTCCAAGCGTGCCGTCGAGAAGGTCGAGGACATGAAGGGCCTACGCATGCGCGCCCTCGACGAGAGCCAGATCAAGCTGTTCGAGGCGTGGGGCGCCTCGGGCACGATCGTGAACTGGGCCGAGGTGCCGAACGCGCTGCAGACCGGCGTGGCCGACGGCTACCTCAACCCGCCGGTGGTGCCGCTGCTGTTCGGCCACACCGACTTCCTGAAGTTCTTCACCGACGCCGAGGTGTCGCCCTCGCTGCGCGCCACGATCGTCTCGGAGGAGTGGTACAAGGGCCTCTCCGACGCCGACCGCAAGATCGTCGACGACGCGACCGAGGCCGCCAACAAGGCCAACCGCGACTGGCTGGCCGCGCAGGCCTCCGTCTACGGCAAGCTCGAGGCGGCCGGCGTGAAGATCACCAAGCTCAGCCCGGAGGCGCGCGCGGGCTTCCAGAAGGCGTCCGAGCCCACCTACACGAGCAACCTGCTGAGCGCCGAGCAGATCGAGGCCTGGCGCAAGGCCAAGAGCGAGTAGCATCATGAGCGCGGCGGCGTCCTTCCTGGTCCGGCTTTCCTCGATCCTCAACCGGATCGCGCTGGCGCTTGCGGTCGTCGCCGTGCTCGTCATGATCTTCGCGGCGGGCTACCAGGTGGTGGCCCGCTATCTGTTCCACGCGCCGCCGATCTGGACGGAAGAACTCGCCCGCCGCGCCATGGTGTGGGCGGGCATGCTCGGCGCGTCGGCCGCCTTCCACGAGCGCTCCGACCCGACGCTGTTTCCGGGCATGATGGAGCTCGGAGGCGCGCGCGGCCGCGCGCTGGAGCTGTTCCGCGCGGTCGGCGTGCTGATCTTCGTCGGCCCGGTGCTCTATTACTGCCTGTTCGGCCCGGGCTTCAATTTCGCGCGGGGCTTCATCGGCCGCAACCTCGACCGGCAGGCCGAGATGATGGGCATCTCGATGGCCTGGTTCACGTCCGCCGTGCCGGTCGCCTTCGCGCTCATCGTCATCCACGTCGTCGCGCAGGCCGTCGCCGCCCTGGCAGGCCGGCCGATCGTGCCGGCGTCGCCACAGGAAGAACTGCCGATATGAAGGTCTTCATCGCCAGCCTCAGCACGGAGACGAATTCGTTCTCTCCGCTCCCGACCGGCCGGCTGGGCTTCGAGGAGGGCGGCGTCGCGC
>JAFKJY010000107.1 GCA_017305835.1 Hyphomicrobiales bacterium
CGGCCGCGAAGCCGGCGCCGAAGGCGGAGGGCGGGCTCGACATCCTCGTCGCCGAGGACAACGAGGTGAACCAGCTCGTGTTCACCCAGATCCTGTCCGAGACGGCGCATCGCTTCCACATCGTCGGCAATGGCGAGCTGGCGGTGGCGGCCTGCAAGGAGATGCGGCCGCGCATGATCCTGATGGACGTGTCGATGCCGACCATGAACGGGCTGGAGGCGACCGCCGCCATCCGCGCCCACGAGGCGCAGGCCGGCACGCATGTGCCGATCGTCGGGGTGACCGCGCATGCGCTCAAGGGCGACCGCGAGCGCTGCCTCGAGGCCGGCATGGACGACTACCTGTCGAAGCCGATCAGCCCCGACGCGCTGCTGCGCAAGGTGGCGACATGGCTGGACGAGGCGGGCGCGGAAGGACGCCGCGCGGGCTGAGGCCGGCGGCGCTCAGCGCCGGAGCAGGGCGCGCAGGCGCTGCTTGACCTGACGCGCGACGTTGCGCGTCTCCTGATGAAGATGGAGCTGGGAGGCGGCCTGCCGGGCCGCGCGGTCGGCATCGGGCGTCAGGCCGACGACGAGCGTGCCCACCGGCCGGCGCTCGGTCCAGATGCGGCTCATCACCGGATGGTCCGGCACGGCGCAGGAATCGGTGCCTAGGATGTTCGGATCGTCGAGATGGTTGCAGGTGACGTCCATCATCAGCAGCGTGCCGGGCGAGAACGTCGAATAGGCCTCGTCATAGGCCGTCTTCCAGGTGTAGGCGACGCCCGATTCGATGAAGACGATCAGGCAGGCGATCACCTTGCCGTCGAGCGTCAGCGAATGGACGCGGCAGAGGTCGCGCTCGGCGAGCCGGTGGACGGCCTCGCGGGCGAAGGCGGCGCGAAAGCGGTCGACCGCCATGGCGGTGCGCTCGCGGCCCTTCCAGCCGGCGGCCTCCAGCGCGAGGAAGCTCTCCACGCCCAGCCGGATCTCGTCGGGATGGCGGGCGACGCGGTATTCGAGCGCGCCCTTCTCGGCCAGCCGGCGGCGCATGCGCCGCAGCTCGCGCACGTGGTGGGACCGCAGCGCGTTCCTCAGATATTCCTCGCCGTCGAGCCGGCTCTGCAGGAAGGGCCGCTCCACCTGGTCGGTGACGACGAGCGTCAGGTTGCGGCTGGCGGCGAAGGCGCCGAGGATCGTCGCGAAGGGGCCGTCGAGGCGCACGTCCGGCAGCAGGAAAACGCCGGGCAGCTTGAGATGCGGCCGCGCCAGCATGGAGAAGAAGTCGGAGATGACGCCCTCGGGGTCGTCATGGTCGACAAGCGGCGTGCCGAGCGGCCCGAACGGGTTCGCCCAGGCGCGCATGATCGGCGCGGCGAAGGGCACGGGCGGCCGCTCCACAGAGAAAGGCACGAGCAGGCGCAGTCGGCTCCGCCCCGCATCGCCGTCGCGGATCACGGCGAGCCGGATCTCCTTGTCCTCCAGCCGCGGCATGGCCGGCGCGAGGAAGCGCGGGTTGAAGAAGATGTTGGGCTCGATCGAGCGGGCGCACAGATGGTCGAGCTCGTCGACGAGGTCGAAGCCGGCCGAGGCCGGATAGATCGCCAGCGAACGCTGCTTCTCGCGGCCGGTCACCTCGGAGATGGCGGGATCGGGCGCGTCCGCGCGCCAGCCCGCCAGGCTCGACAGCAGCGAGCCGGCGCGGCTGCCGGTGGCCTCTTCCAGAATCGGCGCGACGGGCATCTAGCGAGCCCCCGCGCGGCGCCGGCGGCGCCGGTCCCGAAAGGCTGCGGAAAAACGCACGCCAAACACTCCGTCTTCCGTGAACCGGCGACCAGAATTAGCCGCCAGTCATTAAGAAACGGTTGGGTGGGAGGAGACGCAGGAGGCTCGCGAAGGACTCCAGGACAGCTCCGGTTTGCGGCTGCCCGCCATGTCCTCGGTCGTGATCCGATGCCGATCGCTGTCGCGAAACCGGCGGATATGATAGTGGGGATGCCATGAACGTCGGTTATGAGCACATCATCACGCAGGAGCCCGGCAAGCGCGGCGGGAGGCCCTGCATCCGCGGCATGCGCATCGCTGTTGCGGACATCCTCGGCTGGCTCGCGGCTGGAATGTCGCATAAGGACATCATCGCGGACTTCCCCGAACTGACGGAGGAGGACATCCGCGCCGCGCTCGCCTATGCCGCCGACCGCGAGCGCCGCGTCGTCACGTCGCTGGCTTGAGGCTGCTTTTCGACCAGAATCTCAGCTACCGCCTGTGCCGCAGGCTGGCAGACCTGTTTGCCGGTTCCGAACAGGCGGTGCGGGCCGGGCTGGCCGAAGCCGACGACGTCTCGATCTGGACCTATGCAGCCCGCCACGATCTGACGATCGTCACGCACGATGCCGACTTTGCGGAACTTGCCGCGCTGCGCGGGCCGCCGCCGAAGATCATATGGCTGAGATGCGGCAATCGCCCGACGGACGAGATCGAGAAGCTGATCCGCGCCCGCGCGCCAGCGATCAGGAACTTCATCGAGGACGAGTCGGCGGCCTGCCTGGAGGTCTACTGAGGCATCGATCCGGCCGGGCGTCACGCCCGGCCCGCAACGTCACAACCTGCTGAAATGGGCGCCTGCCTTCACGCGAACGCGCCGTGGCAATGCTTGAACTTCTTGCCCGAGCCGCAGGGGCAGAGCTCGTTGCGGCCGACCTTGCCCCAGGTGGAGGGGTTGTTCGGGTCGCGCTCGGCGGCCGGCGTCTCGGTGTCGGCGGCGACGCGGGTGAGCGTCATCGTGTCGCCGTCGCCGAAATCGTCCTCGCCGGTCGTGGCGTCCATGTGGTGGCCGACCGTGACCGGGGCCTGCGGCGGCGGCGTGTCGGCCGCCTCGCGCACGAGCTCGACGCGCATGAGCTGGGCGGTGACCGCCTGGCGCAGATTGCCGAGCATGGCCTGGAACAGCTCGAAGGCCTCGGACTTGTACTCGTTCAGCGGGTCGCGCTGGGCATAGCCGCGGAAGCCGATCACCGAGCGCAGGTGGTCGAGATTGACCAGGTGCTCGCGCCACAGATGGTCGAGCGTCTGCAGCAGGATCGTCTTCTCGACGTAATCCATGATCTCGGGGCCGAAGCGCTCGGCGCGCTCGGCCGCCGCCTTGTCGGCGGCCTCGAACAGGCGCTCGCGCACGTGCTCGTCGTCGATGCCCTCCTCCTTGACCCACTCCTCGACCGGCAGGTCGAGGTTGAGCTGGGTGCGGACGGCCTCGGCGAGGCCGGTCGCGTCCCACTGCTCGGCATAGGCCTTCTCGGGGATGTAGCGGGCGACGAGGTCCTCGATCACCTCGTGACGCATCTCGGCGACCGTCTCGGACAGGCTCTCGCCGTCCATCAGCTCGAGGCGCTGCTCGAAGACCACCTTGCGCTGGTCGTTCATGACGTCGTCATATTTGAGCAGGTTCTTGCGGATGTCGAAGTTGCGCGCCTCGACCTTCTTCTGCGCCCGCTCGAGCGCCTTGTTGATCCAGGGATGGATGATCGCCTCGCCGTCCTTGAGGCCGAGCTTGGACAGCATCGAATCCATGCGGTCGGACCCGAAGATGCGCATCAGGTCGTCCTGTAGCGACAGGTAGAACTTGGAGCGGCCGGGGTCGCCCTGACGGCCGGAGCGGCCGCGGAGCTGGTTGTCGATGCGGCGCGACTCGTGGCGCTCGGTGGCGAGCACGTAGAGGCCGCCGGCGGCGAGCGCCTTCTCCTTCAGGCGGGCGATGTCGTCGCGGATCGCCTTTTCCTTGGCGGCGCGCTCCTCGCCCTCGGGCATGTCGCCCAGCTCCTGTGCGATGCGCATGTCGGCATTGCCGCCGAGCTGGATGTCGGTGCCGCGGCCGGCCATGTTGGTGGCGATGGTGATGGCGCCCGGCACGCCGGCCTGGGCGACGATCTGGGCTTCCTGCTCGTGGTGGCGGGCGTTCAGCACCTGGAAGCTGCGGATTCCGGCCTGCTGCAGGAGGCCGGCGAGGAACTCGGACTTCTCGATGGAGGCGGTGCCGACGAGGATCGGCTGGCCGCGCTCGTGGGCGGCGCGGATCTCGGCGATGATCGCCTTGTACTTCTCCTCGACGGTCCGGTAGACCTCGTCGTCCTCGTCGATGCGGCTGACCGGCAGGTTGGTCGGGATCTCGGTGACGTCGAGCCCGTAGATGTTGCCGAACTCCTCGGCCTCGGTGGAGGCCGTGCCGGTCATGCCGGCGAGCTTAGCGTACATGCGGAAATAGTTCTGGAAGGTGATCGAGGCGAAGGTCTGGTTCTCGGGCTGGATGGCCACGTGCTCCTTGGCCTCGAGGGCCTGGTGCAGGCCCTCCGAATAGCGGCGGCCGGGCATCATGCGGCCGGTGAACTCGTCGATGATGACGATCTCGCCGTTGCGGACGATGTAGTCCTTGTCCTTCTGGAACAGCCGGTGCGCCTTCAGCGCGTTGTTGACGTGGTGGACGATCGCCACGTTCTCGATGTCGTAGAGCGACTCGCCCTTGAGCAGGCCCTGCGCGCGCAGCGCGTTCTCGATCTTCTCGGTGCCTTCCTCGGTGAAGGTGGCGGTGCGCTGTTTCTCGTCGACCTCGTAGTCGGCCGGGTCGAGGCCGGGGATCAGGGTGTCGATGGCGTTGTAGAGGTCGGACTTGTCCTCGATCGGGCCGGAGATGATGAGCGGCGTGCGCGCCTCGTCGATCAGGATCGAATCGACCTCGTCGACGATCGCGTAATTGTGACCGCGCTGGACCATCTGGGCGCGGTCGTACTTCATGTTGTCGCGCAGGTAGTCGAAGCCGAACTCGTTGTTGGTGCCGTAGGTGATGTCGCTGGCATAGGCGGCGCGGCGCTCGTCGTCGGACAGGCCGTGGACGATAACGCCGACGCTCAGGCCCAGGAACTTGTAGATGCGGCCCATCCATTCGGCGTCGCGCCGGGCGAGGTAGTCGTTGACGGTGACGACGTGAACGCCCTTGCCGTCGAGCGCGTTGAGATAGACCGGCAGCGTCGCGACGAGCGTCTTGCCTTCGCCGGTGCGCATCTCGGAGATGCCGCCGCGGTGGAGCACCATGCCGCCGATGAGCTGCACGTCGAAGGGGCGCATGCCGAGCACGCGGCGGGCGGCCTCGCGCACGGTGGCGAAGGCGGGCACGAGCAGGCTGTCGAGGGTGGCGCCCTCGGCGATCTGGCGGCGGAACTCGTCGGTGCGGTCGCGCAGGGCCTCGTCGCTCAGCGCCTGCATTTCGGGCTCGAGCGCGCCGATGGCCGCGACATTGGGCTGCAGGGAGCGCACCAGCCTGTCGTTCGAGGAACCGAAGATCTTGCGGGCGATTACGCCAAGGCTGACCATCAACTGGTCCTTTCGATGCGATGATTGCCATCCGGCAGGAACAGCGTCCGGGGCGGCACGGTTCCGCGTCTTGAACGAGCGCCCGAAAAGGGTTGTGGACGCAAAGACGAAGGACAGATAAGAGGGGGCTTCCGCGATGTCAACGCCGCCAGAAGCCCGGCAACACGGCAAAAAACCGCCACATTTGGGCTGATCTGGACCGCTTCCGAATACGAGACCGGAGATCCTTCATGTTTGCTTTGCCAGGCCGCCGTCTTGCCGTGCACGCAGGTGCGGCCCTGTTCGCGGCCGTTCTCGCGGCCGCCCCGGCCATGGCCGAGGATGCGCCGGCGCCCGATCCGAACAAGGTCGTGGCCACCGTCAACGGCCAGAACATCACGGAAGCGGAGGTCGCGCTGGCCGAGGAGGAGCTCGATCCGCAGCTCGGCGAGCTTCCGCCCGACCAGCGCCGTGCCAACGCGCTGTCGGCGCTGATCGACATCCGGCTGATGGCCGCCGAGGAAGAGAAGACCGGCATCGCGGACACGGACGACTTCAAGCGCCGCATGGACTTCCTGCGGCTGCGCGCGCTGCACAGCGAGTTCGTCGGCAACAAGGTCGCCAAGGCGGTCACCGAGGCCGACGTGCGCGCCCGCTACGACAAGGAGATCGCGGCCGCGCCGCCGGTCAACGAGGTGCGCGCCTCGCACATCCTGGTCAAGACCGAGGACGAGGCCAAGGCGATCATTGCCGAGCTCGAGAAGGGCGGCGACTTCGAGGCGATCGCCAAGGAGAAGTCGCAGGATCCGGGCTCGGGCGCCTCTGGCGGCGATCTCGGCTTCTTCGGCCCGGGCCGCATGGTGCCGGAGTTCGAGCAGGCGGCGATGGCGCTCGAGGTCGGCCAGTACACCAAGGAGCCGGTGAAGTCGCAGTTCGGCTGGCATGTCATCAAGGTGACCGACAAGCGGCCGCAGCAGCCGCCGGCCTACGAGCAGGTGCGCGGCGAGATCCGCTCGATCATGCTGCGGGAGAAGTATTTCGCGGAGGTGGCGGCGCTGCGCAAGGGCGCCGACGTGAAGATCGAGGATCCGGCGCTCGCATCGGCCGTCGACGCAGTCGACAAACGCGAAGAACCCGCGCAATAAGCAGAATCACCGAAGAAGGGCGCACAGGGCGCCCTTCATTGCATCAGCGCCCAACGATCATGTCAGCCACCGTCTCGCCGCTCGCGCCGAAATCCCATCCGAAGATGCCCGCCATCGAAGGCGTGCGAATCGCCACCGCCGAGGCCGGCATCAAGTACAAGGGCCGCACCGACCTGCTGCTGATCGTCTTCGACGAGGGCACGACGGCGGCCGGCGTGTTCACGCGCTCGAAATGCCCGTCGGCGCCGGTCGATTTCTGTCGGCAGAACCTTCCCGGCGGCAAGGCGCGGGCGCTGGTGGTCAATTCCGGCAACGCCAACGCGTTCACCGGCCGGAAGGGCCGCGAGACGACGGCGATGACCGCGGCAGCCGCGGCGAAAGCCACCGGAAGCCGCGAGAGCGAGGTGTTCCTCGCCTCAACCGGCGTGATCGGCGAGCCGCTGGATGCCAACCGCTTCGCGCATCTGCTCGCCGACATGGCGAAGAAGGCGGAGCCGGGCCGCTGGGCCGAGGCCGGCAAGGCGATCATGACCACCGACACCTACCCGAAATACGCGACTGCAAAGGTCGATCTCGGCGGGGTGGAGGTGACGATCAACGGCATCGCCAAGGGCGCGGGCATGATCGCGCCCGACATGGCGACGATGCTGTCCTTCGTCGCCACCGACGCGCCGATCGCCGCACCCGTGCTGCAGGCGCTGCTGTCGAAGGGCGTCGGCAAGACCTTCAATGCGGTGACCGTCGACAGCGACACCTCGACCTCCGACACGCTGATGCTGTTCGCCACCGGCGCGGCCGGCAAGCGCGGGGCGCCGACCGTCACCGATCCGGCCGACCCGCGGCTTTCCGGCTTCCGGCGCGCGCTGAACAGGATCCTCAAGCAGCTCGCCATGCAGGTGGTGCGCGACGGCGAAGGCGCGCGCAAGCTGGTGGAAGTCACGGTCGAGGGGGCGAAATCGGCACGCTCGGCCAAGCGCATCGCGCTGTCGATCGCCAATTCGCCGCTGGTCAAGACGGCGGTCGCCGGCGAGGACGCCAACTGGGGCCGCGTGGTGATGGCCGTCGGCAAGGCCGGCGAGCCGGCCGACCGCGACCGGCTGTCGATCTGGTTCGGCGACAACCGGCTCGCCTACGAGGGCGAGCGCGATCCCTCCTATTCGGAGGAGCGCACCTCGGCCTACATGAAGCGCGACCACGTCGTGATCCGCGCCGAGCTCGGCATCGGCCGGGGCCGCGCCACGGTCTGGACCTGCGACCTCACCAAGGAATACGTCGCCATCAACGGCGACTACCGGAGCTGACCCTGCCGGTGGCGGGCCTGCTCGACACATCCCGGCTGGGTCTCGTGCGCCGCTTCGAGGCGGCAGGCTTCCGCGCCTGGCCGGCGGCCTCCGTCCATTATGACGGCACCTGGGTAATCCGGCTCACGGCCGGGCACACAGCCAAGCGGCTGAACTCGGTCAACCCGCTCGACCCGAACGACGCGCGCGACATCGCCGAGCGCGTGGCGCGGGCGGCGCGGCGCTTCGAGGCCTATGGCCGGCCGGTCGTCTTCCGCATGTCGCCGCTGGCCGGCGGCGCGCTCGCGGCGCATCTCGACGCGCTCGGCTGGGACCGCTTCGACGAATCGCTGGTGATGGCGATGCCGCTGACCGACGAGACGGTCGGGACCGGGATGGACCAGATCCCGCTCAAGGACATGAACCGCTTCGTCACCGCCGCGATCAGCGTGCACGGGTCGAACCCGGCGGTGCGGCCGGGCCTTTCCGAGATCATCAACGCGATCGAGCCGGAAACCGGACTGTTCGTGATCGAGGACGGCGAGCGGCCGGCGGCGAGCGGCATCTGCGTGCAGGACGGCGAGCTCGCCGGCCTGTTCGAGATCGCCACGGCGGCCGGCCTCCAGCGCAGGGGTCACGGCCGGCGGCTGGTGCTCTCGGCGCTCAAATGGGCGAAGCTGCGCGGCGCCACGACCGCATGGCTGCAGGTCGACGCAGACAACGAGAGCGCGCTGCGGCTCTACCGTGCGCTCGGCTTCCGCGAGATCTACCGCTACCATTACCGCCGGCCGCGCGAGGGCTGAGCATGGGGCAGGGGGCAGGCATGGGCGAGACGGGCAAGCCGCTGCTGCTGGTGGTGGCTTGCGCGCTGGTCGATGCCGACGGGCGCGTGCTGATCGCGCAGCGGCCGCAGGGCAAGCAACTCGCCGGACTGTGGGAGTTTCCCGGCGGCAAGCTGGAGCCGGGCGAGAGCCCAGAGGACGCGCTGGTGCGCGAGCTGCGCGAGGAGCTCGGCATCGAGACCAAGGTCGCGTGCCTGGCGCCGCTGACCTTCGCCAGCCATTCCTACGAGAGCTTCCACCTGCTGATGCCGCTGTTCGTGTGCCGCCGTTTCGAGGGGACGCCGATCGCGCTCGAACACCAGGCGATCAAGTGGGTGAGGCCGGCGAAGCTGCGCGACTATCCGATGCCGGCGGCCGACCTGCCGCTGATCGCGCATCTCGTCGACCTGCTCTGAGCGCCGGCTTCCCCGCCTGGTTGCGTTAATCAACCGTTTATCCGCCGCTGACATATTGAATCGAATTGCAGTGGAAGGCCGCGCCCGCGGGGAACGCCATGACACCGGAAGACGACTGGAGAGATTTCGCGCCCGGCCGCGACGTCCAGCCAGCCGTGAGCGGCCTCGGCTCGCTGCGCATGGCGCTGCTGTTCGGCTCCGGCATGATCGCGCTGGCGCTGCTGATCGTTCCTTTCGTCGACCAGGGCGGCGGCCAGCGGTTCGCCGACGGGCCGGGCCAGCTCGACACGATGGCCACCGGCTCGATCTCGCGCGGCGGCAACTACACGATCCGGCGCAGCGTGCTCCAGACCAACCCCAACGCCGTGTGCATCATCCGGCCGAACGGGGCCCGCACGGGCGACTGCTGACAACCGGCTGCACGCAAGACGGGCGGCGGCGACGTTAACCTTTCTTAACATAAGGGGCCGATACTGCCCCGAAACTGCAGGCGGCCTGGGTGATGCTGAAGCGTTTCGTCAAGGATACCGGCGCGGCAACGGCCATCGAATACGGGCTGATCGTGGCGGTGCTGTCGCTGGCGATCGTCGGCGGCATCGGCATGGCCACCAACTCGCTGGAATTCCTGCTCTCCAACAACGCCAGCAAGCTGCAGCGGACGCTCAACAACTAGCCTGGAACTAGTTTCCGCCGCCGCCGCGGCCCTTGCGGGCGGCTTCCTCCAGCGCGCCGGCGAGCGAGGCCTTGGCGCTGCCGGGCTTGAGCGGCTTCTGCTGGGAAGCATGCGGGACCCAGCCCGACATCCAGACGATCGAGAAGGTGGCGCGGACGCGGCCGTCCGGGTCTGAGAAGCGCTCGGCGTAGATCTCCGCCGCGCGGGCGAACAGCAGGCGCGTGGCGGGGCGGCGGGTGCGGGCGGCGAGCGCGTTCGTTGCGCCCATCGCGCGCAGGTCGCGCATCAGGCCGAACATGGTGTCGTAGCGCACCGTCAGCGGCTCGACGTCGGTCACCGGCAGGGCGAAGCCGGCCCGCTGGAGCAGCGCGCCGGCGTCGCGGATGTCGGCGAAGGGCGCCACACGCGGGCTGGCGCCGCCGGTCAGCTCCGTCTCGGCGGCGAGCAGGCTCTCCTTCAGCTCGGCCAGTGTGCCCTGGCCGGCGAAGGCGGCGAGCAGCAGGCCGTCCGGCCGCAGCGCGCGCCGGGCCTGCACCAAAAGCCCCGGCAGGTCGTTGACCTCCTGCAGCGCCAGCATCGACACGGCGAGGTCGAGGCTCTCCGGCGGCAGCGGGATCGTCTCGGCCGGCGCGACGAGGCCGGGCGCGGCGCCAAACAGCTCTGCGGCGGCCTCGACGCGCAGCACGTCGGCGACCCTGCCCGAGCGCCGCATCGCCTCGGCAGGCAGCGCGCTGCCCGAGAACAGGTCGGCCGCATGCGCAAACTGCCGCTCGACGGCCGAAAGACGCAATTCCAGGTCCTCGCAGGCATGGCGCATCAGGAAGTCGGCGCCGGGCACGGGCCGGCGCGCCGCGCGCAGCCGGCGCCGCAGCACTTCCTCGCTGTCGAATACGGGTTCCATCGTCGCGTTTCCCGCGCGGGGCGAATGATGCCGCCGCGCCGCCGTCTCGTGCTATGCTTGGGACCGACAGTCAACCGGTTCGGGGTGGGCCATGCCACAGATCAGGCGCGCGGTGGAGATGGCGTCGGCGCAGGCCGCGGCGATCCTGTTCCCGCCGGTCTGCCCCGGCTGCCGGCGGCTGACGCGGGAGCCTGGCACGCTGTGCCCCTCCTGCTGGCGCGGCATCCGCTTCATCGAGCGGCCGTGGTGCGAAGTGCTGGGCACGCCGTTCGCGCACGACATGGGCGAGGGCGCGGTGTCGCCGACGGCGATCGCCGACCCGCCGCCCTTCGCCCGCGCCCGCGCGGCCGTGGTCTACACGGGCGCGGCGCGCGACATCGTGCAGGGCCTGAAATACAACGACCGCACCGATCTGGCGCCGTGGATGGCGCGCTGGATGACGCGGGCCGGGGCGGAATTGCTGCGGGATGCCGACCTCGTCGTGCCGGTGCCGCTGCACAGGGGGCGCTTCTTCCGCCGCCGCTTCAACCAGTCGGCGGAGCTGGCGCGCCATCTTTCCCGGCAGAACGGCCTGCCGATATCCGTCGCCGCGGTGCTGCGCAGCCGCCAGACGCGCCAGCAGGTGGGGCTCGACGCGAAGGCGCGCGAGGCCAACGTGCGCGGCGCCTTCGCCGTGCCGGAGACGGCCGAGATCGAGGTGCGCGGCCGCCGCGTCCTCGTCGTCGACGACGTGTTCACCACCGGCGCGACGGTCTCGGCGGTGGCGCGGGCGCTGCGCAAGGCCGGCGCCGGCGCGGTCGACGTGCTCACCTTCGCGCGGGCGCTGCCCGGCTTCGATGATCCGGCATTTTGATCGGGCGTCGGAATCCTCCGAAAACCGGAATCCGCTTCCCGGTCCGATGCCCGGAGGACTTCCTGCCCGGCGGGGCAGCGACTATATAGGCCGGAAGGGCCGGCGATCGGCCAGGGACAGGTTCATGAAGCAAGTCACGATCTACACCCGCATGATGTGCGGCTACTGCGCGGCGGCCAAGCGGCTGCTCGACGGCAAGGGCGTCGCCTATACCGAGCACGATGCCAGCTTCTCGCCCGAGCTGAGGGCGGAGATGGTGCAGCGTGCCAACGGCCGCTCGACCTTCCCGCAGATCTTCATCGGCGACCTGCATGTCGGCGGGTCGGACGACATCCACGCGCTCGACCGCGCGGGCAGGCTCGACGCGCTGCTCGAAGGCGTGGCGCGGGTCCAGCAGGCGGGGTGAGGGCGATGAAGGTCGCGGCATTGCAGATGCGGTCCGGCACGGACATCGGCCGCAACATCGAGACGTTCGAGGCGATGGTGCGCGAGGCGGCCGCCGCCGGCGCCGTCTACGTGCAGTCGCCCGAGATGACTGGCGCGCTGATGCGCGACCGCGCCGCGCTCAGGGCTTCCATCAGGCCGGCGGCCGAGGATCTGGTCGGCGCGCGCGCCTCCGCGCTCGCCGCCGAGCTGGGCATCCACGTGCATGTCGGCTCGACGGCCGTCGCGCGGCCGGACGGCAAGGTGGCCAACCACGCCTTCCTGTTCGGGCCTGACGGCGGGCTGATCGCCGAATACGACAAGATCCACATGTTCGACGTCGATCTCGACAATGGCGAGAGCTGGCGCGAATCGGCGACCTACGAGCCGGGCCGCGAGACGGTGGTGGCCGAGCTGCCCTCCGCCAATCTCGGCATGTCGATCTGCTACGATCTGCGCTTCCCGCAGCTCTTCCGTGCGCAGGCCGTGGCCGGCGCGCAGATCCTGACGGTGCCGGCCGCCTTCACGCGGCAGACCGGCGAGGCGCACTGGCACGTGCTGCTGCGCGCCCGCGCGATCGAGAACGGCGCCTGGCTGGTCGCGGCCGCGCAGGGCGGGCGCCACGAGGACGGGCGCGAGACCTACGGCCATTCGATGATCGTCGACCCGTGGGGCCGCATCGTCGCCGAGGCCGACCATGACGAGCCGGCGGTGGTGGTGGCCGAGATCGACCCGGCGGCATCGGCGGCCGCGCGCGCCAAGGTGCCGAACCTGAAGAACGCGCGCGAGTTCGAGGTGCGCACCATCGCCGCCGCGCCGCAGGCGGAGCGCCGGGCCGGATGATCCGCTTCACCCTGCGCTGCGAGGCCGAGCACGAGTTCGACGGCTGGTTTCGCGACGGCGGCGACTTCGACACCCAGAAGAAGCGCGGTTTCGTGTCGTGCCCGGTGTGCAACTCGGGCAAGGTCGAGAAGGCGCTGATGGCGCCCGCCGTCTCGACCTCGCGCGGCAAGGAAAAGGTCGCGCTGGCGGTCGGCGAGGAACAGCGCCGCCTGATGGGGCAGCTTCGCGAAATGGCGAAGAAGGTGCGCGAGAACGCCGACTATGTCGGCGACAGGTTCGCCGAGGAGGCGCGCAAGATCCATTTCGGCGAGACCGACCCGCGCGGCATCTACGGCGAGGCCTCCGTCGACGACGTCAAGGGCCTGCTCGACGACGGCGTCGACTTCATGCCGCTGCCGGAATTCCCGGAAGACAGGAACTAGCCGGACGCCGGGCAAGTTTCCTCCCCTCGGGGAGGGAGCGCCTACTGCACCGGCTTGGTCGCCAGCACCATGTAGTTGACGTCGATGTCCCTGGAGCGCTGCCAGCGGTCGGCGAGCGGGTTGTAGACGACGCCGGTGCGGTCGGTGACCGTCATGCCGGCCGCGTTGAGCGCGCGCTCCAGCTCGTCGGGGCGCACCAGCTTGCCGAACTGGTGGGTGCCGCGCGGCAGCCAGCGCAGCACGTATTCGGCGCCGATGATGGCCAGCCCCAGCGCCTTCAGCGTGCGGTTGATGGTGGCGACGAACATGATGCCGCCGGGCTTCAGCATCTCGCCGCACTTGCCGATGAACAGGCCGATGTCGGCGACGTGCTCGACCACCTCCATGTTGAGGATGACGTCGAACTGCTCGCCGGCGTCGGCCAACGCCTCCGCCGTAGTGGCGCGGTAGTCGATCTTCACGCCGGCCTCGGCCGCGTGCAGCTTCGCCACTTCGATGTTGGTCTCGGCGGCGTCGGCGCCGACCATGGTCGCGCCGAGGCCGGCCATCGGCTCGCACAGCAGGCCGCCGCCGCAGCCTATGTCGAGGAAGCGCAGGCCCTCGAAGGGCTTCGGCGCGCGCGCGTCGCGGCCGAAATGGGCCGCGACCTGGTCGCGGATATAGGCGAGCCGCACGGGATTGAACTTGTGCAGCGGGCGGAACTTGCCGTTCGGATCCCACCATTCGGCGGCCATCGCCGAAAAGCGTTCGATCTCGCCGGCGTCGATCGTCGTTCGTCGAGCTTCGGGCATGGTCCCTCCTCAGGCGGTATCGCTGCGAGCCGACAAGAAGTCGGGTGGTCGCGTGTGGTTGTCAAGGCGCATGTCCGCATGGCGATGCCGGCCCGGCCGCGAAGCCGCTTGCAAGCGGCGCGCGGCTGTGGATTGCTCGCCCTCCCGTCACGGAGAAAAACATGCCGCTCGAACAATGGCTTGCCTTTTCGGCCGCGGCCGCGGTGCTGCTCGCGATCCCCGGCCCGACCATCCTTCTGGTGATCTCCTATGCGCTCGGCCACGGCCGCCGCTTCGCCGCGGCTACCGTCGCAGGCGTGGCGCTCGGCGATTTCACCGCGATGACGGCCTCGATGCTCGGGCTCGGCGCGCTGCTCGCGGCGTCGGCCGCCGTGTTCACCGTGCTCAAATGGGTCGGCGCGGCCTACCTCATCTATCTCGGCGTCAGGCTGTGGCGGGCGCCGGTGGGCGAGGGGATGGAGGTTCCCGGCACGCAGTCGCGCGCCCGGCCCGGCGCCATCCTGCTGCATGCCTACGCCGTGACGGCGCTCAATCCGAAGAGCATCCTGTTCTTCGTCGCCTTCCTGCCGCAGTTCCTCGACAGCCACGCGCCGGTGCTGCCGCAGATGGTCATCTTCGAGACGACGTTCCTGGTGCTGGCGACGCTGAACGCGGCGGCCTATGCGCTGCTCGCCTCGCTGGCGCGGGGCGCCATCCGCAGGCCCGCTGTGCAGCGCGCGGTCAACCGCACCGGCGGCACGCTGATGATCGGGGCGGGGCTGCTGGCGCTCGGCTGGAAGCGGGCTGCGGCATAGCATCCGACCCGGCCGCGGCTCGCCTTGCGCGGCGGCCGCGATTTGGCTATGAGGCGACCGCGTTCCGCCCCGGCCGGTGCCGGCGGCGGGCATCATCCTTCAGGCTTTTCCAGGGCCCGCAATTTTCGAGACGGGGCATACGCTCTCCATGGCGCGCATCGTGATGAAGTTCGGCGGGACGTCCGTCGCCGACATTCCCCGCATCCGCAACGTCGCGCGCCACGTCAAACGCGAGATCGACGCCGGCCACGAGGTGGCGGTGGTAGTGTCGGCCATGGCCGGCAAGACCAACGAGCTGGTCGCCTGGGTGCAGGACGCCTCCAGGCAGGAAGGCTCCAGCCTCAACCTCTACGACGCGCGCGAATATGACGCGGTGGTCGCCTCCGGCGAGCAGGTGACGGCGGGCCTGCTGGCGCTGGTGCTGCAGGCGATGGGCATCAACGCCCGCTCCTGGCAGGGCTGGCAGATCCCGATCCGCACCGACAGCGCGCATGGCGCGGCCCGCATCGAGGACATAGACGGCTCCGACCTGGTGCGCCGCTTCGGCGAGGGGCAGGTTGCCGTCATCACCGGCTTCCAGGGCATCGGCCCGGACAAGCGCATCGCCACGCTCGGCCGCGGCGGCTCCGACACCAGCGCGGTGGCGGTGGCGGCCGCGCTCAAGGCCGACCGCTGCGACATCTATACCGACGTCGACGGCGTCTACACCACCGACCCGCGCATCGAGCCGAAGGCGCGCCGGCTGTCGCGCATCTCCTTCGAGGAGATGCTGGAGATGGCCTCGCTCGGCGCCAAGGTGCTGCAGGTGCGCTCGGTCGAGCTGGCGATGGTTCACAAGGTGCGCACCTTCGTGCGCTCCTCCTTCGAGGATCCGGATGCGCCCGGCATGGGCGATTTCGACAATCCGCCCGGAACCCTCATTTGCGACGAGGATGAGATCGTGGAACAGCAGGTCGTCACCGGCATCGCCTACGCCAAGGACGAGGCGCAGATTTCGCTGCGGCGCGTCGCCGACCGTCCGGGCGTCGCCGCCGGCATCTTCGGGCCGATGGCCGAAGCCAACATCAATGTCGACATGATCGTCCAGAACATCTCCGAGGACGGCTCGCGCACCGACATGACCTTCACGGTCCCGTCGGGCGACGTGGCGCGCGCACTGGCGGTGCTGGAGAAGAACAAGGCCAGCGTCGGCTTCGATGTGGTCCAGCACGAGACCGGCATGACCAAGGTGTCGGTGATCGGCATCGGCATGCGGAGCCATGCGGGCGTCGCCGCCACCGCCTTCAAGGCGTTGGCCGAGAAGGGCATCAACATCCGCGCCATCACCACGTCGGAGATCAAGATCTCGATCCTGATCGACGGTCCCTATGCGGAGCTGGCGGTTCGGACTTTGCATTCCGTCTACGGTCTCGATAAGCAGTAGAGGGAAGATTCCCGAACTTCACGGCCGGGAGCCGGCGCCGAAGCGGCGGTGCCGTTTCCGGCCTCGGAGCCTTGTTTATGAACGAAACGCGCGCCAGCGGACCACGGGTGCTGCTCAGGCGGCTGCGCGAGCTGATGGCGGCCGCGCTGGAGCCGCAGGAGCGGCTCGACCGCATCGTGCGCGAGATCGCCTCCAACATGGTCGCCGAGGTGTGCTCGCTCTACGTGCTGCGCGCCGATTCGGTGCTCGAGCTCTACGCCACGGAAGGCCTGAACCCCGGCTCGGTGCACAGGGTCCAGCTCCGGCTCGGCCAGGGCCTCGTCGGCACGATCGCGGCGTCGGCGCGGCCGCTCAGCCTGTCGGACGCGCAGAAGCACCCCGCCTTCGCCTACCTGCCGGAGACCGGCGAGGAGATCTACCATTCCTTCCTCGGCGTGCCGGTGCTGCGCGCTGGCCGCACGCTCGGCGTGCTGGTCGTGCAGAACCGCACCATGCGCCACTATCGCGAGGACGAGGTGGAGGCGCTGGAGACCACCGCAATGGTGATCGCCGAGATGATCGCCACCGGCGACCTCGCGCGGCTGATCCGCCCCGGCGTCGAGCTCGACCTCTCGCGGCCGGCCTCCTTCACGGGGCTGGCGCTCAACGAGGGCGTCGGCCTCGGCCATGTGGTGCTGCACGAGCCGCGCATCGTCATCAAGAACCTGTTCGCCGAGGACCCGGAGACCGAGCTCGGGCGGCTCGAGGCCGCGCTCGGCTCGCTCAGGCTGTCGATCGACGACATGCTGTCGCGCCGCGAGGTGGCCTCGGAAGGCGAGCACCGGGCGGTGCTGGAAGCCTACCGCATGTTCGCCAACGACCGCGGCTGGGTGCGCCGTCTCGAAGAGGCCGTGCGCAACGGCCTGACGGCGGAGGCTGCGGTCGAGAAGGTGCAGAGCGACATGCGGGCGCGCATGCTGCACATGAGCGACCCTTTCATGCGCGAGCGCATGAGCGATTTCGACGACCTCGGCAACCGGCTGCTGCGCCAGCTCCTCGGCCACGGGCCGGAGATGCTCGCCGAGACGCTGCCCAAGGACGCCATCATCGTCGCTCGCTCGATGGGCGCGGCCGAGCTGCTCGACTATCCGCGCGACAGGCTGCGCGGGCTGGTTCTGGAGGACGGCGCGCCCAACAGCCACGTCGTCATCGTGGCACGCGCCATGGGCCTGCCGGTCGCCGGCCAGATGAAAGGCGCCGTCTCGATGGCCGAGAACGGCGACGCGATCATCGTCGACGGCGAGGACGGGCGCATCCACCTGCGGCCGCAGCAGGACGTCGAGGCGGCCTATGCGGAGAAGGTCCGTTTCCGCGCCCGGCGCCAGCAGCTCTACCGCGAGCTGCGCGACAAACCTACCCTGTCGAAGGACGGCGTCACCGTCGACCTGATGATGAATGCCGGCCTGTCGGTCGACCTGCCGCAGCTCGCCGAGGCGGGGGCGGCCGGCATCGGCCTGTTCCGGACCGAGCTGCAGTTCATGGTGGCCGCGCAGTTCCCGCGCGCCGAGGAGCAGGAGCGGCTCTACCGCGAGGTGCTGCGCGTGGCGGCCGGCAAGCCGGTCACCTTCCGCACCATCGACATCGGCGGCGACAAGGTGCTGCCCTATTTCAAGGACGCCGTGCCGGAGGAGAACCCGGCGCTCGGCTGGCGGGCGATCCGGCTGACGCTCGACCGGCCGGCGCTGCTCAGGACGCAGGTGCGCGCGCTGCTCAGGGCCGCCGGCGGCCGCGAGCTCAAGGCGATGCTGCCGATGGTCACCGAGGTGGACGAGATCCGCCAGGCGCGCGAGGTCATCGACCGCGAGGTGCGGCACCTGTCGCGCTTCGCCCACGATTTGCCGAACAGCCTGAAGCTCGGCGCGATGGTGGAGGTGCCGTCGCTGCTGTTCCAGCTCGACGAGCTGATGCAGGCGGTCGACTTCGTCTCGGTCGGCTCCAACGACCTGTTCCAGTTCATGACCGCGACCGACCGCGGCAATACGCGCATGTCCGACCGCTTCGATCCGCTGTCGGTGCCGTTCCTGCGGGCGCTGAAGCAGGTGGTGGACGCGGGGCGGCGCTGGCACACGCCGGTGACGCTGTGCGGCGAGCTCGCCGGCCGGCCGATCTCGGCCATGGCGCTGATCGGCATCGGCTTCCGCTCGATCTCGATGGCGCCGGCGGCGATCGGCCCGGTCAAGGCGATGCTGCTGGAGCTGCCGGTGGCCGAGCTTTCGGCGCGGCTGGAGCAGGCAATGAGCGGCAAGGGCACCGACGGCAGCCTGCGCGCGCTGCTGTCGGCCTTCGCCGAAGAGCACGGCATTCCGCTCTGAGGCACCGACCGGCATGATCCAGCTTCCCCGCGACCGCATGGACCAGGTGCTGAAGCGCTTCGACCTGATCGAGGCGCGCATGGCGGCCGGCCCGTCGGCCGACGAATACGTCAAGCTCGCCTCCGAATATTCGGAGCTGCAGGAGATCGCCGGCGCGGTGAAGGCGCTGCGCGCCGCCGAGGGCGAGCAGGCCGACCTCGAGGCGATGATCGAGGACCGCTCGACCGACGCGGAGATGCGGGAGCTCGCCGAGGCCGATCTCGCCGCGGTGGCCGAGCGCATCGAGCAGCAGCAGCAGCAGTTGCAGGTCCTGCTGCTCCCGAGGGACGCGGCCGACGAGAAGAGCGCGATCCTCGAAATCCGCGCCGGCACCGGCGGCGACGAGGCGGCGCTGTTCGCGGGCGACCTGTTCCGCATGTACGAGCGCTACGCGGCGGCGCACGGCTGGAAGGTCGAGGTGATCTCGGCCTCCGAGGGCGAGGTCGGCGGCTACAAGGAGATCGTCGCCTCGGTGACCGGCCGGGGCGTGTTCGCCAAGCTCAAGTTCGAGTCCGGCGTGCACCGCGTGCAGCGCGTGCCGGAGACGGAGGGAAGCGGACGCATCCACACCTCGGCGGCGACGGTGGCGGTGCTGCCGGAGGCCGAGGAGGTCGACGTCGACATCAGGCCTGAGGACATCCGCATCGACACGATGCGCGCCTCGGGCGCCGGCGGCCAGCACGTCAACACGACCGATTCGGCCGTGCGCATCACCCACCTGCCGACCGGCATCATGGTGGTGTCGGCCGAGAAGTCGCAGCACCAGAACCGGGCGCGCGCCATGCAGATCCTGCGGGCGCGGCTGTTCGATATGGAGCGCACGCGCCTCGCCGACGAACGCTCCGAATCGCGCCGCCTGCAGGTCGGCTCCGGCGACCGCTCGGAGCGCATCCGCACCTACAACTTCCCGCAGGGCCGGCTCACCGACCACCGCATCAACCTGACGCTCTACAAGCTCGACCGCATCATGGAGGGCGAGCTCGACGAGGTGGTCGACGCGCTGATCGCCGACCACCAGGCGAAGCTGCTGGCGGAAGTGGGCAGCGAGGGGTAGCGCAGGTGGGCCGGTGGTCGCGCTAGGGGCGCTGCTGCGCGAATCGCGCAACCTTCTCGCCGCGGCAGGCGTGGAGGACGCCGCGCTGGACGCGCGCCTGATCGTCGAGCATCTCACCGGCACCAGCCGGACCGACGCGCTGGCGCGGCCCGAGTTGGAAATCCCCGCTCCGGCGGCCGAGGCCGTCCGCGCCGCGCTGACCCGCCGGCTGGGCGGCGAGCCGGTGCACCGCATCCTCGGCCGGCGCGCCTTCTACGGCCTCGACCTCGAACTGTCGCCGGCGACGCTGGAGCCGCGGCCGGACACGGAGGTGCTCGTCGACCGGCTCGTGCCGCGCCTGGCGGAGATCGCCCGCGAGCGTGGCACATGCCGCGTCCTCGACCTCGGCACCGGCACCGGGGCGATCGCGCTGGCGCTGCTGTCGCAGGTGCCGGAGGCCGTGGCGCTCGGCGTCGACGTCGACCGCCAGGCGGTGGAGACGGCCGTTCGCAACGCCGCCGCGAACGGGCTTGCGGGCCGCTTCGAGGGCCGCGTCTCCGACTGGTTTTCAAACGTGAACGGAAAATTTCATGCAATCGTCTCGAACCCTCCCTATATAGAGACGCAGGACATGGCGGAGCTGTCGCCGGAAGTGCGGCTGTTCGATCCGCCGAGGGCGCTCGACGGGGGCGCGGACGGGCTTGATGCCTATCGCGCCATCGCCGCCGGAGCAGCCGGGTTCCTGGAACCGGACGGATTGATCGGCGTCGAGATCGGCCACAGGCAGCGCGAGACGGTGACGGCGGTTTTCGCCGCCGAGGGTTTCGTGCTCGCCGAGGCGGCGAAGGACCTCGCCGGACGCGACCGTGTCCTCGTCTTCCGGCCGGAAAGCCCGGCCGCGGCGCCCTGAAACCGGATCAAGAAGACTTGGCCAAAAAACTCTTGGCAAGCATCGGGAATGCCGTTAGGTTCCGGCGGCCGGATGAGACGAAGCAGGCAGTGCTGTTTTCGATTCGGTTCCCGTTGAACAAGCTGCCTTCTTGCGTGAACGACGCCCTTGCTTCGTGTGGGGATCGTCCGGCAAGCGACAAGGACCGAAGCAGGATGCCGACAGGCGGCCGTGCGACGCGCAACGGGCCGCAGAAACAGCGCGAGACGACAGGCGAAGGACGCCGGCGCTCGTACGCAGGATTCATCAACCCTCTCAAGAAGTGATTTGGATGAGGCCTCAGCAACAGAACAGACGCATGCGTGGTCGCGGCGGCAACAACAACAATAATAACAACAACAACCGCAAGGGTCCCAACCCGCTGACGCGCAGCTACGAGAGCAACGGCCCGGACGTGAAGATCCGCGGCACGGCGCAGCAGGTCGCGGAGAAGTACACCACTCTGGCGCGTGACGCGCAGAGTTCCGGCGACCGGGTGATGGCGGAGAACTATCTCCAGCACGCCGAGCACTACAACCGCATCATCGCCGCGGCGATGGCGCAGCAGCAGCAGTTCCAGCAGCAGCAGCGCGACAGCCAGGACGATTTCGACGACGACGGCGAGGACGACCGTCCCGAGCGCGACCAGCGCGGGGGCGACTATCATCACCAGCCGCAGCAGCAGCATTCCCAGCAGGTGAACGGCTTCGGCCCGCAGCCGGTGATCGAGGGCATGCCGGCCGAGCCCGCCTATCAGGCGCCGGCGGCGGCCGAGCAGACGCGCGCCGAGGACGGCGAGCCCGAGGCCCAGGCGGTCAATGGCAACGGCCATGCGCGCCAGGCCGAGGGCGAGGACGGTGCGCCGCGCCGCGGCCGGCGTCCGCGCCGGGCGCGCAACCGCGCCGACCAGGCGGGCGAGGAGGGCGGCGCGCCGGAAGGCGAGCAGGCCGCCGAGGCTCCGCAGGCGCCGGAAGCCGCCGAATAGCGGCGGCGACGGCTTTCGTTCCAGCTTTATGGAAGGGGTCGGGCATTGCCCGGCCCCTTTGTTTTCGCGGCCGCCTTGAGGGAAGAGGAATCGATACCCATATCGCGCGGGAGAGGACCTGCCGCTTTGACCGACACGACTGGATCGATCCGGGCCGTGGCGCGTATAAAAGGGGGTCCGTCACCCTAATCCGATCCGGTGCCGCACAGCGGGCCGGTGACGTCACGGAGACGCTGTATGAACATCGAGAAATATTCCGAACGGGTCCGCGGCTTCATCCAGTCGGCCCAGACCATGGCCCTGTCGCGCGGCCATCAGCAGTTCACGCCCGAGCACATCCTGAAGGTCCTCGTCGACGACGAGGAAGGGCTCGCCGCCTCGCTCATCGAGCGCGCCGGCGGCCGGGCGAAGGACGTGCGGCTGGCGGTCGACGCCGCGCTGGAGGCGATGCCCAAGGTCGAGGGCGGCAACGGCCAGCTCTACATGGCCCAGCCGCTCGCCAAGGTCTTCTCGACCGCCGAGGAGGTGGCCAAGAAGGCCGGCGACAGCTTCGTCACCGTCGAGCGGCTGCTGCAGGCGCTCGCCATGGAGAAGTCGGCCAAGACCGCCGACATCCTGGCCAAGGCCGGCGTGACGCCGACCGCGCTGAACGCCGCCATCAACGACATCCGCAAGGGCCGCACCGCCGATTCGGCCTCCGCCGAGCAGGCCTATGATGCGCTCAAGAAGTATGCGCGCGACCTGACGGCCGACGCCCGCGCCGGCAAGCTCGACCCGGTCATCGGCCGCGACGACGAGATCCGCCGCACCATCCAGGTGCTGTCGCGGCGCACCAAGAACAATCCCGTCCTCATCGGCGAGCCCGGCGTCGGCAAGACGGCGATCGCCGAGGGCCTCGCGCTGCGCATCGTCAACGGCGACGTGCCGGAGAGCCTGAAGGACAAGCAGCTCATGGCGCTCGATATGGGCGCGCTGATCGCCGGCGCGAAATATCGCGGCGAGTTCGAGGAGCGGCTGAAGGCCGTGCTCAACGAGGTCACCTCGGCCGGCGGCGACATCATCCTGTTCATCGACGAGATGCACACGCTGGTCGGCGCCGGCAAGGCGGACGGCGCGATGGACGCCTCCAACTTGTTGAAGCCCGCACTGGCGCGCGGCGAGTTGCACTGCGTCGGCGCCACCACGCTCGACGAGTACCGCAAGTACATCGAGAAGGACGCCGCGCTCGCCCGCCGCTTCCAGCCCGTCTTCGTCGACGAGCCGACGGTGGAGGACACGATCTCCATCCTGCGCGGGCTTAAGGAGAAGTACGAGCAGCACCACAAGGTGCGCATCTCCGATTCCGCGCTGGTGTCGGCGGCGACGCTGTCGAACCGCTACATCACCGACCGCTTCCTGCCCGACAAGGCGATCGACCTCGTCGACGAGGCCGCGTCGCGGCTGAGGATGCAGGTCGATTCCAAGCCCGAGGCGCTGGACGAGATCGACCGCCGCATCATGCAGCTCAAGATCGAGCGCGAGGCCCTCAAGGTCGAGAAGGACGAGGCCTCCCGGGACCGGCTCAACCGGCTCGAGAAGGAGCTTGCCGGGCTGGAGGAGGAATCCTCGCAGCTCACCGCCAAGTGGCAGGCCGAGAAGGCTAAGCTCGGCGAGGCGGCGGAGCTGAAGAAGCAGCTCGACGCGGCCCGCAACGACCTCGCCATCGCGCAGCGCAAGGGCGAGTTCCAGAAGGCGGGCGAGCTCGCCTACGGGCGCATCCCCGAGCTCGAGAAGAAGCTGAAGGAAGCCGAGGAGCAGGACGGCAAGGGCGGCAGCATGGTCGAGGAGACCGTGACGCCGGACCATGTCGCGCATGTCGTGTCACGCTGGACCGGGATTCCCGTCGACAAGATGCTCGAAGGCGAGCGCGAGAAGCTGCTCAGGATGGAAGACGAGATCGCCAGGCGCGTCGTCGGCCAGGGCGAGGCGGTGCAGGCCGTCTCGAAGGCGGTGCGGCGCGCCCGCGCCGGCTTGCAGGACCCGAACCGGCCGATCGGCTCGTTCATGTTCCTCGGCCCCACCGGCGTCGGCAAGACCGAGCTGACCAAGGCGCTGGCGAACTTCCTGTTCGACGACGAGAGCGCGATGGTGCGCATCGACATGAGCGAGTTCATGGAGAAGCACTCGGTCGCCCGCCTCATCGGCGCGCCTCCCGGCTATGTCGGCTACGAGGAGGGCGGGGCGCTGACGGAAGCCGTGCGGCGCCGGCCTTACCAGGTCGTGCTGTTCGACGAGGTCGAGAAGGCGCATCCGGACGTGTTCAACGTGCTGCTGCAGGTGCTGGACGACGGCCGCCTGACCGACGGCCAGGGCCGCACGGTCGACTTCCGCAACACGCTGATCATCATGACGTCGAACCTCGGCGCCGAGTATCTCGTCAACCTCGGCGAGGACGAGGACGTCGACAAGGTGCGCGACGAGGTGATGGCGGTGGTGCGGGCCTCGTTCCGGCCGGAGTTCCTGAACCGCATCGACGAGATCATCCTGTTCCACCGGCTGCGCCGGCAGGACATGGGCAAGATCGTCGAGATCCAGCTCAAGCGGCTGGAGCGGCTGCTGACCGATCGCAAGATCACGCTCGACCTCGACCACGAGGCGGTCGAGTGGCTGGCCAGCAAGGGCTACGACCCGGCCTACGGCGCGCGGCCGCTCAAGCGGGTGATGCAGAAGGAGCTTCAGGATCCGCTCGCCGAGAAGATCCTGATGGGCGAGATCGCCGACGGCTCGACCGTGCACGTCACGGCCGGCTCCGACCGGCTGATCTTCCGCCCGTCCGGCGCCAAGGCCGCCAGCAAGGCGGCGTGACGAGACAGAAGGCGCGCGCGGCGGTTGCCGCGCGCCCCTCTTCATGTCCGGAAGCGCGGTTTCGCTTCGCGCCGAAGGCGACTACACCGGGTGGCGATGACCCGTGACGAATACAATGCCTTCTGCGACTCGCTTCCGCATACGACCCACGTCGTCCAGTGGGGCGACCACGACGTCTGGAAGGTCGCCGGCAAGGTGTTCGCCATCGCCGGCTCCGGCCCCGGCTTCAACGTCACCTTCAAATGCTCCGCGCTCGCCTTCGAGATATTGAGGGAGCAGCCGGGGCTGAGGCCGGCGCCCTATCTCGCCTCGCGCGGCATGACATGGATCCAGCGCACCGGCGACGAGGCGATGAACGACGCCGCGCTCGCCGACTATCTGCGCGAAAGCCACCGCATCGTGGCCTCCGGCCTGCCGAGGAAGACGCGTCTCGCGCTCGGGCTCTGAGGTGCGCATGTCGTCATCCCTAAGCCGGTTGCCACTTTCGGGCGGCGTGCTCCGAGCTCGCGCGTTTACCGTTCCCCGCCATTTTCATGTCCCGTTCATCCGGCAGGGTCCACATTGTCGCGGGAATCAGGCCGCAAGGCCCGACCGCAGGATGACCCTCGGGGGACGCAGGTAATGAACGGACCGACCGCCGGTTTTGCGCTTCTGGCTCTGATCGCCTTCGCGGGCGACGCGCAGGCGCGGCCGTCCCTGCCGGGCGAGAGCGCGACGGCGCCCGTCGAGGCTGCCGGCCTCCGGCTCGCGCAGGCGCGCGAGGTCGAGATCTATTACGATCGCTACGGCCGGCAGGTCGTGGTCGACGCCTATACCGGCGAGGTGATCGCCGTCGGCCGCCCGCGCGGGGCGGGACCGGACGATCCTGCCGAGCGGCGGCGCGCGCGGGCGCGCGAGCTGCGCGGCGACGGCACCTATGAAAGGCGCATCCCGCTCGGCGAGATGCTGCGCCGCGAGCTCGAAGCGCATGTCGGCAATGGCGAGGACGACCCCTATGCCGACGATCCCGACTATCGCAGCCGCCAGCGCGAGCGTTTTCCGCGCGAGGGCTACCGCTCTCCCGGAGGCGATGGCTACCCGGCAGACCGCTTCCCCGACGCGCCGGTGATCGTCGCGCCGCCGCAGGGCGACGGCCGCTATCCCGACGAGGGCGGCTACGCCCGCCGCGCTCCGGTCGAGCGCGCGCCGCTCGAAGTGCCGGCGCAGCCGCCCCGGGTCGCGCCCGCGCAGCCGCAGCCGGACGACCGGCTCGCCTCCGTGCCGCCGGAGACGCCGCCGGCGATCGAGACCGTGCCGGGCCAGCCGGCGCCGGCCGTCGTGCCGCCGCTCGGCGGCAACGCGGCCTCCGAGGACGTCGCCAGGATCCAGGTCCTGCTCGACCGCCAGGGCCTGTCGCCCGGCGTGATCGACGGGCACATGGGCGACAACGTCAACAAGGCGATCTCGGCCTGGCGCGACAAGACCGGCAGCGCGCTCAGGACCTACGACAAGGCCGCGATCGACGAGGCGCTGGCGGCGAGCGGCGGCGACGCCTTCACCCAGTACACGATCACGGCGGTCGACGCGGCCGGGCCCTATGTGGCCTCGGTGCCCGAGGACTATGGCGAGAAGGCCAAGCTCGACCGGCTCGGCTACACCTCGACCATCGAGATGCTGGGCGAGCGCTTCCACATGAGCGAGGGCTATCTGCGCGAGCTCAATCCCGGCGCCAATTTCGACCGGCCGGGCACCATCATCAAGGTGGTCAATGTCGGCGCGGCGCTGAAAGGGCAGGTGACGCGCATCGAGGCCGACAAGGGCCGCAAGCAGGTGCGCGCCTACGACGCCACCGGCCGGCTGGTTGCCGCCTATCCCGCCACGATCGGCTCGGGCGACACGCCGTCGCCGAGCGGCACCGTCACCGTCGAGCGCGTCGCCTACGACCCGAACTACACCTACAACCCGAAGGTCAACTTCAAGCAGGGCGAGAACGACAAGGTGCTGACCATCCCGCCCGGCCCGAACGGGCCGGTGGGCTCGATCTGGATCGCGCTGTCGAAGCCGACCTACGGCATCCACGGAACGCCGGAGCCGTCGAAGATCGGCAAGACGTTCAGCCACGGCTGCGTGCGGCTGACCAACTGGGACGCGACCGAGCTCGCCGGCATGGTCAAGCCGGGGACCGTGGTCGAGTTCGTGGACTAGGCGGGCGGCCGGCTCGGCCGCTTGCCCCACCCCTGACCCCTCCCCACAAG
The DNA here is from genome assembly GCA_017305835.1 of Hyphomicrobiales bacterium. Taxonomy (GTDB): domain Bacteria; phylum Pseudomonadota; class Alphaproteobacteria; order Rhizobiales; family Rhizobiaceae; genus RCIO01. The sequence continues at coordinate 26,518 of JAFKJY010000107.1, forward strand.
GGGGAGGGGGACGCCCGCATCACCTTCCGAGACAGATTGTCGACGCTTGCGCCCCACAGGGGTGGGGTAACGGATCGCGATTCGATGAGAAGAAAAGCGCGCGGTTGGCGCTGCCGCCGCCTCAGTGGGCGCTGGCCATCTTGAGCTGGCCGCTGGCGTCTTCCTCGAGCAGCTCGTCGATGCGTTCGCGCTCGCGCTCGAAGGCCTCGAGCTCTGGACCCTTCAGCACCTTGCTGTTGGGCAGGCGCACGCGCATCGGGTCGACCTTGGTGTCGTTGACGATCAGCTCGTAGTGCAGGTGCGGGCCGGTCGCGAGGCCGGACGAGCCGACATAGCCGATCACCTGGCCCTGGCGGACGCGGGCGCCCGGCACCACGCCCTGCGCGAAGGCGCTCTGGTGGTTGTAGGAGCTCTCGTAGCCGTTGGCGTGGCGGATGATCGTCTGGCGGCCGTAGCCGCTGTCCCAACCCGCCTTCTCGACGATGCCGTCGCCGGCGGCGATGATCGGCGTGCCGGAAGGAGCGGCCCAGTCGACGCCGGTGTGCATGCGGCTGTAGCCGAGGATCGGGTGGCGGCGCATGCCGAAGCCCGAGCGGAAGACGCCGGTGGGCACCGCCTTGCGCAGCAGGAACGGGCGCGAGCTGCGGCCTTCCTCGTTGAAGTAGTCGACCGAGCCGTCCTCCATCTGGAAGCGGTAGAAGTTGCGCAGCGAGCCGCCGAAGGTGGAGCTTACATAGAGCAGCTCGGACTGGTCGGTCGCCGAATCGCCGTCGTCGGGGTTCGAGAAGAACACCTGCAGCCGATCGGCCGGGTGGACGCGTGCCTGATAGTCGACGTCGGAGGCGAGCAGCTTGACGAGCTGCCGCGTCATGCCGGGCGTCAGGCCGTAGGAATAGGCGGCGCGGTAGATCGCGTCGTAGACGCTCGGCAGGTCGCCGCGCACCTGGACGGGAGGCGAATCGTCGAAGGCGGCGAGCACGTCCTGGTTCGGCTCCGGCTCCTCGCCGGGCACGAACTGGCCGCGGTCGTTGACGGCGATGGTCAGCACGTGGCGGGCACGCTCGTAGACGCTGGCCCGCACGATGCGGCTGCGGTCGTCGCGCGTCTCGATGCCGACGCGCAGCACGGTGCCGGCCTTGAGCGCCGGCCCGCCCATCAGCTTGCCGAGCGCCTCGACCATGCCGGCGCTGTCCCCCTCGGCGTAGCCGGCATCGGCGAAGGCCTTGGCGATCTCCTGGTCGGAGGTGAAGGGCAGCACGTCCTCGGCGAACTCTGCCGCCGCATCGCCGTCGAAATCCATCGGGGCGACGGAGACGTTCTCCTGGACGATCTTCACATAGGAGCTGCCCACCGCCTGCGCCGACGGCGACTGGCCGAAGCGCAGCGGGTCGACGTAGTGCAGCGCGGCGACCTGGACGGCGCCTTCGGGCAGGATGGAGGCGGTCTTGCGGACGACCTCCTCGACCTCCTCGGCGGAGAGCTCGCTCTTCTCGTCGAAGGTGGCGCTGGCGGTCGGGAAGTCGATCGTCTTGAGGCTGACCTCGCTCTCCACCTTGGCGCCGTAGATGAGGCCGGTCGGCGCGGTGATCTTCTGGGCGGCGCCGTCCTCGGCGAAGACCTCGAGCGGATCGAAGGCGGGATAGGAGCGGGTGGTGGTGTGGCCGGCGGCCAGCGCCATCTTCACCTGCACGAAGGGCAGGGTGCGGATCACGTCGCGGTCGCCATTCTTCATGACCGTCGACACTTCCATGCGGCGGCGGTCCTTGGCGCGGGCGACGGCCCGGGGCGGCAGCACGCGGGCGGCCTTGACCACGTCGTCGCCGGCGGGACCCATGCTGGCGACGTTGGCGACCTCGGGCGGGGTGGCGAGCTGCTCGCGGCCGTTGAGGGCGGCGATGAGGGCGACGCCCATGAGCACGCTGGATGTGATGCCGGTGAGGAATGTGCCGGACAGCCAGCGCGTCGAGATCTCGCGACGGTCCGGCGGGCCGCGACGGCCGTCGCCGAACAGAGGCGGCTCGTTGCCGAGCGCGGCTATGGCTTTGGCGCTGTCCTGCATCCCCTGCGGCGTGTCTTTCCGTGCGGCGGACAATTGTTTTTGCTTGTCGGCCACGACATTTGCCCGTCATGGCCAGCCAAGTCAACGAACGGCGAGGGACGTCCCCCCATCCCCGGCGACCGGCATCCCGGCTCTATGGTCGAAATCCGGCTTCAATGTGACCTGGCGCGGCCGGTGCACATATTGCGTGGGACGCGGCGAGAAGCCCGCGCGGTCGCCGCGGCGGCGCACGGCGATCCGGTTTCGCCCGGAACACCGCGCCCCGGGGACGGCCTCTACCGCCGGCTAAGGAGACTTCCTATATAGAGAGGGCACGGCAGGCGCCTCGCAGATGCCGCCGGGACAGCGCGATCTCCCCGATTCAGCCCCTCCGGATGGGGCAAAGCGGGAGGTTCCACAGGCGGCGCGAAAAAATGAAAAAATCTGCGAAATCGTTGTTGACACCCCGAGGGGCTCCCGCCTATATACGCCTCACCAACGACGGCGGCGACGCTGCTGGCGACGAAGAAGTTCGCTTCTGAGTTTCGCGAAAGTTGGTCCAAATCAAGAGAGCCGCGTGAGCGACACTCGACCGGGCCCGAAGCAAAGCGCAGACAGGCCCATGACATCGCGTTTGCGGTGTCCGTTCTTTGAAAACTGAATATTGAAGAAAGAGAAACGTGGGCGGCAGAGTGCTCGCGGAACTCGAAAGTCCGAAAGGACGATCGGTTCCATACGAGACTTTGGCGGATCACGTTTCGAGAGAAAGTTACAATCGTTCGAGAGATCGAACGGGTGTGAATGTTCTCGTCGATTCATGCGTGACCAAATAGCCAAATCAAGTCTTCTCAACTTGAGAGTTTGATCCTGGCTCAGAACGAACGCTGGCGGCAGGCTTAACACATGCAAGTCGAGCGCCCCGCAAGGGGAGCGGCAGACGGGTGAGTAACGCGTGGGAATCTACCCAGCTCTACGGAATAACCCAGGGAAACTTGGACTAATACCGTATACGTCCTTCGGGAGAAAGATTTATCGGAGTTGGATGAGCCCGCGTTGGATTAGCTAGTTGGTGGGGTAATGGCCTACCAAGGCGACGATCCATAGCTGGTCTGAGAGGATGATCAGCCACACTGGGACTGAGACACGGCCCAGACTCCTACGGGAGGCAGCAGTGGGGAATATTGGACA
>JAFKJY010000108.1 GCA_017305835.1 Hyphomicrobiales bacterium
CGAGGCCGATGTCGCCATCCTCGGCGGTGTCGACATTGTAGCCGGCGCCGACGAGGGCGCGGGCGGTGAAGCTACGCACGGAATAGTCGTCCTCGACCACCAGGATACGGCTCAAGCGCGGTCCTCCGCCGTTTTTTGTCTTGCGCATGTCGTCATCCCGAAACCGGTCCCCGCTTTCGGGCGACATGCGCCTGTCAGGCGTCGCCCTTGACGACGCCGACGAAAGGCAGCTCGCGGAAGGCGTGGGCGACGTCCATGCCGTAACCGACGACGAAATAGTCGGGGCAGTCGAAGCCGACGAAATCGGCCTCCAGCTCGATCTGGCGGCGCATGCTCTTGTCAAGCAGCACGGCGATCGACACGCTTCTCGCCCCGCGCGACAGCATCAGGTCGCGCGTGTAGCGCAGCGTCTTGCCCGATTCGAGGATGTCGTCGATCAGGAGAACGTCGCGGCCGGCGACGTCATTGTCGATGTCGCGCAGCACTCGCACCTGCCCGCTCGTGGTGCCGGCACCGTAGCTGGAGATGAAGATGAACTCGACCTCCGGCGACAGGCCGGTGTCGTGCATGGCGCGGATCAGGTCGGCGGCGAAGATGAAGGAGCCCTTCAGCACCGAGATGACCAAGAGGTCGTGATAGTCGCGGCCCGCGATCTCCTTGGCGAGCTCGAGGTTGCGACGGGCGATGGTCGAGGCCGAAAACAGCACCTCGATATCCTTGCCGCGGACGACGGGCATCAGAGGCTGCCTTCCTTCCTGAAGTCGACGGTAACGCTCTCGACGCCGTCCTTAGGGGCATCGAGGCGGCTGGAGAAGGCGAAGCGCTCGCCGGGCGCGAGCACGCGGTCGCTTGTCCCCAGGAAATAGCGGGTGGTGCGGCCGTCCTTGCCGGCGACGCTGATCTCGAGGCCGGACAGCGCGGCGCGGGCGGCGCCGTCATTGGCGACCTCGCCGTCGACGAGCAGGAAGGCGCGGGCGCCCTGGCGCTCGATGCGGCTCTCGACCTTCGCGATGCGCAGCGGCACCGCGGCAGTGCGGACGATGGGTGCTGCCGGCTGCGGCCGGGCCATCAGCGCGTGGCCGCCGGAGACCCAGAAGGCGGCCGCCACCATGAACAGGCCGCCGGCCCAGAACAGCGGGCCGCCGCGCTCGCGCCGGCGCCGCTCGGCCTCGCCGCGCAGGATGTCCATGCCGGGAGAGGCGGTGGCGCCCGGCGCCGAGGCGGCCGGCTGCTGCACGGCGCCGGTCACGGGATCGACGGTGACGTATTCGGCGTCGATGACGTCCGGCGCGGGCGACGGCCGTGACGAGGTCGCGCGCGGGCCGCCGGCCATGATTTCGCCGGAAAACGGACGTGCCATGTTCTCGTCGGTCATCTCGGCCTTTCGGGAACGCCTCCGTCCGGGTTAAAGGGAAATGGTTAATGCTTCGCGACCGCGGCGCGGCTTAACCTCCGGTTAAGCATAAGTCCCGATTGTCGGGGACCGGCCGCGACACCCACGCTTCCGCCCCCAAACGCCAGGGACGCCTCCGTTGATCCGCTTCGAAAATGTCGGCCTGAGATACGGCATGGGGCCGGAAATCCTGCGCGACGTTTCCTTCCAGATCCCGGAACGCTCGTTCCAGTTCCTCAGCGGGCCGTCGGGCGCCGGCAAGACCTCGCTGCTGCGGCTGCTGTTCCTGTCGCTCAAGCCGACGCGCGGGCTGATCACCGTGTTCGGCAAGGAGCGCTCGCAGATCACGCGGCGCGACCTGCCGCTGATCCGCCGGCGCATCGGCATCGTGTTCCAGGACTTCCGCCTGCTGGAGCACATGACGACCTACGAGAACGTGGCGCTGCCGCTGAGGGTGCGCGGGCGGCAGGAGGCGAGCTACCGCAGCGACGTGATCGAGCTTCTGAAATGGGTCGGGCTCGGCGAGCGCATGCACGTGCTGCCGCCGGTGCTGTCGGGCGGCGAGAAGCAGCGCGCCGCGATCGCGCGCGCGCTGATCGAGCAGCCGCGCATCCTGCTCGCCGACGAGCCGACCGGCAATGTCGACCCGACGCTGGCGCGGCGGCTGCTGCGGCTGTTCATCGAGCTCAACCGGCTGGGCACGGCCGTCGTCATCGCCACGCACGACCTGACGCTGATGGAGCAGGTCGAGGCGCGGCGCATGGTGCTCGCCGACGGCAGGCTGGACATCTATGACTGAGGCGGGCGCGACAGGCCCGGCGCAGCGGCCGGAGGCGCAGCGGGGCGCGCCGCCCATGCGCCCGCGCCAGCGCCGCACCGCGCCGATCGTGCCGCCGCAGGCGCTGGCCGGCAACGCGCTGGTGCTGGTCATCGCGATCATGACCTTCCTGTCGTGCCTGACGCTGGGCGCCGTCACGCTGGTCAACGACACGGCTGCGACCTGGCAGACGCAAATCTCGCGCGAGGCGACGATCCAGATCAAGCCGGCCGAGGGGCTGGACATGGAGGCCGCGCTCGCCGGGGCGGCGAAGATCGCCGGCGGCTTCGCCGGGGTGCGCTCGACGACGGTGATCGACCGGGCGGCGACGGCACGGCTGCTGGAGCCGTGGCTGGGAACCGGGCTCGACATCGACGAACTGCCGGTGCCGCGGCTGGTCACCATCACCATCGACCCGGCCGGCCCGCCCGACTTCGCGGCGATGCGGCAGGCGCTGACCGAACAGATCCCGCAGGCCTCGCTCGACGACCACCGCAACTGGGTCGACCGGCTGGTGGCGATGGCGCGCACGACGGTGACGATCGGCGCCGGCGTGCTGGCGCTGATGCTGTCGGCGACGGTGCTGACGGTGGTGTTCGCGACGCGCGGCGCAATGGCCGGCAGCGGCCACATCATCGAGGTGCTGCATTTCGTCGGCGCCGAGGCGCGCTTCATCGCCGCGCAGTTCCGCCGCCACTTCCTCGTCACCGGCATGAAGGGCGCGGCGGCGGGAGGGCTGGCCGCGGCGATCATCTTCCTCGGCTTCTCGTGGTGGTCGTCGCGCAACCTCGCCACGCCGGAAGGCGACCAGGCGGCCGCGCTGTTCGGCAATTTCGCCATCGGGCTGTCGGGCTATGCCGGCGTGCTGGTGATCGTGCTGGCGGTGGCGGTGCTGACGGCGGCGACCTCGCACATCACGGTCGTCTCCTTCCTCAGCGACCTCGACGCCCGGCAGAGCGACGGGTGAGGCGACGCGTGCCGGGACAAAACGCCGCTCATGGGCGCGGCCGCGTTCACGCGGCGAATCATGCTGTAATCATTTGTGGCCGGGCGCGCCCGGTCCGCGTCGCAATGGCGTGATAGGCAGGAGGGCATGAAGGGACGGATCGAGGCACCCGGCGGCGCGAGCGAGCGCGGAGCCCGGCGAGGGCGTTCGCCCTGGCTGCGCCTGTCCTTCTGGACAGGCGGGGCGCTGCTGCTCTCCTTCGCGCTGGGCTTCGCGCTGTTTTCCACCCATGTCGGAAGGCTGGCGGCGCCGCAGGCGCAGAGGGCGGCCGACGCCATCATCGTGCTCACCGGCGGCCAGTCGCGCATCGACGCGGCGGTGAGCCTGCTGAAGTCCGGCAAGGGCAAGCGGCTCTTGATCAGCGGCGTCAACCCGATCGCGCGGCCGGAGGACCTGCGCCGCGCCACCGGCGCGGAGAAGTCGCTGTTCTCCTGCTGCGTCGACATCGACCATGCGGCGCTGGACACGATCGGCAATGCCGAGGAGAGCGCCAAGTGGATGCACGCCAACGCGTTCTCCACCGCCATCCTCGTCACCAACAACTACCACATGCCGCGCTCGCTGCTGGAGATGCGGCGCATCGACGACAGCATCGAGCTGATCCCCTATCCGGTGGTCAACACCCGCATCGACCGCGGCGAATGGATGCTCAACGCGGACGCGCTGCGGGTGCTGTTCACCGAATACACGAAATACCTCGCCGCGATCGCGCGCGGCATGCTCGACGAGCGCATGGGCGCCGCGACCGCGCAGCCGCTGGAGGCGGCCTCGGTCGAATAGAGCGCGCAGCTTGCCTTTCGCCCGGGCTGGTGTAACCAGCAGGCAAGGGGGCTCACGCATGCTCTACATCCGCTCCATCGCCTTCAACGCCGCGTTCTACCTGAACCTCATCGTGCAGATGATCTTCTGGACGCCGTATTATTTCCTGGTGCCGCGCCACCGGGCGTGGCTCGTGCCGAAGTTCTGGTCGCGCTCCAGCGTCTGGCTGATGGAGAAGCTGGCCGGCATCAGGATGGACGTGCAGGGCATGGAGAACCTGCCCGACGGCCCCTACATCCTGGCGCCGAAGCACCAGTCCTTCCTCGACACGATCTGCTTCCTGCCCTACATCCGCGACCCGCTCTACATCCTCAAGCGCGAGCTGCGCTGGATCCCCTTCTTCGGCTGGTACATCATCAAGATGCGGATGGTGCCGGTCGACCGCGGCAAGCGCTCCAAGGCGTTGAAGGAGGTGATCGCCCGCACGCGCGAGGAGATGAAGCAGAACCGCCAGCTCATCATCTACCCGGAAGGCACGCGGCGGGCGCCGGGGGCGGAACCGAACTACAAATGGGGCATCGTCGAGCTCTATTCGGAGCTCGGCATCCCGGTGGTGCCGGTGGCCCACCAGGCCGGGCTCTACTGGCCGCGCCGCAAATTCCTGCGCTATCCGGGCACGATCCACGCCCGCTTCCTGCCGCCGATCCCGCCGGGACTGCCGCGGCAGGAGATGTACGACCGGCTGGTCGCCGAGACCGAGGCCGCCTGCGACGCCTTCCTGCTCGCCGCCGCCACCGGGCCAAATCCGCCGCCGCTGCCGCCGACGGCGGCAAGGCGCGTGGCCGAGCTGCAGGTGGCCGGCGAGGCGACGGAGGTGACGGCCGGAGGGTAGGGGACTTCCTTTCAGGGTAGGCGCGCAGGTGCGTGATCTGCCTCAGATGCCTTCCTCTGCCCCCGGCGCGACGCGGCGGCGACGGCTTCCAGCCAGCGGTCGCGGATGCCGAGGACCTTGAGGTGCTCGACGGTGTTGGCGACGTAGTCCTCGTTGCGGCCGGACTGGCCGACCGCGCCGGAGACGTGACGCGCCGCGTCCTCGACGTCCAGGCGACCGGCATATTGCGCATGCGCGCGGTCGACCACGTAGGCGAGCGCCGAAACCTCCGGCCCGCCCTCGAGTCGGACGGGGAGCGAGCGCTCCAGATAGACGTTGGTGACCAGCTCGCGCTCGCGCAGATAGCCCACCACCTCGTCGCGCAGGCCGCCGGGCACGCGGAAGGCCAGCCCGACGCAGGAGCCGCCGCGGTCGAGCCCGAGCACGAGGCCGGGCCGGTCGGGCGTGCCGCGGTGGACATGGGAGAGCACGCAGAGCGAGCGGCGATAGCCGTGGAGCCGGGCGCGGCGGGTCTCGACATGCGCGAAGCCAGGACGCCAGATCAGCGAGCCGTAGCCAAACACCCAAAAATCGCTCATATCGCCTGCCTGACGGGAAAAGCGGTGGCGCCGTGCGGCGGCGGCCGCGAGCGGACCGGTTAGCGAGGCGGGCGGCATGGCGTCAAGTCGGGCAGGGGGAAAGAACGTCTCGCGGCGTTTCTTCTGGATGGCGGTCGGGATCGTGGCGGCGATCGGCCTCTACACCGCCGGCTGGCACTATGCGGCCGGCCGCCTGCTCGACCGCGCCAACGCCACGCTCGCCGCACTCGGCCGCGACGGCAACCGCGCGGTCTGCGAGACGCCGGCGGTGCACGGCTATCCGTTCCGCATCGGGCTCTATTGCGACGCGACCTATGTCGAGCGCGCGGCGCTGGGCGCGGCGGCCTCGACCGGCGCCTTCCGCTCGGCCGCGCAGATCTACGACCCGCGCCACGTCGTGGCCGAGGCGGACGCGCCGGCGCGGGTGACGCTGCCGGGCATGGTGCCGCTCGACGTCGACTGGGCGGCGCTGCGCGCCTCGGCGCGGCTGGCGCGCCCGCTGCCGGAGCTGGTCTCGATCGAGGCGCGCAAGGTCGAGGCTGTGGCCGACATGCCCGGGCCGGACGGGCCGACCGCGTTCACCGCCGACCGGCTGGAGCTGCATCTGCGGCCGAACGGCGGCAACCTCGACGCGGCTGCGCGCTTCGAGGCGCTGGAGCCGGGCCGCTTCCTGCTCGGCGAGGGCACCGTGCCGCCGCTGTCGGGGCTTGTCGACGTGACGGTGGCCGACGGGATCGAGCGGCTGCGGGCGCGGCGCGGCGAACTGCGCGGCCTGTCGCTGACGGTGCGGCAGGCGGAGGTCAGGACGGCCTCGGGCGCCGGGCTGACGGCCGCGGGGACGATCTCGGTCGGTCAGGACGGCCTCGTCGACGCGCGGCTGACGCTCGGCGCGCTCAAGGCGCAGGAGCTGGCGCCGGTGCTGGCGGCGGCCTTCCCGGCCGAGGCCGACCGCATCCGCGCCGCCTTCGCGGGGCTGGCGACGCTGGGCGACGCACCCTCGCTGCCGCTGACGGTCACCAAGGGGCAGGTCTATCTCGGCTTCATTCCGCTCGGCGCGCTGCCGCCTTTATGAGAGACCTTTTGAAAATCCGGTGAGGCCGGGCTGCAAACGGCGTCCGGCTGTGCTCCGGTGCTCACGTACCCAAATGTACGCTCCGCTCCGGTGCTCGCCGGCCACCGTTTTGGTCGCTACGCGCCCATCTTCGATTCCGCCTCGGCCTGACGGTTTTTCAAAAGGTCTCAGCCCTTGGGCTGGCCCGCGGCCTGCTGGCGGCCGAAGTCCGGCGCGTCGACTTCCTGGCCGGCCTCGATGATGGAGCGGCGCACCGCGCGGGTGCGGCTGAACAGGTCGAACAGCTTGTCGCCCTCGCCCCAGCGGATCGCCCGCTGCAGGGAGGCGAGATCCTCCGAGAAGCGGGACAGCATCTCCAGGATGGCGTCGCGGTTGTGCAGGCACACGTCGCGCCACATAGTCGGGTCGGACGCCGCGAGGCGGGTGAAGTCGCGAAAACCGGAGGCCGAGTACTTGATGACCTCGGACTTGGTCACCGTCTGCAGGTCGTCGGCGGTGCCGACGATGTTGTAGGCGATGATGTGCGGCAGGTGCGAGACGATCGCCAGCACCTTGTCGTGGTGGTCCGGGTCCATCGTGTCGACGTTGGAGCCGCAGGCGCGCCAGAAGGCCGAGAGCGTCTCCAGCGCGGCCGGATCGGTGCCCGGCAGCGGCGTGAAGATGCACCAGCGGTTGCGGAAGAGCTCGGCGAAGCCGGCGTCGGGGCCGGACTTCTCCGTGCCGGCCAGCGGGTGGCCGGGGATGAAGTGGACGCCCGCCGGAACGTGCGGGGCCATCTGCGCGATGACAGAGCCCTTGGTCGAGCCGACGTCGGTGAGGATGGCGCCGGGCTTGAGCACCGGGGCGATCGCCTGCGCCACCTCGCCGGAGGAGCCGACCGGCACGGAGACGATGACGAGGTCGGCGTCGCGGGCCGCCTCGGCGAGGTCGGTGTGGTAGCTGTCGCCGAGGCCCAGCTCTTCGGCGCGCTTCAGTGTGGCCGGGCTGCGGGTGGCGATGGCGACATGGCCGGCCAGCCCCTCGCGGCGGATGACGCGCGCCAGCGAGGAGCCGATCAGGCCGATGCCGATCAGGGCGATCCTGTCGAAATGCGGCGTGCTCATGCCCGGCGGCCCAGAAGCTCGGCAAGGGCCGCGACCACGCCGCGATTGGCTTCCTCGGAGCCGATCGTCATGCGCAGCGCGTTGGGGAAGCCGTAGCCGGCGACGCGGCGCAGGATGTAGCCGCGCGCGATGAGGAAATCGTCCGCCTCGGGGGCGGTCCTGCCGCTGCCGTCGAAATGGACAAGCACGAAATTGCCGACCGAGGGGGTGACGCGCAGGCCGAGCCTGGTCAGCTCGTCCGTGACCCAGCCGACCCAGTGCTCGTTGTGGTCGGCGGCCTTGCGCACATGGCCGCGGTCGGCGATGGCCGCCGCGCCCGCCGCGATCGCCGCGGCGTTGACGTTGAAGGGGCCGCGCACGCGGTTCAGCGCGTCGAGCACATGCGCCGGGCCGTAGAGCCAGCCGATGCGCAGGCCGGCCAGACCGTGGATCTTGGAGAAGGTGCGCGTCATCACGACGTTCTCGTTTTCCGCGACCAGCTCGACGCCGGCCTCGTAGTCGTTGCGCCGCACATATTCGGCATAGGCCGCGTCGACGACGAGCAGCACGCGCTTCGGCAGGCCGGCATGCAGGCGCCGCACCTCCTCGAAGGGGATGTAGGTGCCGGTCGGGTTGTTGGGGTTGGCGAGGAAGACGATGCGCGTCCTGTCGGTCACCGCCGCGAGGATGGCGTCGACGTCGGCGCGTTCGTCCTTCTCCCTGACCACGACGGGCACCGCGCCCGCCGCCTGGATGTAGATGCGGTAGACGAGGAAGCCGTGCTCGGTGAAGACGCCCTCGTCGCCGGCGCCGAGATAGGTCTGGGCGAGCAGCGCCAGCGCCTCGTCGGAGCCGTTGGTGCACAGGATGTTGGCGGGGTTCAGCCCGTGCGCGGCGCCGATCGCCTCGCGCAGCGCCAGCGACTGGCCGTCGGGATACATCTCGGCGCGCTCCAGCACCTTGCGGGCGGCCTCGATCGCTGCCGGCGAGGCGCCGAGCGGCGTCTCGTTGGACGACAGCTTGTAGACCCTGGCCACGCCCGGCGCATGCTCGCGGCCGGGAACGTAGGCGGAAATGTCCATCACGCCGGGATTCGGCTGCGGGCGGTCGATCTGTGTCATGGGAGCGGTTCCGAACGATGCGTGCGGCAGGCTCTAGCAAAGCTTTCCCGTTGACGCAAAGGCGTCGCGCTCCTAAAACCTTGACCCAGACCGTGGTGATTTGGCCGGCCGGCTTGCAGCCACGTAAAACAACTCGCTAAAGGGCCGCTGCGTTCACAATCCGATGGACCGGCCGCGCCCACCGCCGCCGGTCTTTTTTGTTTGGAGCAGTGCCATGCCTATCAAGATCCCCGACCAGCTTCCCGCCCGCGAAGTGCTCGTGCGCGAGGGCGTCGCCATCATGGACGAGGGCACAGCGCTGCGACAGGACATAAGGCCGCTGCAGATCGGCCTGCTCAACCTGATGCCCAACAAGATCCGCACCGAGACGCAGTTCGCCCGCCTGATCGGCGCCTCGCCGCTGCAGGTCGAGCTGACGCTGGTGCGCATCGGCACGCATCGCGCCAAGAACACGTCGGAGGAGCACCTGATCACCTTCTACCGGACGTGGGAGGAGATCGCGGAGCGCAAGTTCGACGGCTTCATCGTCACCGGCGCGCCGATCGAGCTCCTGCCGTTCGAGCACGTCACCTACTGGAACGAGCTGACGCGCATCCTCGACTGGACGACGACCAACGTGCACTCGTCCTTCTTCATCTGCTGGGGGGCGATGGCGGCGGCCTGGCACTTCCACCGCATCCCCAAGCACACGCTGGAGAAGAAGGCGTTCGGCGTGTTCCGCCACCGCAACAACGCGCCGGCCTCGCCCTATCTCGCCGGCTTCTCCGACGATTTCGCGGTGCCGGTGTCGCGCTGGACGGAGGTGCGGGCGGCCGACATCCCGGCCGGGCGGGGGCTGGAGCTTTTGATGGAATCGAGCGTGACCGGGCCGTGCCTGATGACCGAGGCGGCCGGCAACCGGCTCTACATGTTCAACCACATCGAATACGATTCGACCTCGCTCAAGGAAGAGTACGACCGCGACGTCAAGGCCGGCGTCGAGATCAACGTGCCGCACGGCTACTATCCCGACGACGACCCGTCGAGACCGCCGCTCAACCGCTGGCGCTCGCACGCGCACCTGCTGTTCGGCAACTGGATCAACCAGGTCTACCAGACGACGCCCTACCAGATGGAGCGGATCGGGCAGGCGGCGGGCCGGGCGCTGCCGCGCACCGGCACCTGAGCGGGCGCGGCGGGGGGCGAATGGACGAGGTGCTGGAGATCGCGGCGCGGCTCGCCGGCGTGTTCTACGCGCTGGGCGGGCTGGTCGCGATCCGCGCGATGGCGGTGAGCGAGATGCTCGACCGCGCGCTGAACATGATCACGCTGAAGCAGGAGCCGGCCAAGGCCGTGGTGCGGCGCTGGCTGCTCGGCACCGGCGCTGTGCTGACCGGGGCGAGCGGGGTGGCGGCCGCGCTGCTGTCGTCCTGGGCGGTGCCGCTGTTCGCCGCCAATCTCGGCGCGCAGGCCGGCTGGCTCGCCTGGGCGCGCACGGCGTTTCCGCCGGAGGACGAGGAGGAAGCCGTCGGCCGGCGGCGCACGACCAATGCGGCGCTGGGCTGCGCGGTGCTGACGCTGCTCGTCCTCTATCTGTGGCGCGAGGGGCGGCTGGCCGGCCCGCTCGACCCGTGGACGGCGGTGCCGACGGCGGCCGCGACGCTCGGCTACGGCGCCTACCTGCTGCGCAGCCTGTTCTGGCGGTCGAAGGGCGGCTGGGACGGCGGCGATGACGACGACTACGTGGAGGCGGACGGCGAGGCCGATACGGTCAAGCACCCCTCCCGCATCCGCTTCACGGTGCATCCGTGGCGCTATCCCATCCTCGATGCCGACGACGACTACCCCTACAACCATTTCGAGCTGCTCGACGTCGAGGTCGCGGACGAGATCGAGGAATGGCACGACGCCTATGTCGCGCTGTTCATCGCGGCCGGCGAGGGCGCCGAGACCGTCTTCCCCTCGGAGGAAGAGGAGGCCGCGCACCGGGCGAAGGGCGCGGAGTTCGTCGAATACCTGCGCGGCACCTACGGCCGCGACAACGTCGAGGGCCCGATCTACGTGCCGGTCGCCGACGTGCGGGCCGAATCGGCGTACTGACGGCCGGTCCGCGTCGCCGCGCCCTGCGGGGCGAGCACCGGCACGAAGACGCGGCGCGAGACGCGCTTGGCCGCCGGCACGCCCTGGTAGAGCCGCTTCTGCGCCTCGACGATGACGACGCCGGAGAAGATCGGCCAGAAGCGGCGGCCGGCGCGCTCGATGAGCTGGTGCAGCCGCATCACCCAGCGCCGTCGCGAGGGCGGGAAGTGCAGCGCGTCGGCCCAGGCCGAGGGCGTGAAGTTGGTTTCGCGCAGCAATTCGTTGAGCTGGCCGCGCGAGAACGGCCGGCCGGTGCCGAAGGGCGTGTGCTCGAAGCGCGCCCACACGCCGCGCCGGTTGGGCGCGACGATGACGATGCGGCCGCCGGGCGCCAGCACGCGCCACATCTCCTTCAGCGTCTCGTGCGGGTTCTCGGCATGCTCCAGCGCGTGCACGAGCAGGATGCGGTCGACGCAGGAATCGAACAGCGGCAGGTCCTCGTCGAAGATGAGCGCGGTTGCCGACGGGCCGGCCGGCGGCCAGTTAACCGCCCCTTGCGCGGCCGGCATGAAGGCGAAGACGCGCTCGGCCTCGGCGCCGAAACGGTCGAGCCAGGGGATGGCGTAGCCCAGCCCGACCAGCCGCTCGTTGGGCAGCCGCGCCCAGACCGAGGCCAGCGCCATCGCGATCGAGCGCTCGGCGAGGCGGCCGAGCAGCGAGCCGTAGAAGTTCCTGAGGTCGACGATGTCGTTCATGATCGGCGCGAGCCTAGCGGGCGGCCGCGCGGCGTTCAACGATCCACGGTGCCGCGCCGACGGGCGGGGTGGCGGGTCGTTTGCGCCATGCGATGCCGCCGCGCGACCATGCGGATTTGATCCTTGCTCCGCCCCTTGTCCTGACGCATGTCGTTGTCCCGAAACCGGTTCCCACTTTCGGGCGACATGCGTTATCGTCCGCCCGCAAAAGCATGGAGGCAGGAATGGCCCTCGAAATCGAACAGTTCATGTGCCGCAGCGACAATTTCGGCATCCTGGCGCGCAATCCGGAGAACGGCGAGGCCTTCCTCGTCGACGCGCCGGAGGAGGGGCCGATCTTGGCGGCGATCGAGCGGACGGGCTGGACGCCCGCGACGCTGCTGATCACCCATCATCACGGCGACCATGTCGAGGCCAACCTGGCGCTGAAGGAGAAGTTCGGACTGACGATCATCGGGCCGGAGGCGGAGAAGGCGAAGATCCCCGGCATCGACCTGACCGTGCGCGGCGGCGACATGATCAAGGTGGCGGGGCTGAACGTGCGGGTGATCGACACGCCCGGCCACACGCTCGGCCACGTCTCCTACCATTTCCAGAAGGAGCAGGTGGTGTTCGCGGCCGACACGCTGTTCGCGCTCGGCTGCGGCCGGCTGCTCGAAGGCACGCCCACGCAGATGGTGTCGTCGCTGACCAAGCTCGCGGCGCTGCCGCCGGAGACGCAGGTCTATTGCGGCCACGAATACACGCAGTCCAACGCCCGCTTCGCGCTCACCGTCGACCCGGACAACAAACAGCTCAAGGCGCGCGCCAAGGAGGTCGACAGGCTGCGCAAGGCCGGCAAGCCGACGCTGCCGACGACGATCGGCCAAGAGCTCGCGACGAACCCGTTCCTGCGCTGGACCGACCCGGCGATCCGCGCCACGCTCGGCATGGAGGGCGCCGACGACGTCGCCGTCTTCGCCGAGATCAGGAAGCGGAAGGACAATTTCTGAGAGGGCGGCTCACGTCAGCAGGATCAGCGCGATGAGGGCCTGGGCGAGGTAGTAGGAGGCCCAGACGGCCCAGCCGAGGCGCGGGCCGGCGGCGGCTTCCGGGGCGAGCAGGAACTTTCGGGTGGCCAGAAGCGCGTCTGAGGCGACGAACAGGGCAGCGCCGGCGGCGATGCCCCAGCCGGGCACGAGGAGCGCGGCTAGCCCCATGGCGAGGATGGCGGCCGTGTAGGCCGCGACCGGCAGGCGGAGCGCGTCGCCGACCGCGGGCCGCAGCCGCACCGCCATGAAGGCGCAGACGGCGAGCAAGGCGAGGCCGAGGGCCATCCGCCACGGCTCGCGGGTGACGATGTCCCAGCCCTGCCAGCGGGTCGCGAACAGCGCGACATAGGCGAGGTGGGCGAGCAGGAAGGCGGCGAGCCCGGCGAGGAAGGCGCGCTCGCCGCGCTGGGCCAGCGCCGCGTCGCCCACAGCGCCCAGCGCCAGCGCGGCGGTGAGCAGGAGCGGGCCGCGCTCGACGGCGGAGAGCACGGCGAGCAGGCCGACGGCGGCGGTCTTGGCGACGCTGCGCCGCCAGGACGGCTCGCGCGCCTGCGCGAGGCCGTAGAGGACCGCGGCGATGAGCGACAGCAGCAGCAGGCCGTTGGCCGTCGCGGTGACGGCGCCGGGGAAGGGCAGGCTCATGCCGAAGCCGCGTCGGGCGCGCGGCGGCGCAGCAGCATGTTCTTCGCGGCGAGCGCGGCGCCGAAGGTGATCAGCAGACAGGCGAGGACGATGTGCGGGGTGGCCCGCGTCGCGCCGGCGGCGATCAGGATCAGCGTCGACAGCAGCGGCGCGGCGTAGCTCGCCGCACCTAGCACCTGGATGTTGCCGTGCTTGACGCCGTAGTCCCAGGTGTAGAAGGCGGCGCCCACCGGCAGCAGGCCGAGCCCGGCGATCGCAGCCCACTCGCCCCAGCCCTGCGGCCAGACGGTCTCCTCCAGCGCCAGGTGGCAGACGGCCGACAGGATGGCGGTGGCGGCGCAGAACCAGGTGACGGTGTCGGTCGGCACCGACTGGAAGCGGCGCGACAGCAGCGAATAGGCGGTCCAGACGAAGGCGCAGACGAGGGCCGCGCCGTAGCCCATGGCATAGCGGCCGTCGAAGGACAGGCCGCCGCCATTGGTGACGATCAGGAAGGTGCCGGCGAGCCCGAGCAGGGCGCCGGCGACATGGTGCCAGCCGAGCCGTTCGCCCGGCATCAGCGCCGAGCCGAGCACGATGAGCAGCGGCCACAGATAGGCGATCAGGCTCGCCTCGACGGCCGGCGCGTTCCTGAGCGCGGTGAAGTAGAAGAAGTGGTAGCCGAACAGGCCGCCTATGCCGATCAGCCAGACGACGGCCGGGACCGGCTGGCGCTTTGCTGCAGGCGAAGGCGCGGCGAGCCGCGCGACGACGCCGACCAGCGTGCCGATCGTGAAGGCGATGGCCGAGAGCTGGAAGGGCGGCACCTTGCCCGACAGGTCGGTCAGCAGCGCCAGCATCGCCCACATGGCGACGGCCGTGAAGCCGATCAGGGTCGCGCGCGTCATCCTCGCCTGCCGTTTCCGCCGGCTACCGCGCCGGGCGCAGCCGCGTTAGCGCGGGGCGGTAACCGGCGCAAGGCCTTGCCGCCAGGCGGAATGGTGCGATCGCACCATTGGACGCGCCGGAACTTGTGCGGATAGTGAACATAGCGGGCGCCTGCGCCCGCTTCTTCCGGGCGGGCTGAACGGCCGCCGGTCCTATGGGCGGAGCTCTCAGAGCCCCAACGGGCTTCGTCCGGCGTCGAGCCGGGACCGGGTGCAGAATTGCCAGAACTGGCCACGTTCTCCCGCCCGGCCTTTTTGGCCGCGGACGGCCTGCCGCGCCGGCGTCACGGAAGCTGCACCGAACTGTCATCGAGCTGTTACAACCGCCGGCTATGGGCTGCACGACGCCACGAGGCGTCCACAGAACTTCCGAACAGGAGTGGCACCCATGACCAGTCTCATCCGCCCGGCCGCGCTGGCGGCCGCCGTCGCCGCCTCGATCGCGCTCGCCGGCGTGCCGGCCGTCGCGGCCGACATCTCGGGCGCCGGCGCGACCTTCCCCTACCCGATCTACGCCAAGTGGGCCGACACCTACAAAAAGGAAACCGGCATCGGCCTCAACTACCAGTCGATCGGCTCTGGCGGCGGCATCAAGCAGATCAACGCCCGCACCGTGACCTTCGGCGCCAGCGACAAGCCGCTCTCCGGCGACGACCTCTCCGCCAACCATCTCGTGCAGTTCCCGACCGTGATGGGCGGCATCGTGCCGGTGGTCAACATCGCCGGCGTCGAGCCGGGCAAGCTGGTGCTCGACGGCGAGACGCTGGCCAGGATCTTCATGGGCGAAATCAAGACCTGGGACGACGCGGCGATCGCCAAGCTCAACCCGGACGTGAAGCTGCCCGGCGACGCGATCGCGGTGGTCCACCGCTCGGACGGCTCGGGCACGACCTACAACTTCACCTACTATCTCGGCGAAGTCTCGGCCGAGTGGAAGGACAAGGTCGGCGTCGAGGCGAGCGTCGAGTGGCCGGTGGGCATCGGCGCCAAGGGCAATGAGGGCGTGGCCGCCAATGTCGGCCAGACGGCCAATTCGATCGGCTACGTCGAATATGCCTATGCGCTGCAGAACAACATGACCCATGCCGAGATGATCAACAAGGACGGCAAGCGCGTGGCGCCGAAGTCCGAAGCCTTCGCGGCTGCCGCGGAAGGTGCCGACTGGTCGAGCCAGCCGGGCTTCGGCGTGATCCTCGCCAACCAGCCGGGCGTCGGCACCTGGCCGATGACGGCGGCGACCTTCATCCTGATCCACAGCGATCCGGACAACGGCGCCGACGCGGCCGAGGCGCTGAAGTTCTTCGACTGGGCCTATGCCAAGGGCGACGAGGCGGCGCTGGAGCTGCACTACATCCCGATGCCCGACGCGGTCGTCGCCAAGGTCAAGGACGCCTGGAACCAGGTGCAGGCAGGCGGCAAGCCGGTTTACACCCCGACCAACTGATCCGAAAATGTCCGGGCGGCGGCGCAGGCCGCCGCCCGGCTTCACATGCGGGGAAACGGCATGACGGACATCGCAGCAGGCGAGGGCGCGCAATCGGACGGCAGGCAGGCGAGCCTGCGCCGCTTCGCCCTGTCCGACGCCGCCTTCCGCAACACCACGCGCGCCGCCGCGCTGCTCGTGCTGCTGTCTCTGGCCGGCGTCGCCGTCTCGCTCGTCAACGGCTCGCTGCTCGCCTTCTCGACCTTCGGCTTCGAGTTCCTCGTCAGCGAGAGCTGGAACCCGGTGAAGGAGAAGTTCGGCGCGCTGGCGCCGATCTACGGCACGGTGGCGACCTCGCTGATCGCCATGCTGATCGCGGTTCCCGTCGGGGTCGGCATCGCCATCTTCCTGACCGAGTTGTGCCCGCGCCCGCTGCGCCGGCCGATCGGCATCGCGGTCGAGCTGCTCGCCGGCATCCCGTCGATCATCTACGGAATCTGGGGCCTGTTCGTGTTCGCGCCCTTCCTGCAGCGGACGCTGCAGCCCTTCCTGATCTCGACCTTCAGCCACGTGCCGGGGCTGAGCTCGCTGTTCGCCGGGCCGCCCTACGGCATCGGCATCCTGACGGCCGGCCTGATCCTCGCGATCATGGTGCTGCCCTTCATCACCTCGATCTGCCGCGACGTGTTCGCATCCGTGCCGCCCGTGCTGAAGGAATCGGCCTACGGGCTGGGGCTGACGACCTGGGAGGTGACGTCGCGCGTGGTGCTGCCCTATACGCGGGTCGCCGTCGTCGGCGCAGTCATGCTGGCGCTCGGGCGCGCGCTCGGCGAGACGATGGCCGTCACCTTCGTGATCGGCAACGCGCACCGCATCACTGCCTCGATCCTGGCGCCGGGCACGACGATCTCGGCGGCGATCGCCAACGAGTTCACCGAGGCGACGGGCGACCTCTACACGTCCTCGCTGATCGCGCTCGGCCTGGTGCTGTTCGTGATCACCTTCATCGTGCTCGCCATCGCCCGGCTGATGCTGGCGCGGCTCAGGACGAAGGCGGGGAGGTAAGACGATGCTATACGCCCGCCGCCGCCTGCGCAACACGATCATGATGGGGCTGTGCGTCGCCGCCGCCGGCTTCGGTCTGCTGTGGCTGCTCGTCATCCTCGGCGAGCTGGTCTGGAAAGGCACGGCCGGCCTGTCGATCTCCGTCTTCACCGAGATGACGCCGCCGCCGGGCGACGCGGGCGGCCTGCTCAACCCGATCGTCGGCAGCCTGCTGATGACGGGGCTGGCGGTGCTGATCGGCGCGCCGGTGGGCGTGCTCGCCGGCACCTACATGGCCGAATACGGCCGCCACACGCGGCTCACCGGCGTCGTGCGCTTCATCAACGACATCCTGCTGTCGGCACCGTCGATCATCGTCGGCCTGTTCGTCTACGAGGTGCTGGTCGTCACCATGGGCCATTTCTCCGGCATCGCCGGCGTGATGGCGCTTGCGCTGATCGTGCTGCCGGTGGTGGTGCGCACCACAGAGGACATGCTGCTGCTGGTGCCGGACGCGCTGCGCGAGGCGGGAACCGCGATCGGCGCGCCGCGCTGGGTGGTGATCCGCCACGTCGCATATAGGGCCGCGCGCGCCGGCATCACCACCGGCGTGCTTCTCGCGATTGCCCGCATCTCGGGCGAGACGGCGCCGCTTCTCTTCACCGCGCTCAACAACCAGTTCTTCAGCGTGAACCTCGGCGCGCCGATCGCCAGCCTGCCGGTGACGATCTTCCAGTTCGCGCTCAGCCCCTACGAGGAATGGCAGCAACTGGCCTGGACCGGAGCGCTGATCATAACCTTCGCCGTGCTCGCGCTGAGCATCGTGGCACGCGTGCTCGCCGGCCGAGGAGAGAGCAGATGACGCAGATGATGACGATCGAACCCGCGACGACGCACGCGACCAGGCACGCCACCGGGCGGCCGAAGATCGAGGTCAGGAACCTCGACTTCCACTATGGCACCTCGCGCGCGCTGAAGGACATCTCGCTGTCGCTGCCGGAGCGCAGCGTGACCGCCTTCATCGGCCCGTCGGGCTGCGGGAAGTCGACGCTGCTGCGCGTCTTCAACCGCATCTACGAGCTCTATCCGGGGCAGAAGGCCTCCGGCGAGGTGCTGCTCGACGGCGTCAACATCCTCGACCGCAAGCAGGACCTGAACCTGCTGCGCGCCAAGATCGGCATGGTGTTCCAGAAGCCGACGCCGTTCCCGATGACGATCTACGAGAACATCGCCTTCGGCGTGCGGCTCTACGAGAAGCTGACCAAGGCCGAGCTCGACGGCCGCGTCGAGGACGCGCTGCGGCGCGCCGCTCTGTGGGACGAGGTCAAGGACAAGCTCGACGCCAGCGGCCTGTCGCTGTCGGGCGGCCAGCAGCAGCGCCTGTGCATCGCGCGCACCGTGGCGGTGAAGCCGGAGGTGATCCTGCTCGACGAGCCGGCCTCGGCGCTCGACCCGATCTCGACCGCCAAGATCGAGGAGCTGATCGAGGAACTGCAGGCCGACTACACGATCGTCATCGTCACCCACAACATGCAGCAGGCGGCGCGCGTCTCGCGCCAGACCGCCTTCATGTATCTCGGCGAGCTGATCGAGTTCGCCGACACCGAGACGATCTTCACCTCGCCGCGCGAGAAGCGCACGCAGGACTACATCACCGGCCGCTTCGGCTGAGCGCATCGGGGGCACACGACCAATGGACAGCCAGCACACCGTCCGTTCCTTCGACGAGGACCTCGCCCATGTCGACCGGCTGATCCGCGAGATGAGCGAGCTCGCCGGCGCGATGGTGGCCTCCGCCACCGGCTCGCTGGTCGGCTCCGACAACGCGCTCGCCCAGCGCGTCATCGCCGACGACAAGGCGATGGACGCGCGCCAGCGCGCGCTGGACGAGTCGGCCATCGCGCTGATCGCCAAGCGCCAGCCGGTGGCGCAGGACCTGCGCGCCGTGGTCGGCGCGATCCGCATGGCGGCCGACCTCGAGCGCATCGGCGACCTCGCCAAGAACATCGCCAAGCGGGTCGCGGCCGTCGGCGAGGGCGGCACGCCGCGCAACCTCGCTCATTCGATCGAGGCGATGTCGAAGCTGGTGCTGGAGCAGATCCGCGGCGCGATCGAGGCCTATGTGGCGCGCGACGCGGGCGCCCTGGAGCGGCTGCGCGACCGCGACGAGGACATCGACATCAAGTATACGTCGGTGTTCCGGGAACTGCTGACCTACATGATGGAAGACCCGCGCAACATCACCGCCTGCACGCACCTCCTGTTCTGCGCCAAGAACCTGGAGCGCATCGGCGACCACGTCACCAACATCGCCGAGAACGCCTATTACGTCGTCACCGGCGCGCTGCTGCCGCTCGCGCGGCCGAAGCGCGACGAGACCACCCCGGCGGCCTGAGGACGGAACGCGAGCATGAGCGCGCCGCGCATCATGGTGGTGGAGGACGAGGACGCGCTCGGCGTGCTGCTGCGTTACAACCTCGAGGCCGAGGGCTATGAGGTCGAGGTGATCGAGCGCGGCGACGAGGCCGAGCTCAGGCTGCAAGAGGCGGTTCCCGACCTGCTCGTGCTCGACTGGATGGTGCCGGCCGTCTCCGGCATCGAGCTGTGCCGGCGGCTGCGCCAGCGGCCGGCGACCGAGCGGCTGCCGGTCATCATGCTGACCGCGCGCGGCGAGGAGGCCGACCGGGTGCGCGGGCTTTCCACCGGCGCCGACGACTATCTGGTCAAGCCGTTCTCCATGCCCGAGCTGATGGCGCGGGTCAGGGCGCTGCTCAGGCGCGCGCGGCCCGAGCTCCTGTCCTCCGTGCTCAAGGTCGGCGACGTGACGCTCGACCGCGAATCGCACCGCGTCTACCGCGGCGAGGTCGAGGTGCGGCTGGGACCGACCGAGTTCCGCCTGCTGGAGTTCCTGATGCAGCATCCGGGCCGCGTCTTCTCGCGCGCACAATTGCTCGACAAAGTGTGGGGCGAGGCGGTCTACATCGACGAGCGCACGGTCGACGTGCATGTCGGCCGCCTGCGCAAGGCCGTCAACCTCGACGGCCTCCCCGACGTCATCCGCACCGTCCGCGGCGCGGGGTACTCGATCGAGTAGCCAAGGCACTTGGCACCGGACGCCATCTGTCCTATCTTTTGCCATATAACAGGGCCAAGGAATAGGACATGAGCGAGACGTCAGCGGCATTCGGACAATTGCGGGTCGGGCCTTTCGCCGATCGGGCAGGAAAGATCGAGGTCGACCGCATCGCGGACGATTTCGGCATGTCCAAGACGCAGCTCGCATCGACCATCGGCCTGGCGCGGGAAGCGCTCTACAAGAGCTCGCGCAGCCGCTCGCCGAAGATCCAGATGCGGCTGCGGGAAATGCTGGAGATCGTCGAGCGCATCAGCGGCTGGGCCGGCGGGCGCCAGCAGGCGATGTCGTGGTATCGCGCGCAGCCGATTCCCGCCTTCGGCGACCGTACGGCCGAGTCCCTCGTCAAGGAGGGGCGGGCGGCGGAGGTGCGCGACTATCTCGACCACGTCGCCCTCGGCGGCTTCGCGTGAGATTCAGCGGGGTCTGCTACCGCGCCCATGACCCGCGCTGGTCCTTCAAGCCGATGTCCGGGGAAGGCGCGGCGATCCGCGGCGCCCGGTTCAACCCGAAGGGGGTGCCCGCCCTCTATCTCGCGCTGAGCATCGTGACGGCGGTCAAGGAAGTCAGCCACGGCTTCGCGCACCGCATCGACCCGTGCGTGCTGTGCTCCTACGACGTCGACTGCGAGGACATCGTCGACCTGCGCGCTCCGGAGGGCCGCGCGGCGCATGCCATCGATCTCGAGCCCATGGGCTGTGCCTGGATGGATTTTCTCGGGAAGGGCAAGCGGCCGCCTTCGTGGGCGATCCACGACCGCCTGACGGCGGAAGGCGCGGCCGGCATACTGGTGCCGAGCTTCGCGTCGGGAGCAAGCGACAGCGACGGAAACCTCGTGCTCTGGAAATGGGGGCCGGCGCCGCCGCATTCCGTGCAGGTCTTCGACCCGAGCGGCAGGCTGCCGAGAAACCAGCTTTCTTGGGATTGAGCCGAGACGGCGCTCAGGCCATCGCCCGACCGGGCTGGTGGGCGGCGGGGGCGGAGGCGCGGGCGGCGACCTGGTCGTCGACGAAGGCGAGCGCGGTCATGGCGCAGCCCTCGCGGATCAGCGGCATCTCGTTCGGCTCGGTGGCGAAGGAGATGGCGCCGCTGTGCTGGCCGCCCGCCGTCTGGGCGATCGCGGCGCGGATCGGCTCCTCCAGTATGTCGAAGGCGAGCGCGCCGGGACCGACGATGGCGACCGGGGCGGGATCGAACAGCGCGAACAGGTTGCCCATGCCGTAGCCGATCGCCTCGCCGGCGCGGCGGAAGGCGGCGCGCTCGCGCCCCTCCGAGGCCCGCGCGGCGTCGGCCAGCGCCTCGATCTCGGCCTGGCCGATGTCGGCGGCGGGCGGGTCGGTCTCGGCGCCGCCGGCCGCGCTCCGCACCAGCGCATAGTTGCCGGCATAGGCCTCGATGCAGCCGCGGCGGCCGCAGCGGCAGAGCGCGCCGTGCGGCACGTGGATCATGTGGCCGAACTCGCCGCCCGACGAATGGGTGCCGGTGAAGAGCTGGCCCTTCTGCATCAGCCCCATGCCGATGCCGTTGGACAGAAGCACGGCGAAGAAATCCGCGCCGTAGCGCTGCGGCCAGCGCCATTTCAGCGCCACCGCGATCATGTTGCAGTCGTTCTGCACCGTCGTCGGTATGCCCAGCCGCTCCTCCAGCAGCGGGCCGAAGGCGATGTCGCTGTGGGGCGTGATCGGCGACCAGAGCAGGCGGGAATCGGAGGAATCGGTGATGCCCTGCACGGCGAGCGCGATGCGGGCGGGCCGGCGGCGGCGCGGGCCGCGCTGCAGGAGGCAGCGGACCGCCTCGACGACGGCCTCGGCGAGCTCGTCCTTGCCCATCGTCATGGTCGGCAGCCGCTGCACCGCCTCGTCGGCGACCGTGCCGTCGTAGCTGATCAGCGAGGTCCAGAGCTGGTTCAGCGTCAGCACCACGCTGACGACCGAGTCGAAGCCGGGGTTGAGCCCGAGCGCCACCTGCGGGCGGCCGCGGCGGGCGAGCGCGGTCTCGCCCGACTTGACCTCGACCAGCGCGCCCTCGGCGATCAGGTCGGAGGAGATGGCGGAGATGGTGGAGTTGCTGAGGCGGGTGGTGGCGGCGATCTCGGTGCGGGAGGGCTGGGTGGCGCGCCTGACGGCACCGACCACCATCGCGCGGTTGCGCCGCCTCAGATCGTCGTGCCGCACGCCGACCGTCATGTCCCGCCGTCCTCCCGCGCCGTTCCGCCCGTTTCCACTGCTGCCTCAACGGCGGCGGGCGATCAACGCCACACTTGCCATATTGACATGAAGGTGGCGCTGAGTCATTAATTTTTTCGAGGCTCGAAAAAAAGAGCTTCGACAACTGCAGATCTCAGTCGTCACGCGCCGCACCGGCGCAGGGAGGATAACCATGAGGAATTTTGCGACCGCCATGCTGGCGGGTGTCGCCATGTCGATGGCGCTTTCGACGGCGGCCATCGCCAAGGACAAGGTGATCGGCGTGTCCTGGTCGAACTTCCAGGAAGAGCGCTGGAAGACCGACGAGGCGGCCATGAAGGCGGCGATCGAGGCGGCCGGCGACAAGTACATCTCGGCCGACGCGCAGTCGAACCCCGGCAAGCAGCTCACCGACGTGGAGAGCCTGATCGGCCAGGGCGCCAACGCGCTGATCATCCTCGCGCAGGACGCCTCGGCCATCGGCCCGGCGGTGGAGAAGGCCGTCGCGGAAGGCATCCCGGTCGTCGGCTACGACCGCCTGATCGAGAACAAGGACGCCTTCTACCTCACCTTCGACAATGTCGAGGTGGGCCGCATGCAGGCGCGCGGCGTGTTCGCGGTGAAGCCGGAAGGCAACTACGTCTTCATCAAGGGCAACGGCGCCGACCCGAACGCCAACTTCCTGTTCCAGGGACAGATGGAAGTGCTGAAGGGCGCGGTCGACGCCGGCAAGATCAAGAATGTCGGCGAGGCCTATACCGACGGCTGGCTGCCGGCCAACGCGCAGCGCAACATGGAGCAGTTCCTGACCGCCAACAACAACAAGGTCGACGCGGTCGTCGCCTCCAACGACGGCACGGCGGGCGGCGCGATCGCGGCGCTCGCGGCGCAGGGCCTCGCCGGCTCGGTGCCGGTGTCGGGCCAGGACGGCGACCACGCCGCGCTCGCGCTCGGCACGCAGACCGTGTCGGTGTGGAAGGATGCGCGCGCGCTCGGCAAGGCGGCGGCCGAGATCGCCTCGGCGCTGGCCGGCGGCACGGCGATGGACAAGATCCCCAACGCGACCAAGTTCAAGACGCCGGGCGGCCTCGAGATGAACACGGTGCTGCTGGCGCCGGTGCCGATCACCAAGGACAACCTCAACGTCGTCATCGACGCCGGCTGGGTGTCCAAGGACGTGGTCTGCCAGGGCGTGAAGGCCGGCTCCGTCGCGGCCTGCAACTGAGCGGCGGACCGAGCGGGCGCCGACGGCCGCGACCGCAGCGCGGCCGTCTCCCCCGATGGCGGGGAAGAGACGGTGCTCCTCGATCGCCCGATCATAAGCAAGAGCGCCGCGGTTTGACGAAAACCGCGGCGTATCTTTCCTTATTTTCACGCATGTCGTTGTCCCGAAAACCGGGTCCCACTTTCAGGCGACATGCTTTAAGCTAGGACGCCGCCAGGGGCCGCCCGAGCGTCGGCGGCCGGGAGGATCGCATGACCGATACGGTGACCCAGGCGCCTGCCGACCAGGCCCGCGCATCGGAAGGCGGCCCCGTGGCGCGCTTCCTGAAGGCGACCGAGCTCGACACCCGCATGCTCGGCATGGTCGGCGCGCTGATCGTCATCTGGGCGGGCTTCCACATCATCAGCAGCCTGCGCCTCGGGGTGAGCCCGCTCGACTTCGACAGCCGCGCCTTCCTGACGCCGCGCAATCTGTGGAACCTGTCCGTCCAGTCGGCTTCGGTCTCCATCATGGCCACCGGCATGGTGCTGGTGATCGTGACGCGCAACATCGACCTGTCGGTCGGCTCGCTGCTCGGCTTCATCGGCATGATCATCGGCGTCACCCAGGCGCAGATCCTGCCGCAGCAGTTCGGCCTGCCGCTCGGCCACCCGTCGATCTGGGTGATCGCGCTCGCGGTCGGCATCGTCGTCGGGCTGGGCATCGGCGCCTTCCAGGGCGGGCTGATCGCCTATCTGTCGATCCCCTCCTTCATCGTGACGCTGGGCGGGCTGCTGATCTGGCGCGGCGCGGCCTGGTGGGTGACCAGCGGGCAGACCGTGGCGCCGATGGACGCCACCTTCCGCCTGCTCGGCGGCGGGCCGGACGGCTCGATCGGCGCGAACTGGAGCTGGATCGTCGGGCTTGTCGCCTGCGCCGGCGTGGTGGCGATGCTGATGTCGGGCCGCCGGCAGCGCCAGCGCTTCCACTTCCCGCTCAGGCCGCTATGGGCGGAGGCCTTCCTCGGCGCGGTCACCTGCGCGGCCATCCTCGGCGCGGTTTGGGTGGCCAACTCCTATCCGTGGCCGATCGGCATCGTGCGGCGCTACTACGAGAGCCTGGGCGAGCAGGTGCCGGAAGGCGCCTTCATCGCCCACGGCATCGCCATTCCAGTGCTGATCGCGATCGCGGTCGGCGTCGTCATGACCTTCGTGGCCACCCGCACCCGCTTCGGCCGCTACGTGTTCGCGCTCGGCGGCAACCCGGAAGCCGCGCTGCTCGCCGGCATCAACGTCAAGTGGGTGACGCTCAAGGTGTTCATGCTGATGGGCTTCCTCGTCGCCATCGGCAGCTCGATCTCGACGGCGCGCCTGAACGCGGCCACCAACGCGACCGGAACGCTGGACGAACTGCTGGTGATCGCGGCGGCCGTCATCGGCGGCACCTCGCTTTCGGGCGGCGTCGGCACCATCGCGGGCGCCATGCTGGGGGCGGTGCTGATGCAGTCGCTCGCCTCGGGCATGGTGCTGCTCGGCGTCGACGCGCCGCTGCAGAACATCGTCGTCGGCGCCGTCCTCGTCGTGGCGGTGTGGCTCGACACGCTCTACCGCCGCAAGGCCGAATAGGAGGACGAGATGGAAGCCCAAGCCGCCACGCCGCTCGTCGACCTGCGCAACATCTCCATCGCCTTCGGCGGCATCCGCGCCGTCGACGACGCTTCCGTCGACCTGCATCCGGGGGAGGTGGTCGCGCTGCTCGGCCACAACGGCGCCGGCAAGTCGACGCTGATCAAGATCCTGTCGGGCGCCTACAAGCGCGACGCCGGCCAGATCTTCATCAATGGCGAGGAAGCCACGATCGGCAACCCGCGCGACGCCAAGCGCTACGGCATCGAGACGATCTACCAGACGCTGGCGCTGGCCGACAATGTCGACGCGGCCGCCAACCTGTTCCTCGGGCGCGAGCTGAGGACGGCGTGGGGGACGCTGGACGACGTCGCCATGGAGGCCGAGGCGCGCAAGGTGATGGGCCGGCTCAACCCGCGCTTCGTGCGCTTCAAGGACCCGGTGGTGAAGCTGTCGGGCGGCCAGCGGCAGTCGGTGGCGATCGCCCGCGCGATCCTGTTCAACGCGCGCATCCTGATCATGGACGAGCCGACCGCCGCGCTCGGGCCGCAGGAGACGGCGCAGGTGGGCGAGCTCGTGCGGCAGCTCAAGTCGGAAGGCATCGGCATCTTCCTGATCAGCCACGACATCCACGACGTGTTCGACCTCGCCGACCGCGTCTGCGTGATGAAGAACGGCCGCGTGGTGGGCACGGCGCGAACCAGCGACGTGACCAAGGACGAGGTGCTGGGCATGATCATCCTGGGCAAGTGCCCGCCCGGCGCGACGCCCGGCCCCGGCGCGATCGGCATGGCGGCCTGAGGCAGCGGCGGCTACGCCGGAAGGCAGGCAAGAAAAAGGGGCCGCGAAGGCCCCTTTTCCATTCGATCCGTCGAGCCGGATCAGCAGCGATAGGTCTCGACCACGCGGCCCGTGCGGCGGTCGACGCGCTCGCACCAGCCCGGACGGCCTTCGATCGCGCGGCCGATGAGGTAGCCGCCCACCGCGCCAGCCGTGGCGCCGAGCACCACACCGCCCACGCTGCCGCCCGTCGCGGCCGCAATGGCGCCGCCGGCGACCGCGCCGACACCGGCGCTCTTCTCGGCGGTGGTGCAGCCTGCGAGCATCAGGACAGCGGCGCTGGCAACAATCAACTTCTTCATATCTGCCTCCATTAAAAACTGGCTGGTGTGGTGGCGACGGGTCGCCGGGGTGGTTGCACTGCGTTGCCCGATTCCTGCCGACCGGCCCGGCCCTCGCGCCGGTTCCCCTCGTCGGTGCCGGCGCTCGGGATGATCCTGCGTCCGGCGGTGTCCTCAGGCGGTAAAGCGGCCTCGTGGATGGTTGGTCCGGTATTGTCCTTTCATGCGCGCGTCAACGCGCCGCAGCCCCTCTTGGTTCCCGTTTCGGGCGCAACCAAGGCAGAGCTTGTCACAAAGCGCCGAGCAGCCACAAGAGGGCGACCATGACGGCGAAGGCCAAAATCCCCAGCCTGAACCAGGCGAAGGGGCCGCGCACGGGGGCCGGCCCCGGCTCGGATGCGCGATAGTCGCCCATGGAGGCGCGGGCGGCGGTCTCGATGCGTCTCATTTCGGCAATCAGCATGTCGGGCTACCTCCTCGGCGGTCCGGCTCGACCTGGCGAAGCGGACCGGGAAACTGATTTCTGCGGGGACAAATGCACCGGGCGGCGGTCGGTTCCGCCTGACGCCGCCCGGCGCCGCTGCGAACATTTTTTGCAAAGGCATGGAACTTCCGGAGGGCTGCGCCGTTTTCAGGCTGCTAGGCGCCGGCCGCCCCACCCCCTCCGAACGCCCCCCCAAGAGGCGGCCGGTCGCCAGCTCAGAAGGCCCGATCCCCTCAAGCCTTCCACCTGAACAGCCGGCTCCGTGCCGGCTTTCTTTTTTTCGGAATTGCGATTTGGTGGCGGCGTTCAGCCGATGCGGGCGAGCAGGCCGTGCAGCAGCGCGACCACCAGCAGGGCGAGGAAGAGGAAGAACAGGTACTGCGCGATGCCGGCCGACGCGCCGGCGAAGCCGGCGAAGGCAAAGGGTGCGGTGCCGGCGGTGGCCGCAGCCAGCGCCAGGGTGGCGATGCGCATGTAAGCCTCCTCGTGGCGACCGCCGGCAGGCCGGCGCGACGCTTTGCGCAATTCAGGCCGGCCACCGCCGCGGGGCCGCGCCGTCACGCAATGTCAGGCGGGACGGCCGCTCCGGCCGCCCCGAAATGGGCCGGCTCAGGCCGCCGCGCGGGCCTGGCGGTCGAAGAACAGCGCCTGGCTGATCAGCGCCTTCACCATGTCCGGGTTGAACGGCTTGGTGACGAGGAAGGTCGGCTCTGGGCGCTCGCCCGTCAGCAGCCTCTCGGGGAAGGCGGTGATGAAGATCACAGGCACCGGCGTCATGGTCAGGATCTCGTTGACGGCGTCGATGCCGGAGCTTCCGTCGGCGAGCTGGATGTCGGCCAGCACCATCTTCGGGCGCTTCTGGGAAAACAGCTTGGTCGCCTCCGAATGGGTGCGCGCGGTGCCGACGACGCGGTGGCCGAGGCTCTCGACCATTTCCTCGATGTCCATCGCGATCAGCGGCTCGTCCTCGATGATGAGCACGTCGGTCGCGACCTGGCGGGAGATCTCGGCGCTGGCCTCCTGGATCAAGGCGGAGAATTCCCGCTCGTCGACCTGCAGCACCTCGGCGGCCTCGGCCTCGCTGAAGCCCTCGACGGCCACCAGCAGGAAGGCCTGGCGGGCGCGCGGCGCAATCGCGCCGAGATTGGCCTGGGCGCTGCGCTCCCACGGGATGTCCGACGGCCCCTCGGGGATGCGCATGTTCACCGAGGTGAACAGCCTGGCGAAGATCTGGTAGAGCGCGATCCGGTCGCTGGACGCCTTCGGAAAGATGCCCGTGTCGGCGATGAGGGCCTCGAGCATGGCGGCTACCATTGCGTCGCCGCTGGTCTGCGAACCGGAAACGGCGCGCGAGAACCGGCGCAGGTAGGGAAGATGCGGCGCAATCGCTGCGGACAAACTCATGATAGGAAGGTCTCCCTGAAAAGAACGAATACCCCGGCGGCAGGAGCCCCCGCGGTCCTGCCAAATTCGGACGATAACGCAGGGTGCGCGCATTGGTTCCATTTTTTTCGGAACCTTTCGCAGCAACGCGCGTTTCTGGCCCCAAGGCGGCATGGGAGGACGCGGGCGCGCGCCCGTTCCTTTCAAGGACAGAGGGCCTTTCAAGGACACCGGGTCCGGGGGACGAGCGGACCGGCCGGCATGGGACAGGCGAGACAGGGGCAAGGACAGCAAGGATGACAGGCATGAAACCGGCCGCAGGCCGCGGTTCCACGAGCGGAGGCGGCGGCAAGCCCGAAGGCCTCGGCCCGACCTCCGAGATCGGGCGCAAGCTGAAGCAGTATTACGACGAGCTGGTGTCCGACGACGTGCCGGACCGCATCATGGAGCTGATGCGCAAGCTGGAGACCAGCGAGAAATCCGAACCGGAAACGCCCAAGGGTGGCCGATGAGCGAACCAGCCGCCTTCCGCGACGATCTCGTCAGGACGATCCCCAGCCTGCGGGCCTTCGCCATCTCGCTGGCGCAGAACAACGATCGCGCCGACGACCTGGTGCAGGAAACGCTCGTCAAGGCGTGGGACAAGCAGTCGTCCTTCCAGCTCGGGACCAACCTCAAGGCGTGGCTGTTCACCATCCTGCGCAACGAGTTCTACTCGCAGATGCGCAAGCGCGGCCGCGAGGTGCAGGACAGCGACGGGCTGCTGACGGCGAGCGTGGCGATCCATCCCGGCCAGCAGGGCTCGGTCGACCTCAAGGACTTCCGCAAGGCCCTCGAGACCCTGCCGGAGGACCAGCGCGAGGCGATCATCCTGATCGGCGCCTCGGGCTTCTCCTACGAGGAGGCGGCCGAGATCTGCGGCTGCGCGGTCGGCACGATCAAGAGCCGGGTGAGCCGCGCCCGCACGCGGCTGCAGGACATACTCGGCATCGAGGGCGACGGCGACTTCGGTCCCGACGCGATCTCGGCCCAGGTGCTCGGCTCGACGGCTGCGTAGGGCCTACGGCGCGAACCCAGGCGGTCCGCGCCCGATCCTTTCCGAAGATGCTAGAGCGGTTCAAGTTCTCACAGAATCGGTAGAACCGCTCTATCTCTTTGTATTTGCCGCATTTCCGGACGCAAAACCGCTTCGCACTTTTGCTGGAAATGCTCTAGGGAGGCCGGCGGCTCAGCCGGCCATGCGGCGGCGCGCCACGGCGCGGCCCAGCGCCTCGACGAGGTCGCCGCCCGCATAGGGCTTGCCGATCACGGCGATGCCGGGAAACTCGTCGAAGATCTCGTGCCGGTCGACATAGCCGGTGG
Source organism: Hyphomicrobiales bacterium (assembly GCA_017305835.1). Taxonomy (GTDB): domain Bacteria; phylum Pseudomonadota; class Alphaproteobacteria; order Rhizobiales; family Rhizobiaceae; genus RCIO01. The sequence goes on from JAFKJY010000108.1 coordinate 29,098, forward strand.
CGAAGACGAAGGGCATGCCGTTCTCCTTCAGCCGGCGGGCGGCTTCCACGGTCGGCACGCCGCGCAGCATGACGTCGATCACCGCGGCGTCGTGGGCGTCCGCCTGGACGCCGCCTTCGCCGAGCTGCGACAGGTCGTGCACCACCGTCACGTCGGCGGCGCCGGCATCGCGGCAGATCTGCTCCACGTCGAGCGCGATCAGCGCCTCGTCTTCAAGCAGCAGCACGCGCAGTCCGTTGAGCGGCAGTTCGGACAAACAGGAATCCCCCGTGAAAAAGGCCTCGCATCTTTCACCCATTGATGTCAGCCCGGACCGTCGCTGTCCTTAACATATGAGAGGTGCGGACGGCGATCGCGGCGGATGCGCATGCGCGCGGGCGCGGCGGCGAGGACAGCCCGGCCGGCCGTGATTTTCCGGCTGGACTCGGGCCGGCAAAGGCATTTTCATGATGGCGGTTCCCGACCCTCGCGGCAGCGGCGGAACCCGCGGGCGGAACCGAACGCGCTCCGCCCTGTTGATGAGGGTCCGCAACCAGAGGAGTGTTTCATGGCCACCGCCCCCCGTCCCGGCAAGAGTGCCGCAGCCGATCCGAGAGCCGCAGGCGACCCGAAGGATACCGCGCAGGACCTCGCCGCAGACCTCGCCCTTCTGCGCGAGGACGTCGCCAAGCTCGCCGCCCAGCTCCAGGCGCTGGGCGAGCAGTCCGTCCGCACCGCGAAGCGGGCCGCCAGCGAGAAGGTCGAGCAGCTTCGCGCCCAGGGCGAGGCGGCGATGAGCGACCTGCGCGGTAATGCGGAGGAGCTGGAGGAGCAGCTCGTGGCGCGGGTGCGCGAGAAGCCCATCACCTCGCTCGCCATGGCCGCCGGCCTCGGCTACCTGCTCGCGCTGATCATGCGCCGCTGACGCCCATGCTGTTCAGCCTCATCGCGTCGGTCGTGACCGCCGAGGCCGCCGAGGCGGCCGGCCGGGCGCGCAGCAGCGTCGTGGCCTACGTGGCCGGCGCGATCCTCGCCGTCGCCGGCATCGGCTTCCTCGTCGGGGCCGGCTACATCGCGACCGCGCGGCGGATCGGCGACCTCGAAGCCTGCCTCGCCTTCGGCGCCGGCTTCCTGGTGCTGGCCATGCTCGTCGTCGTCATCCAGCGGCTGGTGTCGCGCATGCGCGCCCGGCAGGCGGCGGAACGGCGCCGGCGCGAGCTGGCCGAGATCGCGGCGGCCGCGACCGCCGGCATGGTAGGCTCGAAGGGCGGCGTGTTCACCGGGCTCGCCGCCTCGCTGCTGACCGGCTTCGTGCTCGGCCTCTACCGCGAGAACAGGCGCGACCGCGACTGAAGCGCGGTCGCGCTGTCCGGAACAAGCGGCCGGCGCGCGCATTAGTCTCACGACATCAATGGCACAGGAAGGACCGGCCCGGGCGCGGGCCGGCGCGAGGCTATGGCAAACGGCGACGACAGGCAGGTTGAGCTCAATCCCGACCGGGCGAGGCAGGGCAGGCCGGGCTGGCCGGTACTGCGCGTGCTGATTGCCGGCCTCGTGCTGGTCATGATCGTGTGGGGGCTGGTCGAGATCTACGGCGCCTACATCGCCCCGCCGGCCTCCGAGCAGGTCGGCGATCCCGCCACGGTGAACCGTCCCAACGCCGTGGAAGGCAACGTTCCCGCCGACAACAACTGACGCGGCCGGGCCGGTCCTTATCCGGCTTCCTTTTCCGCCGGCAGCAGCACGTTAAGCGCGCGGGGATGGATGACGATCTCGGTGCTGGCTTCCAGCGGCAGCAATTCGCCGTCCATGGCGCACTGGAACCCCCGGGCGGCCCGGTCGACCCGCAGCACCACGCGCGGCGCGGTGTGCATCTCGATCGCCGAATCCTGCTTCCAGCGGCCGGTGGCGATGCTGAGCAGGATGCGCAGGATCTCGCCGCCGCGATGGGCGCGCGCGATGTAGACGCCGAGCTCGCCGCCGTCCGGCCTCGCCGCCACCGGCAGCGGGCCGTCGCCAAAGACGTTGTTGCTCACCGACAGGCTGGAGGCCACGGTCGCGATCTCGGCCGACGGCAATTCGAGGCGGAAGCGGATGCGCGGCGGCTGCACGACGGTCGCGACCGCGGCCACCATCGAGGCGCGGATCTTGCCCGGCCGGGAGCTGTAGTTCATCTCCTCGCGGCGGCGGATCAGCTCCGAATGCATGCCGACCGAGAACTGGTGGACGAAGGGCCTGCCGTTGGCGGTGGCGATGTCGACGGCCCGCGCCTTGCCCGCGGCGAAGGCGGCGACGGCCGCCTCGAGGTCGAGCGGGATGCCGAGGCCGCGGGCGAAGAGGTTCATCGTGCCTGCCGGCAGGATGGCGAGCGCCTTGCCGGAGCCCATCAGCGCGGCGGCCGCGGACGAGATCGTGCCGTCGCCGCCGCCGGCCATCACCACGTCGATGTCGGGCGCCTGCGCGGCCTCGGCCAAAGCGTCGGCCACGGCGTCGCCCTCGACGAGGCGGAAGCGCGCCTGATGGCCGGCCGCTTCGAGCGTCCGGCGGGCGGCGTCGGCGAAGGCCTCGACGTCCATCGTCCGCAAGGTCCCGCCGCCGCGGTTGAGCACGCCCTGGAAGCGCATGTCACGTCCTTTCCGGTGGCCGTTGCACGCCGGCGCGGGCGCGGCCGCGCGCGTTTGCCGCGCAGCCGGCGGAAACGTCACGGCGGTGCTTTCGTTCCCGCAGCGGAAACCTGCCGCGGAACCGGAACCAGATGTGGGCAAGCACGTTGTCCGATGCGAGGCCGCACCCTCGCCTTCCCTGTCACGTTCGGATGAGGGCGCGGCCGTGCACCAGGAATAATGCACAAGGAGATGGTAACATGATCCGCAAGCTCTTGGCGACTACCGCCCTTGCGACGCTCGTCGCTTCGGGCGCCTATGCGCAGGATGCGACCCAGCCCGCCCAGACCGCCCCGTCGACGACGCAGGCTCCGATGAGCCAGCCCGAGACGCCGATGGTGATCAAGGCCGAGGGCAACCTCGCCAGCAACGTGATCGGCAAGGCCGTCTACAACGGCACCGGCCAGGACGCGAAGAAGATCGGCTCGGTGAACGACCTCGTGCTGAGCCCCGACGGGCAGGTGCAGGCGCTGGTGATCGGCGTCGGCGGCTTCCTCGGCATCGGCCAGAAGGACGTGGCTATCGAGTACAACCTCGCCAAGTGGGAAGAGCGCGATAACGACCGCTGGCTGGTGGTCGAGACGACCGCTGAGGCGCTGAAGGCGCAGCCGGAGTTCGACAAGCAGGCCTACCAGCCGATGCCGGCCGACGCGGACGTGGCCGAGACCAAGCCGGCGACGGCCGAGGATCTGGCCAAGGCGCCGGTGGAGGCGGCCTCGACCGAGCAGCAGCCGGCGGCCGACAGCAACCAGATGGCGGCTGCGCCGACCACCGACCAGCCCGCGGCCTCGACCTCTACCGAGCAGACGGCGCAGGCTCCGGCCACGACGACCGATGGCACGGCGAGCCAGGACCAGACCGCCTCGACCGAGCAGAAGCCGGCCGACCAGGCTGCCTCGACCGACCAGACCGCTGCCGCGGACCAGAAGCCGGCTGACCAGGCCGCTTCCGGCACCGACCAGCAGACGGCCCAGGCGCCGACGGCCACGGACAACGCGACCGACAACACGCAGACGGCCGCGATCGACCGCTCGACGCTCAAGGATCAGCCCATCGACCAGATCCGCGCCGACGACTTCATCGGCACGACGATCTACGGCGCCGACGACGCGAAGGTCGGCGAGGTCGGCGATGTGGTCCTGTCGCAGGACGGCAAGGTCGACGCCGTGCTGGTCGATGTCGGCGGGTTCCTCGGCATGGGCGAGAAGGAAGTCGCCCTCGGCATGGACAACCTGCACTTCATGACCGACGAGAACGGCAAGCTGTATCTCTACACGAGCCTGACCAAGGACGCGCTGGAGGCCCAGCCGGCCTACGAGGAAGGCTCCTATGCGGACAACCGCGACAAGATGCGGATGAACGTGCCGGCGGCCAACTGAGCCAAAGTCCCGGACTCCAAAGAAAAGGCCCGCGCTTCGGCGCGGGCCTTTTTCGTGAACGGGTTTGCGAATTGCGTTCAGCATCGGTTGACACTCCATCCGCCCGGCGCGACCTTTCCTTAGCGGCGGCGCAGGCCCAGATTGAGCCTCGGAAAGCGGCGGGAAGGCCGTCGCGCAAGGAAGGAGCAGAACCATGCTCGACCAGATCAAGGGCCTGCATCACGTCACCTCGATGGCGCGCGACGCCGCGCAGAACAACGCGTTCTTCACGCACACGCTGGGGCTGCGCAGGGTCAAGAAGACGGTCAATTTCGACGCACCCGACGTCTACCACCTCTATTATGCCGACGAGCTCGGCCAGCCGGGCACGGTGATGACCTATTTCCCGTTCCCGCACATTGCCCGCGGGCGGCCGGGCACCGGCGAGGTCGGCACGACGGCCTTCGCGGTGCCGGCGGGCGCGCTGCCCTATTGGGAGGAGCGCCTGGCGCAGCACGGAGTAGGCGGGCTGAAGCGCGAGACGCGCTTCGGCGAGAGCCGGCTCGACTTTTCCGGCCAGGACGGCGACGGCTTCGCGCTGGTCGAGGTGAAGGACGACCCGCGGCCGGTGTGGACCGGCGGCGGCGTGCCGGCGGAGAAGGGCATCCACGGCTTCCACTCCGTGTCGATGCGGCTGCAGGACGGCGGGGCGAACGCCGAGCTGCTGAAGTTCATGGGCTACGAGCAGGCCGAGCAGGCCGGCAATCTGCGCCGCTTCAGCGTCGCGGGCGGCAACGGCGCCGACACGGTCGACATCGAGACGCTGCCGATGGTCAATCCGGCCCGGCAGGGCGCGGGCTCCGTGCATCACGTCGCCTTCGCGGTGGAGAACCGGGCGAAGCAGCTCGAGGTGCGCAAGGCGCTGCTCGACACCGGCTACCAGGTGACGCCGGTGATCGACCGCGACTATTTCTGGGCGATCTATTTCCGCACGCCGGGCGGCGTGCTGTTCGAGGTCGCGACCAACGAGCCGGGCTTCGACCGCGACGAGGACACGGCGCATCTCGGCGAGGCGCTGAAGCTGCCGACCCAGCACGCGCATCTGCGGCCGTGGCTGGAGAAGCACCTGCAGCCGCTGGAGGCCGGGGAGGCCGTGTCTTGAGCCGCGACGCCTATGTGCACGCCGTGGAAGGGGCGGGCGCCGGCAAGCCGCTGCTCTTCCTCTTCCACGGCACAGGCGGCGACGAGACGCAGATGCTCGGCCTCGGCCGCGCGGTGGCGCCCGGTGCGGCCCTTGTCGCGCCGCGCGGCGATGTTTCGGAGATGGGCGCGCTGCGCTTCTTCCGGCGCGCGGCCGAGGGCGTCTACGACATGGACGACCTCGCTCGCGCCACGGCGAAGATGGCCGGCTTCGTGCACGCTCATGTCGAGGCGGCGAAGCCGACGGCCGTCATGGGGCTGGGCTATTCCAACGGCGCCAACATCCTGGCCTCGACATTGTTCGCGGCGCCGGAGCTGTTCGATGCGGCGGTGCTGATGCATCCGCTGATCCCGTTCCAGCCGCAGATCGCGGGCAGCCTCGCCGGCCGGCGCATCCTCATCACCGCGGGCGAGCGCGACCCGATCTGCCCGCCGCATATGACGGCACGGCTCGAAGCGTGGTTGCGCGATGCGGGCACCGACGTCACCATGGTCCGCCATCCGGGCGGGCACGAGATCAGGCCGGAGGAGATCGACGCGGCGCGCCGCTTCCTCGCGGCCGTCGCAGCAGGGGAGAAGCAGGCATGAGCACCGACGGGATCAGGCACGAGGACAACGGCTCGAAGGGACGCTACGTCCTGCCCGGGCCGGGCGGCGCCGAGGCCGAGATGACCTACACGCGCACCGGCGAGCGGCTGATGATCATCGACCACACCGGCGTGCCGGACGTCTTCCGCGGCCAGGGCGTCGGGGCGAGGCTCGTCACCCGCGCGGTCGAGGACGCGCGCGCGGCCGGCATCAAGATCATACCGCTCTGCCCGTTCGCGGCCGCGCAGTTCAAGCGCCACACGGAATGGGCGGACGTCTGGAAGAAGTAGCGGCGGCGGACCATATGGACGGTGCGGCACGGTCCGCGGCAGGAGGCGGTATGGCCAGCGACGACATCGACATTCGTCACGCGGAAAATGGCGGGCGCGGCGCCTACACGGTCGCCCTGGCCGAGGGCGAGCGGGCGGAGCTGACCTATGCGCGCGTCGCGCTGGACCACGTCGTGGCCGACCACACCTACGTGCCGCGCGCCTTCCGCGGGCAGGGTATCGCCGAGCGAATGGTCGAGCGGCTGATCGCCGATGCGCGGGCGGCCGGAACGAAGATCACGCCCGTCTGCTGGTTCGTCGCCGGCGAATTCCGACGCCACGGCACGGAGTGGGAGGACGTGCTGAAGCGGTAGAAGCTGGCGATATCTGGAGCGTCGACGAAATTCACGCTATGATTCAAAAATGTCACCAGCGGAAATTCGCAAGGAAAAGATCAAGCTTCAGGCCAATCTGCTGAACGGTCTGGCCATCGGCATCGTGCTCATCGGCGCATTCACGCCGATTACGCACTCGGTCTACGATCCCAGCATTGCCGCATCGGCATTGGGCCTGATGGCCGTCCTCGCCATCATTTGCGTCGCGACCGGCGGCGCCCTACATTATCACGCGTTGAGACGGCTCGATGCTCTTGAGGAGCAGGACCAATGACGATCTATAACTATCTCGTCGCGCTGCTGCCGCTGGTCTGCATTGCCGTCCTGGCCGCCGTGGTGGTCAGGTTCCCTATCGACTCACCCCGCAAGGGTCGTCTGCATCCCGGCGAATAGGCGCCGCTCACCACTTCACCGGCTCGCCCGGCGCGGAGGGCTCGATCGCCAGCGCGTGGAGGCCGGCCGCGATCTCGTCGGCCAGCAGCTCGTTGACGCGCCGGTGGCGCGCCAGCCGGCCCATGCCGGCGAACTCGGCGGCGACGACGCGGATGCGGAAATGCGTCTCGCCGGTGCCGTCGAAGACGCCGTGATGGCCCGAGCCGGAATGGTGGTGGCCGGCGTGGAGGTGGCTCTCGTTGACGACGGCGAGCCGCTCAGGCTTCAGCGCCGCCGTGAGCTTGGCCTCGATCGATTTCTGGATGGACATGGGCGCCTCTTCTCCCCATATGGGGGACACTCCCGCGATTCAGGTCATGCCCGCCGGTTAGGTCGAACATCGGCCGAATGTCAATTCTTGTATCGACGGGCGAAGCGCCCATAATCCGTTTTACTGATTTGCGCAGCCGGAGCCGATGAAGCCCAATCCGAACTACTTCGAGAAGATCCGCGTGCGCCGCGATCCCGAGGCGGAGCTGAAGTCGCACGCGCCGCGCTGCCAGTGGGACGGCTGCGAGGAGGCGGGCACGCACCGCGCGCCGGTGGGCCGCATGCGGGAAGGCGAGTATTTCTGCTTCTGCTTCAACCACGTGCGGGAATACAACAAGAATTTCAATTACTTCTCGGGCCTCGGCCACGAGGACATCGCACGCTTCCAGAAGGAGGCGCTGACCGGCCACAGGCCGACCTGGCGGATGGGCACCGGCGGCGCGCGTTCCTCGCCCGACTACGCGCAGGCCCGCTCGGGCAGCGCTTCCTACTACAGCCGCACGCGCGACCCGTTCAACTTCTTCTCGTCCCGGCGGGCCGAGAACCCGCGCGAGCGCAAGCTGAAATCGCTTGAGGCCAGGGCCATGGAAACGCTTGGCCTCGGCATCAGGGCGACTGGCGCCGAGATCAAGGCGCGCTATAAGGAACTGGTGAAGCGCCACCATCCCGACGCGAATGGCGGCGACAGGAGTTCGGAAGAACGTTTTCGCGACGTGCTTCAGGCCTACCGCGTGCTCAAGCAGGCAGGGCTCTGCTAGGCAAAAAGCCGTCAGGTCGCATGTTGCCCGGGCCGCCCGGTCTGGTAGATACGCATCCGGACATTCCGACAGCATTGCGGGCGGGGCACCCGGCCCCGCGCTTGGAGACATGATGAACAAGGTCGATCGCGACATCGCCAATCTTCCCGACACGACGGTGTCGGTGAAGGACACTTTCGGCTTCGAGTCCGACATGGTCGTTCCCGCCTATTCGGAGGCGGACGGGCACGTGCCGGACGTCGATCCGGACTACCTCTTCGACCGCCAGACCACGATGGCGATCCTGGCCGGCTTCACCTACAACCGGCGCGTCATGGTGTCGGGCTATCACGGCACCGGCAAGTCGACCCATATCGAGCAGGTCGCGGCTCGCCTCAACTGGCCCTGCGTGCGTGTCAACCTCGACAGCCATGTCAGCCGCATCGACCTCGTCGGCAAGGACGCGATCGTCGTCAAGGAAGGCGTCCAGGTCACCGAGTTCCGCGACGGCATCCTGCCCTGGGCCTACCAGCACAATGTGGCGCTGGTCTTCGACGAGTACGACGCCGGCCGGCCGGATGTGATGTTCGTCATCCAGCGCGTGCTGGAATCGTCGGGCCGGCTGACGCTGCTCGACCAGAGCCGCGTCATCCGCCCGCACCCGGCCTTCCGCCTGTTCGCCACCGCCAACACGGTGGGCCTGGGCGACACGACCGGCCTCTACCACGGCACGCAGCAGATCAACCAGGCGCAGATGGACCGCTGGTCGATCGTCACCACGCTCAACTACCTGCCGCACGACAAGGAAGTCGACATCGTGCTGGCCAAGGCCAAGCACTACCGCACCGAGAAGGGCCGCGAGATTGTCAACAAGATGGTGCGGGTCGCCGACATGACGCGCTCGGCCTTCATCAACGGGGACCTGTCGACCGTGATGAGCCCGCGCACGGTCATCATGTGGGCCGAGAACGCCGAGATCTTCGGCAATGTCGGCTTCGCCTTCCGGCTGACCTTCCTCAACAAGTGCGACGAGCTGGAGCGGTCGATCGTGGCCGAGTTCTACCAGCGCGCCTTCGGCGAGGAGCTGCCGGAAAGCGCCGCCAACGTGGTGCTGGCTTAGTCGGCTGGGCAAGATGGCCGGACCCGGAGACAATACACGCAACAAGCCGAAGACCGGCACCGAGAGCGATGCCTTCAAGCGCGCGGTGTCGGTCTGCGTGCGCGCGATCTCCGGCGACCGCGAGATGGAGGTCGCCTTCTCCAAGGAGAAGCCGGCGCTGGCCGGAAACCGCATCCGGCTGCCCGACCTGCCGAAGAAGCCCGGCGCGAACGACATCGCCGTCACCCGCGGGCTCGGCGATTCCATGGCGCTGCGGCGCGCCTGCCACGATGCGCGGGTGCATGCGCGGCTGGCGCCGGAAGGACGCCAGGCCCGCGCGGTATTCGACGCGGTCGAGCAGGCCCGCGTCGAGGCGATCGGCAGCAAGGCCATGCAGGGCGTCTCCGACAACATCGCGCAGATGCTGGAGGACCGCTACGCCAAGGCCAACCTCGCCGAGGTGAGCGACCGCGCCGACGCTCCGCTGGAAGAGGCCGTGGCGCTGATGGTGCGCGAGACGCTCACCGGCCGCGCCGTGCCGAAGAGCGGCGAGAAGCTGGTCGGCCTGTGGCGCGGCTTCGTCGAGGAGAAGGCGGGCGGCGACCTCGCCGGCCTCGCCGACAAGCTGGAGGACCAGACGGCCTTCGCGCGCGTCGTGCGCGACATGCTCGCCTCGATGGACATGGCCGAAGAGCTCGGCGAGGACGAGAACGACGAGGACAGCGACGACGACGCCGACGACCAGCCGCAGGGCGAGGACCAGGAGCAGGAATCCGGCGAGACCGAGTCCGGCTCGGAGGATTCGCAGGCCGAGCAGTCGGAAGCCTCGACCGACGACCAGGAGGCCGGCGAGACGGAAGCCGTCGACGCCAGCGCCGACGAGATGTCGGACGACGAGGACCTCGATTCGGAGACGCCGGGCGAGGCGCGGCGGCCGAACGACCCGTTCGCCAACCTGCCGCGCGAGATCGACTACAAGATCTACACCCAGCAGTTCGACGAGATGGTGGGCGCCGAGGAGCTGTGCGACGAGGAGGAGCTCGACCGGCTGCGCGCCTTCCTCGACAAGCAGCTCGCCAGCCTGCAGGGTGTCGTCGGGCGGCTCGCCAACCGGCTGCAGCGCCGCCTGATGGCGCAGCAGAACCGCTCCTGGGACTTCGACCTCGAGGAGGGCTATCTCGACACGGCGCGGCTGACCCGCATCGTCATCGACCCGATGCAGCCGCTCTCCTTCAAGATGGAGCGCGACACCAATTTCCGCGACACGGTGGTGACGCTGCTGCTCGACAATTCGGGCTCCATGCGCGGCCGGCCGATCACGGTCGCGGCGACCTGCGCGGACATCCTCGCCCGCACGCTGGAACGCTGCGGCGTGTCCGTGGAGATCCTCGGCTTCACCACCCGCGCATGGAAGGGCGGGCAGGCGCGCGAGAAGTGGCTGAAGGAGGGCAAGCCCGCCAATCCGGGCCGGCTCAACGATTTGCGCCACATCGTCTACAAGAGCGCCGATGCGCCGTGGCGGCGGGCGCGGCGCAATCTCGGCCTGATGATGCGCGAGGGCCTGCTCAAGGAGAACATCGACGGCGAGGCGCTGCTGTGGGCGCATTCGCGGCTGATCGGCCGGCCGGAGCAGCGCAAGATCCTGATGATGATCTCGGACGGCGCGCCGGTCGACGATTCGACGCTGTCGGTGAATCCCGGCAACTATCTGGAGCGGCATCTGCGCGGCGTCATCGAGCTGATCGAGACGCGCTCGCCGGTTGAGCTGATCGCCATCGGCATCGGCCACGACGTGACGCGCTACTATCGCCGCGCCGTCACCATCGTCGACGCCGAGGAGCTGGCCGGCGCCATGACCGAGCAGCTCGCCGGCCTGTTCGGCGAGGAGGACGCCCGCGCGCTGCGGCAGGGCGGCCTGCGCCGCGCTGGATAGCGCGGCGCGATGATCGCGCGTTCCGTCCTTCCCGCGACGGCGGCCGTGCTTCTCGCGGCGCTCGCCCCGCAGCCTGCCGCCTACGCGCAGTCCATCCAGCCCGAGGCGATGGCGGTGCGGTGCGAGCCGGTGCGGCTGTTCCGCATCGGTTCCGACGAGACGCGGTTCGGGCCGCTGGAGTTCGTCGGCGGCATGACGATGACCTCCGGTTGGAGCTTCGGCGCCTTCTCCGCCTTCCGCTTCACCGGGCCGGGATCGAGCTTCATCGGCGTGGCCGATACCGGCTCGTGGTACTTCGGAACGATCACGCGCGACGCGGCGCGCCGCCCCGAATGCTGGTCCGGCTTCGCCATGATGCCGATCCTCGGGAGCGACGGAAAGCCGCTGCCCGACAAGGCGCATGCGGACGCCGAGGGGCTGGACGTGCGCGACGGCATCGCGACCGCCAGCTTCGAGCGCAATCACCGCATCACCGAATACAGGCTCGCGCCGGAGGCGATGGGCAAGCCGCTGCGCGACCTCGACTTCCTCGTGCCGCGCGGCGAGCTGCGTCAGAACCGCGGCTTCGAGACGGTGGCGCATGCGCCGAAGGACGGGCCGCTCGCCGGCGCACGGGTGGCGATCGCCGAGCGCAGCATCGACGAGGCCGGCAACAGCTTCGCCGCGATCCTCGAAGGGCCGCGCAAGGGCGTCTTCAAGGTCAGGCGCAGCGACGAGTTCGACATCACCGACGGCGCCTTCCTGCCGGGCGGCGACATGCTGATCCTGGAGCGCAGCTTCAGCTTCACCTCCGGCGTGGCGATGCGGCTGAGAAGGCTGAAGGCGGAGACGATCCGGCCCGGCGCCGTTGCCGACGGGCCGGTGCTCGTCGAGGCCGACATGGGCTACGACATCGACAACATGGAGGGGCTGGACGTGTGGCGGCGCGCCGACGGGGCGCTGATGGTGTCGATCGTCTCCGACGACAACCGCTCGCTGATCCAGCGCAACCTTTACCTGGAGTTCCGGCTGACCGGCGAATAACCCTTCAAGCCGCCACTGGCTGGCGCCAGCCGGTGGCGATGAGGCGGTAGGGGATGAGGGCGAAGATTGCGATCAGCAGCTTCACCGAGAGATCGCCCAGCGCCCAGGAGATCCAGCGTGGGGCCTCGGCCGCGAACGTGCCCATCAGCGGCGCAGCCTCGAGCGCGAAGGCATCCTCCGGCCCGACGAAGGCGAAGGCGGCCGAAAACGCGATGCCGAAGAAAACGGCTGTGTCGACCACCGAGCCGGCGAGCGAGCCGATCACCGGCGCGCGCCACCAGCTCTGGCGACGCAGCCAGTTGAAGACGGTGACGTCGAGGAGCTGGCCGATCAGGAAGGCGCTGCCCGAGGCGATGGCGATGCGCGCCAGCCGGCCGGGCTCCGTCTCGAACGGGATGATGCCGAGGCGGAACAGCAGCGGCGGGAAGACGATGGTGGTGGCCACCGCCGTCATGAAGCCGACGAAGACGACGCGGCGCGCGGTGGCGGGGCCGTAGCGGCGGTTGGCGAGGTCGGTGACGAGGAAGGCGACCGGGTAGGTGAAGGCGCCCCAGGTCAGGATGTCGGCCAGCGCGACCTGGCCGAGATGGCCGGCGACGGGGAACTGGACGAGCACGTTGGAGGCCACGACGACGACTGCCATCGCGGCCACGAACGGCCAGAGCATGCGCTGCGAGGTCATTTTTTTATCCTGGGTGATGGAACCAGCGCGGCCCGGAGACCGCCGAGAGGGCCTCAGGCGGCCTGCTGCTCGGCGAGCTTCTTGGCGATCTGCTTCTTGATCAGGCGGGCGCGCTGCGACAGCTCGGCCGCGTCGGCCTTCATCAGGAAGGCGTCGAGGCCGCCGCGATGCTCGACCGAACGCAGCGCGTTGGCCGAGATGCGCAGGCGCACGTTCTGGCCCAGCGCGTCAGACATCAGAGTGACGTTGACGAGGTTGGGCAGGAAGCGCCGGCGGGTCTTGTTGTTGGCGTGGCTCACATTGTTGCCGGTCAGGACGGCCTTGCCGGTGAGTTCGCAGGAGCGGGACATTTTATGATACCTTCAGTCTCTTGCCGGCAACGCCTTCCACCCGCACCAGTTTCATGCGGCGCGCGGAAGCGGAAAGGCGGCCTTCAGGAAAAGTCGGGCTTCCATAGTGGCATTTGGCGCGGCGGTCAAGCGCTGCGGGCGCCGCATCCCGATGGCCTCTTCCACAGTTCGGCCCGATTCGTTACGAAAAAGAGGCAGCGGGCGGCCGGAGAAGGGACGGCGCGCCCGGACCGGACTTTCGGGGGCACCAATGATCCGCATTGGCCGCATCTGTTTCCTTCTGGCCGGCCTTTCGGCCGGCCTGCCCGCGGCCCATGCCGCGGACACGAGCTTCGCCGCAGACTTCGTGGTGACGTTGCACGGCTTCACCGTCGCGCGCGCCAACTTCTCCGGCCGCGTCGACGGCGACCACTACGATGTCGACGGCAAGCTCGCCAGCGCCGGGCTCGCCCGCGTCTTCGCCCGCACCGACGCCAGCGCGCATGCGAGCGGGCGCATCTCGTCGGGTGCCGTTCAGCCCGAAAGCTTCCTGCTCGACTACGCGCAGGACGACTGGGCGTCGAAGACGGCGATCGTCTTCAAGAACGGCGACGCGGTCAGCACCGACGTCGAGCCGAAGCCCGAGACGCCGTCGGACAAGGTGATCCCGATCACCAGGGCGGACCTGAAGTCGGTGGCCGACCCGGTGGCGGCGACGCTGCTGGCGCGCGGCACGGCCGGCCAGATCTGCGGGCGCACGCTGCGCATCTACGAGGGCGGCACGCGCATCGACGTGCAGCTGACGCTGAAGGCGACCGGCTTCGTCTACGGCGCCGGCAACCGTGCCGTCACCTGCGCCGGCCGCTTCATCCCCGTCGCCGGCATGGAGCGCGGCAACAAGACCTACGACTTCATGCGCGACAAGGCCGACATGGAGTTCGTCTACGTGCCGGCCGGGCCGGGCGGGCTGCACATGCTCCACTCGCTGACGGCCCGCACCGAGATCGGCACGGTGCAGCTCCGCTCCTGGCGGCGGAAGGTGGACTAGCGACGTTCGTCCTTCACCACGCCGCGCTGTAGATGGCGAAGGCGTCGGCGCGGGTCAGCGGACGGGGGTTGTTGACCAGCAGGCGCGTCTGCTTCATCGCGTCGTCGGCCATCATGTCGAGCGCATCCCGAGGGATGCCGACGTCGCGCAGGCGCGGCTGCAGGCCGCAGCGGGCGGCAAGCCCGGCCAGTTCCTCCGCGAAGGCCGCGCCGCGCGCCTGGCTGCCGAGATCTGCGAGCTTCGGGAAGACGATCGGCGCGATGTCGGCATAGAGGTGGCCGGCGGTCTCGGCGTTGAAGCGCAGCACGTGGGAGAGCACCAGCGCGTTGGAGAGGCCGTGCGGCACGTGGAAATGGCCGCCGATCGGATAGGCGAGCGCGTGCACGGCCGCCACAGGCGAGTTGGCGAAGGCCTGGCCGGCGAGCATGGAGCCGAGCAGCATGTCTGCGCGGGCCGCGCGGTCGGAGCCGTCATGGACCGCCCGCTCGATGGCGCCGCCCATCAGCCGCAGCGCCTCGCGGGCGAGCGCGCGCGAGACCGGGTTGTTGTTGGCCGAGGCCGAGGCGTGCGCCTCGATGGCGTGCACCATCGCGTCGACGCCGGTGGCGGCGGTGACGGCAGGCGGCAGGCCCCAGGTCAGCTCGGGATCGAGCAGCGCGACGTCGGGCAGCAGCACCGGGGACACCACGCCCATCTTCTGAGACGTGCCGGTCGTGACGATCGAGATCGGCGTCACCTCGGAGCCGGTGCCGGCCGTTGTCGGGATGAGCATCAGCGGCAGGCGCGGGCCTTTCGCGTTGCCGACGCCATAGACGGCGGACAGCTCCTCGCGGCCGGCGGCGAGCAAAGCGGCGAGCTTGGCGACGTCGAGCGAGGAGCCGCCGCCGATGCCCACCACCGCGTCGGCGCCGGCCTCGGATGCGGCGGCCGCAGCGGCCTTCACGACATGCTCGGGCGGATCGGCCTCGACCTGCGAGAAGATGCCGACGCGCAGTCCCGCTGCCTCCAGCGCGGCCGCGGCCTTCGGCGCGATGCCGAGGCCGACGAGGCCGGGATCGGTGACGAGCAGCACCGAGCGCCAGCCGCGCCCGGCGGCGATCTCGCCGATGCGGCCCGCCGCGCCCTCGCCGAAGACGATGCTCTGGACCGTGCTGAAGGTGAATGGCGTCAGCGCGTGCTGCATGCGGTCGTTCCTCCCTGAGGGCAGGGTTACACCAGCGGTGCGGCCGTGAGAACCCGCCAGCGGCCCGCCTGGCGATGGTGCATGCCCGCCGCCGGGAACAATCGGCGCGACGTGGCGGTTGGGCCTCGGGAGGCCGCGCCGTCACCCCACGGCGCCGGCGCGGCAAGCGAACCATCCGGGAGAAATGCGATGCAAGCCAAGATCGCCACGTTTCTCGCCTGCGCGCTGACGGCCGCGGTCGTCGCCGCGCCCGCATTCGCGGCCGAAGGCACCGCCCCGGGCGCGACGATCCCGCCGGCGGCCGGCGACACGAAGCCGGTGCAGCCCGGCGACGCGCTTTCGGGCCAGGCCGACCCGTGCCGGGCCGAGCCGGAGGACAACGCCTCGAACGGCAGCCGGCCGGGCACGACCGACCAGCAGGCCACGACCAGCATCGACGACGGCCGGCAGGCCACCGACAAGCTGGAAGCCTGCGGCGGCGTGCTGAAGCCGCCGCGCAACGGCGCCACCGACATGGTGGAGCCGGCGCCGGACGTCGGGCGCACGCCGGTCATCCCGCCCGAGCAGCTTCCCGGCCAGCAGGCGCCGAAGCCCTAAGGCCGCAAGGCCGGAGAATTTTCGGCTGGGATCGGATCGGAGCCGCCTCCTCCCGCCGTCGGGCTTGCCCGGCGGCTGCGGCGGGCGCCGATCAGAAGCTGTGCGGCGGGACGAACAGGCAGATGGTGCGGGTATTCCCGGCGCCCTGTGCGGAGCACCAGTGATAGACGCCGTCCGGCGAATCGCGGAGGCGGGGGTCGGTGTACTGGACGCGCTCGCCCGTGGCCTGGATGACATAGCCGTCGGTGCGTTCGGTGACGGCCGCGTCGGAGACCTGGCGGCAGTCGTGGTTGGAGCAGCATTCGAGCGGATATTTGAACCCGGATGCGGCCTCGTGGGCGAGAAGGGTGGAAGGGGATGCGAAGCTGAACAGGGTGAGCGCCGGGATGGCCAGCGCCATGCGGGGTAACAGACAATGTGTCATGCGGCTCTCCATGAGCCCCGACCATCAAACATGTGGCGCCGGACTTGGTTCCCGCGATGGGTAGCGGGCCCGATTTAGCGCGGCTGCTCGCGCAGCCAGCGCAGCAGGGTCGATTCTCCCAGTGAAAGGCCCTTCAGCGGACGCGAATTGCGGCGGCGCATGCCGGCGAGCGCGTCGTTGAGGCGGCCTTCCACCCAGGCGTCGACCACGGCGGGATGGATGTAGGAGCGACGGCAGACGGCGCGGGTGTTGTTGAGGCGGGCCGCCACACGGTCGATGATGGCGTTGGCCGCCTGCGCGACCTGCCGCTTCGTCTCGGGCAGAGGCGCCTGCGCGAACAGGAAGGCGGCCGCGTTGGTCGCGCCCCAGGTGCGGAAGTGGCGCGAGCTGAAGCGCTCGCCGATCGCCTCGCGGACATAGGCGTTGACGTCGTGCGAGTGGATCTCGCGGCGGGCGCCGTCCTCGTCGAGATACTGGAACAGGCGCTGGCCGGGCAGCTCCTGCACGCGGCGGATGATTGCGGCGATGCGGCGGTCGGCGAGCCTGAGCTGCCATTGCCTGCCGGACTTGCCGGTGAAGGCGAAGCGGATGCGCGAGCCCTCGATGGCGACGTGGCGGGTGCGCAGCGTGGTGGCGCCGAAGCTGCGGTTGCTGCGGGCGTAGATCTCGTTGCCGACGCGCAGCATGGCGTTGTCGAGCAGCCAGACGATCGAGGCGACGATGCAGTCGCGCGACAGGTCGCGGCGGGAAAGGTCGGCCTCGACGCGGGCGCGCAGCTTCGGCAGCGCGGCGGCGAAGTCGACGAGGCTGCCGAACTTGGCGTCGTCGCGGCAGGCGGTCCAGTCGGGATGGTAGCGATACTGCTTGCGGCCGCGGGCGTCGCGGCCGGTCGCCTGGATGTGGCCGCTGTCGGAGGGGCAGATCCAGACGTCGGTCCAGGCCGGCGGGATGGCGAGCGCGCGGATGCGCGCCAGCGTCGTCCTGTTGGCGACCGCGCCGCCGCCGGGCGCGAGGTAGCGGAAGCCCTTGCCGGATTTCCTGCGGCGCAGGCCCGGCGCGGCGTCGCTGACATAGGTCAGGTCCGCCTGCCGCGCGGCCGCCGGGCCGGCGGCGAAACCGTGCTCGGCCATGACGCGCAGGTCAGTAGCCTCCGACGATCGGCAGGATCTCGCCGGTGATGTAGCTGGAGCAGTGCGGCGAGGCGAGGAAGACGTAGGCGGGCGCGATCTCCTCCGGCTGGGCCGGGCGCTTCATCGGCACCTGCGCGCCGAACTCGGCGACCGCTTCGGCCGGCTTCTCGGAGGGGTTGAGCGGCGTCCACACCGGGCCGGGCGCCACCGCGTTGACGCGGATGCCGCGCGGAACGAGCTGCGCGGCGAGCGCGCGGGTGAAGGCGTGGATGCCGCCCTTGGTCATCGAATAGTCGAGCAGGTGCTTGCTGCCGTCGATGCCGGTGACCGAGCCGGTGTTGACGATGGCCGAGCCCGGCTTCATGTGCCGGACCGCCTCGCGGGCCATGTGGAAATAGCCGTAGAGGTTGGTCCGGATCGTGGTGTCGAAATGCTCCGGGCTCAGGTCCTCGATGTCGAGGGCGTGGTACTGGAAGGCGGCGTTGTTGACG
The DNA here is from genome assembly GCA_017305835.1 of Hyphomicrobiales bacterium. GTDB lineage: Bacteria > Pseudomonadota > Alphaproteobacteria > Rhizobiales > Rhizobiaceae > RCIO01. The sequence continues at coordinate 46,928 of JAFKJY010000108.1, forward strand.
AGCACGTCGAGGCGGCCGAACTCGTCGACCACGCGCTCGACGATCTGGCGGCAATGGTCCGGCTGGCTGACGTCGCCCTTGATGCGCAGGCAGCGGCGGCCCTCGGCCTCAACGGCGCGCTCGGTCTCCTTCGCGTCAGTCTCCTCGGCGCCGAGATAGGCGATCGCCACGTCGGCGCCCTCGCGGGCGAACAGGATGGCGACGGCGCGGCCGATGCCGGAATCGCCGCCGGTGATCAGCGCGACCTTGCCCTCAAGTTTCCGGGAACCGACGTAGTGGGGGGCGTCGTACATCGGGCGCGGGTCGAGCGCGGCCTCCTTGCCGGGCTTGGCCTGGTGCTGCTTCGGGAAGGGCGGCACGGGATATTCGCGCGCGCCGGCCTGCATGGCCTTCTCCCTGCCGCCCTTGGCCGCCTTGGAAGCGGCCTTCGCGCCCTTGCGGCGGGCGTCGTCGCGGTCAACCTTCTTCTGCACGCGGCGCTGCCTGTCGACCGCCGGTTGCGTCTTCCTGCCGGTGCTGGTGGCCATCGGTATCTCCGGAAAGAAACGAGTGCTTGCGAACAGCACAACAAAGCGGCAGGAGCGGTTGTTGTTCCCTGTGGCGGCGGCGAGGATCATGGAGCTGGCGGAACTGGAGGAATTCTGCGACCGGCCGGCCGACCTGGTGGCGCCGGACCTGCTCGGCGCGGCGCTGCTGGTCGACGGCGTCGGCGGGCTGGTGGTGGAGACCGAGGCCTACGCGCCGGACGATCCGGCCTCGCACAGCTTCGGCGGGCCGACGGCGCGCAACGCGGCGATGTTCGGACCGCCGGCGCGCGCCTATGTCTACCGCTCCTACGGCATCCACTGGTGCTTCAACGTGGTGTGCCGGCGCGGCTCGGCCGTGCTGGTCAGGGCGCTGGAGCCGAAATGGGGGCTGGAGACGATGATCGAGCGGCGCGGCACGCGGGCGGCGGCGCTGCTCGCCTCGGGCCCCGGCCGGCTGACGCAGGCGCTGGCGATCACGCGGGCGCATGACGGAATGCCGCTCGCCGGCGGCGACGGGATCGAGCTCGACCCCCGGCCCGGCGTGCATCCGGTCGTGACCGGGCCGCGAATCGGCATCACCAGGGCGGTCGAGCAGCCGTGGCGATTCGGCCTCGCCGGCTCCGCCCATCTCAGCCGGCCGTTCCGCAACGCCTGATCCGGGAGCGAAATCGTGGCGCGCGCGGGCGCGGATGCCTCATTTGATAGGCATCCATGCAACACCACCGGGCGAAACCGCCCCGTGCGGCGCGCCGCAGGGTTGAAAAAGCTCGAGGCTCCGACACTATTGCCCGCAAGGGACGTTCATTCGACAGGGGCATGCCATGGCTGGCGACAAGCCGAGCAAGGCGGCGGAAGCCGGCTTCGCGATCGCGCCGGGAGAACTGGGGGATCTGCTGGAGCAGATCGAGGCCGAGCCGGTTCCCGAGCGGCTGCTGGCGCTCGCGCAGGAATTGCAGAAGGCGCTCGCCGCGCGGCGCCTCGCGGCGGAGGCGGGAGCGGGCGAAAAGGTCACCAAGCGGCGCACGGAAGCGCGGGTCTGAGCGAACCGCCGCGGCGGCCGCTGCGCGGTCAGTCCTCGACCTCGGTGTCGGGGCGGTCCATGCCCGACACCTCCTCGTCGTGCCAGACGCCGTCCTCGTCCTCGTATTCGACATGCTCGTCGGCGCCGGCCCGCTCCTGCTCGGACGCGGCGATCTCGGCGGCCTCGCGCGCCGCTTCCTCGGTGGCGAAGGTCTCCGACCATACGTCGCCGACCCTGTAGGCCCAGCCGTCCTCGTGGCGGGCGATCCGATAGGTCACGCGGTCCATCGCGGCAGTCTCCCTGATTCCCGGAACCGGGCGGGAAACGCCCGCCGGGGACGAACGTTCCGGCGCGCCCCTGTCGCTGGAACCCGATCGCCCGCCGCGGGTTGAATCGGTTCGCGAAGGAGGATCCCGCATTGGCGCCGCGCGCTCTCTGGAAAGGCCATTTGAAGATCGACGAGCTGGCCTGCGCGGTGGCGCTCTATGCCGCCGCCTCGACGGCCGAGCGCGTCTCGCTGCACATGCTCAACCGCAAGACGGGCAACCGGCTCAACCGCGAATATGTCGACGCCGAGACCGGCAAGCCGGTGGAGCGCGAGGACCAGGTGAAGGGCTACGAGACCGGCAAGGACCAGTTCATCGTGCTGGAGCCCGACGAGGTGGCCGCGGCCGTGCCCGAGAGCGACAAGACGCTGACGGTCGAGGACTTCATCGCCTGCCGCGAGGTCGACACGCTCTATTTCGACAAGCCCTACTTCCTCGCCCCGGCCGACAGGGCCGCGCAGAGCGTGTTCGCGCTGGTGCACGAGGGCATGAGGGGCAAGAAGGTCGCGGCGCTCGCCCGCGCGGTGCTGTTCCGGCGGGTGCGCACGCTGCTGATCCGGCCGCAGGGGCCGGGCTTCGTCGCCAACACGCTGAAATTCGACTATGAAGTGAGGCCGGCGGCGGAGGCCTTCTCGGAGCTGCCGAAGACGAAGATCAAGGGCGAGATGCTGGAGCTTGCCGAGCACATCATCGACACCAAGGCCGGCGCGTTCGACCCCGCGAGCTTCGACGACCGCTACGAGGCCGCGCTCGCCGACCTGGTGAAGGCGAAGATGGAGGGCCGCAGGATCGAGGCGCCGAAGCGCGAGACCGGCGGCAAGGTGGTGAGCCTGCTCGACGCGCTGCGCGCGAGCGCGAAGGCGGCGGGCGGCGCGAAGGGAAGCAAGGCCAAGGCAACCGCGAGGCCGAAGGCCGCGCCGCGGCGGAAGGCTGCGCCGCAGCGCAAGGCGGGCTGAGGCATGGCGCTCGAGACCTATCGCGCCAAGCGCGACTTCACCCATACGCCCGAGCCGAAGGGCGCGCGGGCGCGTATGAAATCGGGCCACAGCTTCGTCATCCAGAAGCACGATGCGCGGCGGCTGCACTACGATTTCCGGCTGGAGGTCGACGGCGTGCTGCGGAGCTGGGCGGTGACGCGCGGCCCGAGCCTCGTGCCCGGCGAGAAGCGGCTGGCCGTGCATGTCGAGGACCACCCGCTCGAATATGGCGGCTTCGAGGGCACGATCCCCAAGGGCGAATATGGCGGCGGCACCGTCATCGTGTGGGATCGCGGCACGTGGAAGCCGGTGGGCGACGCCGACGCGGGCTACCGCAAGGGCCACATGGAGTTCGAGCTCGACGGCGAGAAGCTGCACGGGCGCTGGCACCTGATCCGCATGCACGGCCGGCCGCGCGAGAAGCGCGAGAACTGGCTGCTGATCAAGGGCGATGACGAGTTCGCGCGGACGCCCAATGCCCCCGACATTCTCGAGGAACGGCCGGAATCGGTGAAGACGGGCCGCGTGATCGCCGACGTCGAGGACGAGGCGCCAGGCTGGTCGTCGAAGACCGGCCGCATCCCGAAGAAACGCGCCAAGGCGGCGGCGAGCGCGAACGGCAAGGCGGATGCGGCGGCGGTCGATCCCTCCGCGATCAAGGGCGCCAAGAAGGCGAAGATGCCGGACTTCGTCGAGCCTATGCTGGCGACGCTGGCGCGCCACCCGCCGGCCGGCGGCAAATGGCTGCACGAGATCAAGTTCGACGGCTACCGGCTGCAGGCGCACGTCTCAGGCGGCAAATGCCGGCTCCTGACGCGCGGCGGGCTCGACTGGACGGGAAAGTTCGGCAAGGCGGTGCCGGCCGCGCTCGCGGCGCTACCGGCGCGCGAGGCGGTTCTCGACGGCGAACTGGTGGTGGAGAGCGCCGGCGGCGCCTCCGACTTCTCGGCGTTGCAGTCGGATCTCAGCGAAGGCCGCTTCGACCGCTTCGTCTTCTACGTCTTCGACCTCATCCATCTCGACGGCCAGGACCTGACCGGCGCCGCGCTGACCGACCGCAAGGCGGCGCTGAAGGCGCTCGTCGCCGGCGCGCCGGCCGTACTGCGCTACAGCGAGCATTTCGACGAGAACGGCGACCTGATCCTGCGCCATGCCTGCCGGCTGAGCCTCGAAGGCGTGGTCTCCAAGCTCGCCGGCGGCAAGTACCGTTCGGGCCGCAGCCGCGACTGGATCAAGTCGAAATGCTCCGAGCGGCAGGAGTTCGTGGTGGCCGGCTACGTGCCCTCGACCACGGCGCGCGACATGATCGGCTCGCTGGTGCTCGGCTATTACGAGGACGGCAAGCTGCGCCATGCGGGCCGCGTCGGCACCGGCTTCAGCAACGCGGTGGCGCGCGACCTGTTCAAGCGGCTGAAGAGGATGCGGGCCGACGCCTCGCCCTTCGCCGAGCGGCTGCCGGCCGAGGCGCGGCGCAACGTCGAGTTCGTAGAGCCGAAGCTCGCGGCCGAGGTCGAGTTCCGCGCATGGACGGCCGACGGCATATTGAGGCATGCTTCCTTCCACGGCCTGCGCGAGGACAAGCCGGCGCGCGAGATCGTGCGCGAGGGCCGCGAGGCAAGCGAGGTGCCGGCGACGGCGGGCTACAAGGTGAAGCTGACGCATCCCGACCGCGTCTACTGGCCGGACGCCGGCGTGACCAAGGAAGGCCTGGCCGACTACTACCAGCAGGTCTGGCGCCTGATGGCGCCCTATGTCGTGTCGCGGCCGCTGGCGCTGGTGCGCTGCCCCGACGGGCAGACCGGGCAATGCTTCTTCCAGAAGCACGAATGGCGCGGCATGAGCGCCGAGATCCTGCGGGCGCGCGACCCGCTCGACAAGTCGGGCGAGGCGATCATTGCGATCGACAGCCTCGACGGGCTGATCGGGCTGGTGCAGGGCGGGACGCTGGAGATCCATCCCTGGCAGTCGAGCCTCGCCGACATCGAGCGGCCCGACCAGATCGTCATGGACCTCGACCCCGGCGAAGGGGTGGCCTGGGAGACGGTGATCGCGGCGGCGCGCGAGGTGCGCGAGCGCGTCGAGGCGGCCGGGCTCGCCGCCTTCGTCAAGACGACCGGCGGCAAGGGCCTGCACGTCGTCTCGCCGCTGAAGCCGAAGGCCGGCTGGGACGAGGTCAAGGATTTCGCGAAATCGGTGGCGGAGGCGATGGCCGCCGACAGCCCGGACCGCTTCGTCTCGGTGGTGAGCAAGGCGCAGCGTAAGGGGCGCATCCTCGTCGACTACCTGCGCAACGGGCGCGGCGCGACCGGGGTGGCGCCCTATTCGACACGGGCGCGGGCCGGCGCCACGGTGGCCATGCCGCTCGGCTGGGACGAACTCTCGCTGGCGGTGGGCTCGGGCTATTTCACCGTGGTCAACGCCCCGGCGCGCATCCAGTCGCTGAAGAGCGACCCCTGGGCGGACTTCCACGCCGCCGCCGTGCCGCTCGGGGGGAAGGGGAAGAAGCGATAGGATCACATTTCGGATTTTCAGCCGCATTGCCTACCGGAGTACCCCCACCCCCTACCCCTCCCCACAAGGGGGAGGGGAAGCTTGGGATTTCTGCGCCCAGCATCAACGAACGTCTCATGGAAGACTCGATTTAGCCGCCCCCTCCCCCTTGTGGGGAGGGGTAAGGGG
>JAFKJY010000109.1 GCA_017305835.1 Hyphomicrobiales bacterium
GACGACCGCGGCATGGCCACCGTCTTCTTCGAGCTCAACGGCCAGCCGCGCCGCGTGCGCGTGCCCGATCGCATGCACGGCGCGGGTGCCGCGCGGGCGCGGCGCAAGGCCGAGGCGGGCAACGAAGCCCATCTCGGCGCGCCGATGCCGGGCGTCGTCTCGTCGGTCGCGGTCGCGGCAGGCCAGCCGGTCAAGGCCGGCGACGTGCTGCTCTCCATCGAGGCGATGAAGATGGAGACCGTGCTGCACGCCGAGCGCAGCGGCACGATCGCCGAGGTGCTGGTCCGCGCCGGCGACCAGATCGACGCGAAGGACCTGCTGGTGGTTTACGGGTAACTGAACGCGGCGGGACTCCTTCTCCCCTTGTGGGAGAAGGTGACGGCGCGTCTACTTCCCCGTCTTCGCCCGTTCGATCGCCTCGGAGATCATCCGGCGCGCGGCCGTGGCGTCGTGCCAGCCGCCGATCTTGACCCATTTGCCGGGTTCGAGGTCCTTGTAGTGGCCGAAGAAGTGCTCGATCTGCTTCAGCGTGATCTCGGGCAGGTCGGAGTAGTCGTGCACGTCCTCGTAGCGGCGGGTGAGGTGCGGCGAGGGCACGGCGATCACCTTCTCGTCCTGCCCGGCATTGTCCTCCATGACCAGCACGCCGATCGGCCGCACGTTGATGACGCAGCCGGGGATGAGCTGGCGCGTGTTGCACACCAGAACGTCGATCGGGTCGCCGTCGCCCGACAGCGTGTGCGGCACGAAGCCGTAGTTCCCCGGATAGGTCATCGGCGTGTAGAGGAAGCGGTCGACGACGAGCGTGCCGGCCTCCTTGTCCATCTCGTACTTGATCGGCTGGCCGCCGACCGGCACTTCGACGATGACGTTGACGTCCTCGGGTGGGTTCCTGCCGATGGCTATGGCGTCGATGCGCATGGCTGCTCTCTTGCTGGCGTAGGACCTCCCGCCGCAGCCGTTAGCGGCTCGGAAAGGGAAGCGCAACCGTGACAGTTCCCCCCGAGGGAGAGGGAACTAGCTCCAGACGAAGGCGACCTTGCGCAGGGCCTTGCTGTCGAAAACCTCGACGCCCTCGGCGACGTCGCGTCCGCCGAGCCCGGTGTAGAAGGACAGCGCGTTGACGTTGTCCTCCAGCGCCCACACCACGAGACCGTCGAGCCCGTGCGCGGCGAGCTGCTTGCGGGCGGCCGAGAACAGCCGGCTGCCGAGGCCGATGCCCTGATATTCGGGCTTGAGGTAGAGCTCGTAGATCTCGCCCTGCTGGGAGAGCTGGCGGGCGCGGTTGCGGCCGAGCGTGGCGTAGCCCACCACGTCGCCGCCGATCTCCACCACCAGCACGTTGGCCGCACGCTGGATCGCACCCTTCCACCACTGGATGCCACGCCGTCCCACCATCCGCGTCAGCGCGCGGTGCGGGATGATGCCGGCATAGGCGCCGAGCCAGGCCTGCTGGTGGACGTCGGCGATCGCTTCGGCGTCGCGGCCGTCGGCTCTACGGATGTCGATGGCGAGCGTGGTCATGATTTGTTTACCATAATCGCCGGGGGCGGGGCCGCGCAAGCCGCGCATGCCCGGCCGGGCGCTCGCGCCTGTGGGCAGGCCGGTCGCGAAGCCGCTTCGCACCTCGCCGGAAATGCTCAGATCTCGACCAGCCCGTCGTCCAGCTCGTTGGCGTCGTCCGGCCGCGGCGGAAAGTCCGCCGCGAGAAGGGTGCCGGCGGCGGCGATCGCCTGCTCGAAGCCTTCCGCCAGCCGGCCGGCCGCCGCATGCGAAACCAGCCCCGCGACCATTTCGTTCCAGCGCTCCTGCGGCACCCGCGCATTGATGCCGGCGTCCGCCACCACCTCGGCGTAGCGCTCGGCCAGCGACAGGAAGATGAGCACGCCGGTGCGGTCCGCCGTCATGTGGATGTTGGTCGCCAGGAACTGGTCGATGGCGTTGCGGTGGGCGCGCCGGTAGCGCAGGCCGCGCGGCACGAGGTGGATGCGCAGCGCCGGCCAGAGGCCGATCACGCCGATGGCGAGCGCCATGGCCAGCGCCTGCGCGGCGACGAACTGCCAGGCCGGCAGCGACAGCCACCAGACGTGGAACAGCAGCGCCGCGCCGAAGCTCGCCGCCAGCATGCCGATCGTCAGCATGAAGGCGGCGGGGTAGAAATAGCTGTCGCTGGAGCGGGCGAGCACGCAGACGATCTCGCCCGAGGTGCGCGCTTCGGCCGCCCGGATCGCGTCCGCGATGCGTTCGTGGTCCTGCGGGCTGAGCGATCGTGTCCGCATCGTTACCAGCCTCCCGAGGCGCCGCCGCCGCCCGACGAGCCGCCCCCGCCGGAAAAGCCGCCGCCGCCGCTGCTGCCCGACGACCAGGACGAGCCGCCCGAGCTGCCGCTTCCGCCGCTGCTGTTGAAGTCGAAGGTCATGCCCAGCCAGCGGTAGCGGCGCGGGCCGATCTTGGTGCCGAACCGCGGCACGGCGATCGAGATGAACAGGCCGCCGAAGAAGATCGTCCCCCACAGGATGAAGAAGGCGATCGGGATCAGCGTGTCGTAGTCGAAGGCCGGCTGGTTGCGCTCGGCTCGCGCCTCCAGCTCGGCGCCGTTGCCTTCGAGCACCATGACGATGTCGTCGACGGCCTTCGATATGCCGCCGGAAAAGTCGCCGGCGCGGAAGGCCGGCACCATCGTGTTCTCGATGATCAGCTTGGAATGCAGGTCGGTGAGCGTGCCTTCCAGCCCGTAGCCGACCTCGATGCGCATCTTGCGGTCGTCGACGGCGACGAGCAGAAGCACGCCGTTGTTCTCGCCGGCCTGGCCGAGTTTCCAGGCGCGGAACAGGCGGTTGGCATAGGGCTCGATCGCCTCGCCGCCGAGGCTTTGGATCGTCGCGACCACGATCTGGTCCGACGACTTCTTCTCGAAGGCCTCCAGCCGCGAGGTCAGCGACGCCTCCGTCGCCGCGTCGATGATGCCGGCATTGTCGACCACCCGCCCCGTCAGCGCCGGCAGCGACTGGGCGAAGGCCGGCAGGGCGAAGAGGAAAAGCAGCAGCACCAGCGCGGCGCCGGCCACCCTCCCGGACGGAGAGATGGCCGGCAAGCCGCGGAGGGGTGCCATGCGCCCGGCCGTCATGTCAGGCGACCGCGCTCACTTGCTCTTGCCGAAATCCACCTTGGGGGTTTCGAGCTTCTCGTCGGGGATGGTGAAGGTCTCGAACGGCTTGGCGTCGGTGAACCAGAACTTGGCCCACAGCATGGTCGGCAGCGTCTTCAGCGAGGTGTTGTAGATCCGCACGGCCTCGATGTAGTCGCGCCGCGCCACCGCGATGCGGTTCTCGGTGCCCTCGAGCTGCGCCTGCAGAGCGAGGAAGTTCTGGTTGGCCTTGAGGTCGGGATAGTTCTCGACCACGGCAAGCAGCCGCGACAGCGCGCTGGTCAGCCCCGCCTGGCCTTCCTGGAAGGCCTTGAAAGCCTCCGGGTTGCTGAGCGCATCGGCCGGCAGCGTCACCTGCGTCGCCTTGGCGCGGGCCTCGACGACCGCCTGCAGCGTCTCGCTCTCGTGCGCGGCATAGCCCTTCACGGTCTCGACCAGGTTGGGGATCAGGTCGGCGCGCCGCTGGTACTGGTTCAGCACCTCGCTCCACGCGGCCTTGGCCTGCTCCTCCTGGGTGGGGATGGTGTTGAAGCCGCAGCCGGCGAGCAGCGGCAGCACGAGGGCGAGAAGAAGGGCCGGAAGGACAGGCGGCAAGGCGGGCCTGGCGGCAATACGGATCGTCATTGGCTTCCCCGAACGCGATATAGATGTGTCCATCCTAGAGCCTTTGCCGCCCCGCCGGAAGCGTCTCGCGGCATTGCCCTGTTGGCGAAGCCGGGTGCTTCGCGTCCGGCCGGCTGCGGCAGGATTCCCACGAGCTTCCGGCGGGGCGACCCGCACGACCATGAAGCTGCGGCGCGGGACGGGCCGGACATCCCAAGAGGCCCCTTGTCTCGCGGGGTGTCAATCGCTATGTGTGCGCCGGCTGTTGGCCGGACCACGCCCCGCGGAGAGGTGGCAGAGTGGTTGAATGCACCGCACTCGAAATGCGGCATACTCGCAAGGGTATCGGGGGTTCGAATCCCCCCCTCTCCGCCATCTTCGTTCTTGCGATGTTTAGCTAAACGATTGTAAACGCGCCGTAATCCGTTGCATTGCGCCGGGTTTCCGCAGCTTTCTCAGCCACTTTCGAACCCGGCTTTCAGGGATGTTTAGCTAAGCCCCGGAATAGTCGGCGATTTGGATCTCCGCTGCACCGTCTGTCCGATCGTCTGTCCTGTCGGGAATGTTCATCTGAACTTCGCCGGCGGTGCGGCTGGACTGTGCCGCCGTTGCAAGCAATGGTCCGGCGGTCCTTGATGCCATAGCCGGAGGAGGCAGTCGACCATGGCCCGCAAGCGCGCCCTGTCAGCACGGGAGGTGGACGCACTGCGCGATGTCGGCATGCACTGGGTCTCCGACAACCTCTACCTCCAGATCCGGGAACAAGGCACTCGAAGCTGGCTGTTCCGCTACTGGGTCGATAGCAGGCCGAAGGTGCTCGGTCTGGGCGCGACGAAGGACGTCACGCTGGCCCAGGCCCGGGACAAGGCCGAGCGCCTGCGCATCAAGGTGCGAGACGGCGCCGATCCTGCTGCGGAGAAGAAGACGGCGAAAGCGGCCCGGAGAGCAGAGCAGGCGGTGGCCGCTGCGGCCTCAGTGCCGACCTTTGAGGAATGCGCCAGGGAGTACATCAACGCCCATGAAGCTTCATGGAGCAACGATAAGCACCGAGCTCAATGGTCCTCGACACTCAAGATGTACGTCTATCCGCATATCGGAAAGAATCCGGTCAACGAGATCGGCATCGACGACATCGTCAAGGTGCTCAAGCCGATCTGGACGACGAAGCCGCCGACGGCTGGCAACGTCCGTGGCCGCATCGACAAGATCCTCGGCTGGGCGACTGCCATGGGCTATCGCACTGGCGATAATCCGGCCTCGCGCGACGGACCGCTGATGCATCTGCTGCCGTCACTGAGCAAGGTGCAGCGCCAGCAGAAGCATCACAAAGCCGTCCCCTACAAGGAAGTTCCCGCCGTCGTCGCCGACATCAGGAAGCTGGGCTCCACCAGCGCCAACGCCTTGCTGTTCACCATCCTCACTGCGGTTCGCACCGGCGAGACGCTAGGTGCGACATGGGACGAGATCGATCTGGAGGCAAAACTCTGGACCATTCCTGCCAAGCGCATGAAGGCAGGCGCCGAGCACAAGGTGCCGCTCGCCAGCGAGGTCATCGCATTGCTGGAATCCCTGCCGTGCGACGCCACCGGTAAGAATCCGCACCTGTTCCGCGGCCCGCGTGCGAAAACGCTCTCCAACATGGCCATGCTGCAATGCGTGCGCGGTGTTCGCGATGACGGCGCCACGGTGCATGGCTTCCGCGCCTCGTTCTCGACATGGGCGCGGGAGCAGACCGACTACTCGCCGGAGATCGTGGAGGCATCTCTCGCGCACACGCAGAGCGACAAGGTCGTCGCCGCCTATGCCCGTACTACCTTCCTCGACCGGCGCCGCGACCTCATGCAGGTGTGGGCGACGTTCTGCATGGGCAGGTGAGGCTCCGTACTTAGGCATTCGTTGCCGAGTGGTGGGGTCATACGGCCGCTATCGCTGTCAGACCCCGGTATGGACAGGGTCCTGAAAGCGATAGCGGTGAGGTCGCGCCACTGAGGCGGCAAATGACCCATTCCAGTTGCTTTCGCCGCGCCTCACGAACTGCTGCTTTGCACCTCAATCATGGCCACTGCCATTTAAAGATCGGCGCCTGAAGCTGCTGTGGAAGCCTTCGGAGCGCATCCGCAGCGGCCGTGACAACTCATAGCCGCAAGGCCGATCCGGTTGCACCGATACGTCAAATCGCTTGTAGAACCTTCTCGACCTCCTCACCAAGGTGGCGCCGAATCCGCAAGTCATCCACGAGAATGGCGTTCGACGTTCCGAACACGGGCACTCCGGGCGCAATCGGCGAATGAATGTCGATGCGGATCGGGCTGCCATTCTTCCTCGACAGAATGATGGGCGCCGTTGCGCCGGCTTCACCAAAGTGGCGTTGGACGACATAGTCGCTTGGCAATTGCCGTTCGAGATCGGCCGCGAGGATGGCGAGCGAGCGGAAGGCCCTGGCATGATCGAACGGTACTGGTCCGCCATCAAGCACATGTCGCAGCAATTGTGCGCCGACGAAACGGTCGAGCAGCGCATGATCGAGCTTGTTCTTAAAGGATCTGAGGCACCGATAGCAGGATGAGTCGCACTGCTCGGGACAAAGTTCGAGCAACTGGAGTGCCAGCTCGAACAGTTCGCGCCCGCGTGGCGCCAGTTGGGGCGAGAAACCTGCGCCCCCGGCCAGCGTGTCGTAGAGGAAGACCTCTACGAGCGAACCTGCCGCGCCATGCTCGTTCAAGGCGGGTCGATACTCGGCGAGGATCTCGCCCGCCTCAATCTCGAGGAGCAGGCTAGCCGCCTTGGCGAGCGCCTCACAGACTGTGCGCATCGCCGAGATCGTCTCCGAATGGGCGGGCGGCAGCCGGAACGGAGTCTCGATCCGCAAGGAGAACAGCGCGATGTCAGTTAGAAAATCGGTGCCGAGCACGATCCCACGCGAAGAGAAGCCGGGGCATGGTGGATCGTTGTCGTTAGGATATGGCAGCGGGTGCGGTTGGCTCAGGTTGACCTCAGGTGCGACCGAGGACTCGATGCGGCCGCAGCGCACGCAATAGTCATAGCCCTCGCCATCCGGTCCCGAGTTGGACACTAGGAGATGCTGGCGTGTCCCTATGGCACGCAAATGCGGTGTTATTGCTTCGCCTAATTGGATGCGATCGGTCGTCATCACCAGCTTCGCGCGCGTCGCATAGGCGGTTTCGTTGGGCTCGTCCGGTACCGAAGGCGCGGGCGTCTTCCATAGATGCGCGAAGCCTGGCGGGCGGAACCAGGGCTTGGCGGGACCGAAACTGTTTGGGGTATGGCACGCTACGCAGGTGAGCAGTTCCCCGCGCTTGGACGGATCGTAGAAGTCGTCGGTCTTGGCGTGACCGCAGCGCTCGCATTCATAATAGAGGCGCTTGCGTCCCCAGGCAACGCGGCGATCGTCGGGAAAGGGCGAGTAGATCGCCTTCGACGTATATTGCTTGCCCTTGATCCAGATCTGCTTATTCGGTGCATATTGCGATAGGGCAATGTTGAGGCCCTGGCTCGGCGCGAACTCCATCTCGGCTCGGTAGCCCGTAGAGTTAGGGCTGAAGACATAGAAGGGCGCGACGTCTGTGGGAAAGGCGTAGCGCGGCAGTACGCCCCAATAGAGCAGTCGATCGAGGAGGTTGTCGGCGGCCGCGTCGACGCCGCCGTCATTGTCGGGCTCCGGATCGGCATCGGGGGGCGGCTCCTCGTCCGGTGATGACGCCTCGACTGGCGCGGCTATCCAGGGCGGGGATCCGGCAACCTCAACCTCCTCGGGATCGGACGAGGGTGCGGCGTCACGCTGACCCTCAAGCGCCATGTCCACCGCGGACAGCAGGTCGACGCTGAAGCCCTCGAGCAGCGCGTCGCGATCGCGATCGCTAAGTTCGGCAGGCAACCATCGGGCTATGGCCTCGCGCAGTTGTGGTTCATTGGCGTTTAGCCAGACCTGTAGGTCCGCGTGGTTGAGCGGCCCCGTCCCGAGAAAGTCACCGACGGTTCCCAGCACCGAAAAGAGATTGGCGAGGCCTGGATCGGCAAGATTGAGCGCGGGGAGCTTCGCCTCATGGTAGCGCTGGAGCAGAAAGGCGCGAATGTGACGGCGCGCAATATCTGGGTTCTCGAGCGTGAGCCGCGGATCGACCACCTGGCCGCGTATCATTTCCTGCGGGCGCGTGAAATAGTGGTCATCGTGGCTGTCGGCGCTGCCGAACGCCACCACAGTTGCCACCGCATTACCGCGCCTGCCGGCGCGTCCGGCGCGCTGCTGATAGTTGGCGCGCCCGGGCGGCATGTTGCGCAGCGCCACCCCCGACAGGTCGCCGATGTCGATGCCGACCTCCATCGTTGTCGTGCTGCTGAGGACGTCAATGCTGGTGCTGTGCCCCTGATCGACGTCGCGCCAGGCGAGATCAATGTCTTGGAACTGCATCTCATGGTGCTCGGCCTGCGAGAACGCAGTATCGGCGCGGGCGGCATTGAGTTGAGCGGTATGCTCGGCCGCGATCAGCGACATGAGCTTGGGTTCGTCGTGCCCCAGCGCCTCGACGACCGGCCCGCGATAAAATCCCTTGCGGGCGCGAAACACTGGGTCGTTGTCGGGATCAAAGATATGCACGTCGGGCGAGCCGCAATCGATGCAAGCCGGGACGGTCGCGATCGGCCGGTGGACCGAGGTGCAGCGAGCGCAGCGCCGCCATTCGCCGCCGAGCCGGAGCGAAAGCTTGCGCGCGAGCAGGCGATTGCCGCCGTCGGCCAGCTCCGTCACCATCGGCATCAGGCGCGGGAGCCACTCCTTCTTGAAGTCCTTCCGGAGCGCAGGCGTGCCCAGCACATGTTGCATGGCGCGAAAGTCGCCCTTGTGCGAGCGAACCACGCCGCCCGTTCCCCACCAACTGTTCGGCATGCCACGAAACCAGATGCCGCTCTTGCGTGACCAGGCGCGCAGCCAGGCTCGCGCCACCGCGAGCTTGTCCTCGGGCGCTTCTGCGATGCCCGCCAAAGCGGGCAAAGCAGCTATCTTGCCGGTCTCGCTGTTCGCCTCCCCGATCGAGGCCACGGCGAGAGACTCGAGGCCGAGAATATTGTCGCGTAGCACATCGACCAGGGCGCGGATCAGGTTGGCGGGCGGCTCGGCGTTGAGCAGCGAGATCAAGACTTTGGTGTCCGGCATCGCGCCGGGCGGGGTGTCGAAGACGCGCGGCATCGTCTCGGACCCTTCGAGCTCGGGACGCAGCCTGACGCCGAGCCGATGGGCCGCGACCACCGTGGCGAGCCAGGCATTGTCGAGAACGATCGAGGTCGCGAACACGGGATCGCCGGACAACATGCGGTAGCCGAGCGGCAACAGGGCACGCAGCGTATCTTTGAGCGAATAGACCTGAAGCGCGGGCGCGAGGCGCGCCGCCACCTGCCGCGAATCCGAGAAGACCAAGACCTTGCGGCCGCGTAGCGGCGCGAATTCGGTCGCCCTGACCGGGCTCGGCGGCTGCACGCGGATTTGCGCGGATACAAGCGCCTGGAACGGCTGATCACCCTTGGTGAGATGGTCCTGGACGCTCGATTTGCCGCCGCGCACCGAGCGCCCGCAGCAGCCGCAAGGGACGAACTGGCCTGGCCCGGCGCCGGCGCTCCCGTCGTCGTCCTCATCATCGTCGTCAGAATCTGTGCCGGGCGCCGCGGCAAGGCTCGATGCCTGCGGCCGCAGATAGACAAGACGGTGGCGTTCGCTGAGCTTGTTCGGATTGAGGAGGCCAGAGGCCAAATCATAGTGAGCGGCCACGCCTTGGGACGGGTTGGCGGGCGTTTCGAGCAGCAGATCGAGCGGCTGGAAGGCGAGCGCGACCCCCGCAGAGGTGATGAGCTTTTGGCCCGGCTCGGCGAACAGGTGATCGGGCCGAGCGACATCCTTGGTGTAGGCGCGCGCATAAGATGTCCCGCAGTAGCGGCAGGTGTAGTAAGCGAGCACCGGAGCCTGGCAGCCGCAGCGGTCGCGCGGCTGCGCATAGAGTTTACCGATCGGCCCACCCCGTTCGCCTTCGGCCAGTTCGGTGCAGCCCGGGTCCATGCAGGCCCAGAGACCCGGCAGACCGCGATGGAAGGCATGGACCCGGCACGGCAGGAGACTGGCATCGTCCGCCTTCAGGCGGGCGCGGCTGCCCATCGCGAGCAGCGCGTTGATCGCGCGATCGCCGCTCGCGCGGTCCGGCGCGTCGAAGACCAGATCGCGAATCTCGTCGAGCGCGCCGGCGCGCCGCATCGTCTCATTCACGAGCAACGCGAAAGGCGGATAATCGGCGAGCGCGTGGAAGAGGTCGGTCGCGTCATTGGTCGTGGCGGCGATGCCGCGCGCTGCCAGGAAAGGCACGATTGCCGCGGCGCGCTGGGCCGCGTCTTCCGAGAAGAAGCCGTCGAGGTCCACAGCCGCGAGCAGCGCGAGATCCGCCACGCTGCCCTTCGCGGCGCCTTCGCGCAATTTGAGATCTCCGGTGACGGGAACGAACGACTGGGCATCGACCCCAGTCAGTTGCGCGCCGAATTCGCCCGCCGACGCTTTCCCGGCATCAGAGAAGCTCGCGGTCGCGCAGATGACTTGGAAGCGTTCGGGCGGAATTCCCAGCCGTTCGCGCAGCCGGCGTAGTAACAGGCCGACCTCGGCGCCCTGGGCGCCGCGATAGAGGTGCGCTTCGTCAAGGACGATGAGGAATTTCTCCTCGGGACAGGCTTCGAGCCAAGCCCGAGTCGCATCGAAGATGCTGCGCTCGATCGGGCGCAACATCATATACTCGAGCATCGAATAGTTGGTGATGAGCAGATCGGGCGGTGCCTGCTGAACCTCCCAGCGGGTCATCAACTCGGCATCGTCGTCGAGCGCAACGGCGCGCCGGAAGGCATTGCCGGACATCCAGTAACCCGTGCCGAACCAGTCCGATACGCTCGGCTTGGCCGGCCACTTTCCCTTAACGCGCAGCCGCTCTATCAGAGCGGCTGCGCGCGCATCCTCGGCTTCCACGATCGGCGTCCCCGCCGCGTGGCGTCTGGCGGCGTCCTCGATGGCCACGAAAAAGTCGCCGATCGACCGCAGACGGGTCCGGTCCTTGCCTCGCGTGCGCACGCCGGCATAGGGCGTCCGGCTCGTGTAGCGCGCAAAGGTCGCGGCGCGACCGGACCATTGCTGAAACATTTGGATGACGCGTTCGTCGCCGAACAGCAGCCGAAGGCGGCCGAGTTGGTCATTGACGAGGGCGTTCATCGGATAGAGCACCATTGCGCGCGCGGCGGAATGCGCCGCGAACTGCTCGCTCTTATCCGATGCCTCGATCGCGAGCTTGCCGAGAATGGGAAGCAGGAAGGACTCGGTCTTGCCCGAACCCGTTCCGGTCATGATCATCACGTTGCGCTGGTCGCGCAGGATCGCCCGGATCGATTCCGCCTGATGCCGATAGGGCGGATCGAATAGCAGCGGCTTCCCCTGAGCGGAGGATGCGAGCCGCACATAAGCTTCGCGCGCCGCTCCCGGGATGTCGGTCATTGCCGCATAGCGGTCGCCGGTGACATATCGGGGAGTGGATTCGAGGAAAGGCGTCTGAAAAATGCCGCCGGAGCTCTGCAGTAGGCGCCGGCGCTGCTCGACCACGCGCGGATCGGCGATGTGGTAGGTGGCCTCAATATAGCCTTGCAGCGTGTCCTGCAGCGTCGCGATAGTTTCCTGGATAGTTGCCGTCATGGCTCGCTCTCATAGTCGAAGGCGTGCATCCAGAGCAGGTCGCGCAGGGCTTGAGTTTCGTCAGCGACGCACTGGGATGGAAGCGTGTAGCTGAATAAGCAGCCCGTCTCGCGGCTTTTGCTGCCCACCAGCGCGAGACGGCGGTCGCCGAACGAGGGCAGCGGCGAGAAGAAGTCAAGCGCGGCATTGTCTTCGCCACGACGCACCCGTACTTTTTGAGGATGGCCGTCAAGCGCGTCCCTTGCTGCCTGAAAGCGCCAGCCAAGATCGCAGGATCGCTGCCGATCACTGTCGTCGCGCAAGTCGAGCAACCGATGGCATTCACCTTGGGAAAACTCCGCAATTGACCAGAGGTCAGCGCCATAGCGGCGCGGCCGGCGCGCTAGGAATATTCCAGTCGTTCGGGCGTCGGGCGCGCGCCAGCGGCCCGAATAGAAGCGCACAGGGCGAGCGGGATCGAGAATTTCGAGATTGGGGATCGCTGCTGCCTCCCGCGGCTGCTGCGCTAGGCGCTGGACCCAGCGGTCAACATGCGCCGTGGCCGACTCCTGCGTCGGCGTGCGCAGCCAGACCGCTTCCGAAATCTGGACTAGGCCGAGGAGGCGCAGATGCGCCGCCAGCACCAGGTCGTCGGGCGCAACTAAGCGCCGGACCGGCCCCTGCTCATCGACCTTGGCCGCGAGATCGGGCGTCAGCGGCGTCGGCTGGTCGCCGGCTATGCCGAGCAGCATGATCGAACCATCACCGCGCTGAACGAAGCTTGGTGGCGCCGGGCGGATGACGAGGTCCGGCGCATCCCAGGGATCGGTGCCGAGCTTGTGCATCTCAAACGCCTCACCATAGGCCAGCAGTTCCTCAAGCGCGGCCTCGACGGCGGCCCGCTCGATCCCAAACGGTTCCAAGGGTTCTGCTACGAACCGGACGATATCGGCGTTTGATGCCGGCGCCAACCAATATATCGCACGGCGCAACGCCGGCTTGATGCAGGTTTGGGGATAGCCGGCAACGGCGCCAAGCGCTGCCGCAGTGGCGTCCACCGCCTCATCGGGTGTTAGTGCGCGCATCATACCGCCACCGCCAGCGTGCCGCCTGTTCCGAAGCGAACGGCTGCGGCGGCGAGATATGCCCCGCGCACGAGCGCGCGATTGGTGAGCAGCGCCGAAATCCGGACACGCGCGCTTTCGAGGCTGCCGAGACGAAGTGCAGCTGGATCAAAGGCCAGTCGATAGGCGTCGGCGATGCGAGCCTCCTCCTGCTCGATGTCATAGCGTCGCGCAATGTCGCCGAACGCCTGCAGGCCCTCGGCCTCGCTGGTCGGTGCGGCGAAGGTGCGCATGCGCAGCCCGAAGCCCGGCGATCCACCGACATGCTGCTGCGCGCTCGCCAGTTTATCGGCGCGCGCAATGCGCTCGGCGAAGTCGCGACCGCAGGCCCGTGCCGTGAGTTCGCCGACAATCCGGCCAAGCGTGATCTCCTTGCGGATGATCGCCTGCGGCCCGACCGGCTGCGCGCGCCGCCAGCGGCCCATTGCGGTAAGGAGCGTGAGCACGATTTCGCGTTCGGGCCTATTGAGCGCGAGGTCCTGCTCGAACCCGAGATCGGACAAGGCGCGCAATCGTTCGGTGGCCAGTGCGCTGGCGAAGATCGCATATTGGCGCCTGTTGCTATCGGCGATCAGCAAGGCGCCGGGCGGCGCCACGTCGATGCCGAGCACGGCATCGTCATAGCCGACGGACGTTTTGGCGAGCGGCGTGGCGAGCGGATAGAGACGCGTGGTGACGGGATGCTCATGCGCTGTCTCGTCGATCAGCCGTGCGCGGCGTGTCGACGGGTCGAACCGCCAGCGCAGCGGGTCCACCCGGTGCGGAAAAGGAAGCGCTTGACGCCCGAGTTCGCCGAGGGATGCGACCAGATCGACCCGGTGTGCCGCGTCGATCTCATCGGACAGCCCCTGGCGCAGATGGTCGAGCACGCCGAAGGGCACGGCATTACCGACCGGTGATGTCCCGCCCTCGATCGTCCCAGTTACATGGCCGGTCGCATCGAAGGCTTCGAGCGACCAGTCGACGAACCGACCGGCGGGGCCGAACACACGCGCTTCGGCACGCCGGGCAAACAAGGCTTCGAGGTCACTCCCCGGGGGCTCGAGCAACAATCGGAAGCCCGCCTTCGTGCGCATCGCCACGGGCCAGGGGCGCGGCGGGACAACGGCAAAGTCGAACGCAGCCGGTTCGCCCGTCTCGCGCAAGTCCGTGCCACTGGCGGCGGCGGCGCGAACCACTAGCCGGTGCTCGCCTATGCCCAGCGGACCGAGGGCAACGAGCATCTCGCCGCCCTCGAGTCGAGCAAACGACGCCGGCCCGTCGTCGACGCGGACAGCAAACCCAGCGAGGTCGTAGTCGGCGGTCAGGCGAAGAAGAATGGTCTCGCTGGCGGTCCATTGCGGCCAGCCATCGCCCTTGCGCGAGACCGGCGCGAGGCCCAGCGGATCAATGCGAATGCCTGTGATGGTGCCGATCCCGAGCGCGGCCAGGGCCGTGCGCCGCTCGGTCTCCAGGCGCTGCGGCACGTCGAGCGAATAGGCATGAACGGCCTGGGCAGACGCCGGGCAATTCACCAGCGCCGCGCGCTGGGCTAGTTGCTGCGCCAGTGCCTGCCGGCTCAGGACCAGATAGGATTCCGAAGTGCGCACATAGCGACCGCGAACCTCGCGATAGACTCCATCGGCGTGCCGGCGCAGCAGCCAGAGTGGGGCGTCCGGCAGTGCTAGCAAGGGCTGAATGATCGCGCGTAGATGCTGGTCGGCGGTTTCGAGTTCGACGACCGGCTGCCCGGCGGCCGGGAAGGATGCGATCGCCCGGTCGCGGCGAGACAGACCAAGCAACGCAAGCGCCGGTTCCAGTCGGTCCGGCTCGTCGGCGGTGCGAATGCGCGCATGGGTGAGCGTCTGTAGGTCTAGCCCGGCACGCGTCATTGCCGCGCCCACATCAGGATAGACCAGTCCCAAGAGGACGCTGCCGTCCGCGAGGTGCCGCGCCGCGAGCGTTATTCCGGGCAAGGGCGCTTGGCTACCGCTTCCGCTGTCCGGGCCGCTCACCGGCGCGTGCAGGCCGGGCGCGACGCGCGCGCGATGGGCGCTGATCACCGAGCGGGCGGCGCGCAGTAGCGCACGCGAGTGACGGCGCGCCTCCAGATCGTTGACGATACGCTCCAGCACAGCGGGCAGGATGCGTGGCATCTCGGCGCCGATGTCGCGATCGCGTAGCGCCCGCACGATCTGCGTGGTGAGCTCGGTCTGCTGGAGGAAATCTGCAAAGCGGGACGACGAGCCGTCATATCCTTCGATCAGCACTTGTCCAAGATCGGCGCTCTCAATTGCGGCGCGATCTGCGATCATCCAGCGCCGGGCGTGCAGTTGCGCGGCAAAGTGGGCTTGTAGATATTGCGGGAGGATTGCGTTGGCGATCGGCCAGGCAATGATCGAGAATTGGTCGGCCCAGCGGCCGACGGGCTCGGGTCCGCCAAAGCGGTCCCTGAACCGTTTGAACAGACGGCGCAGCCAGCGTCGTTGATCGTTGCTGCGCCACTCATCGGGCCGCCGCTCCAGTGCCGGCCAATATTCGTCGCCGGCGTAGCGATAGCCGGCTTCGGCGGCGAGCGCGGCCCACACGAGCCAGTGCTGATCGCGGGGACCATAAGGTTGGAGCGAGCGGCTGGCCGCTTCCGCGAGCGCGTCGATCCGCTCCTCGGCGAGCCCGTGCTCGAGTGCATAGACAGGATAAGAGTGCACCCGGCGCAGCGCGGCAAGGGTCGTGAAATGGGCCTCGAGCTCTGCCTGCGCCTCGGCCAGCATGGGCGTTATCCGGTCTGGGCCAATGTGGCGCGCGGCATCTCGATACGCCCCTTGATGAGTTTCGGAATCATGTCGCGCTGCCAGGCACGATAGTCGATCTCGCCCCGTTCCGCGCGGGGTACCAACCAGCGGTCGCGCGCGAGATCGGAAATCTCGGTCACCGTGCGCAGCCCGCATATGTCGGGGGCCTCCGCGCCGGTGCGCAGCACCTCCAAGGCATTGCTCGCCAGCTTTGAGATGAAGACCTCGCGCTTGATGCCGTGGCGCAGGATGTTCTCATTGAAATTCAGCGCACTGAGCGCCGCACGGATGGTGCGCAGGCGCCAGTTGGGTCCTTCGCCGAACTTGTGCTTGTCGGCATATGCATGGTTGCGCTCGCGCAGGAACAATCGCATGCGCTCGAATAGGGCATCGGTGATATGGAAATGCCCCCACCCCTCGGTGAATCCGATGCTCTCGAAATAGTCCGTGCCTTCAAGGCGAAGCCGATTATAGACCGACGATCGGCCCATAGACGATGTCGTGGTGACAGCAACGAGATTGGCGCCCTTCGCCTTCCCTGAAATCACCCCGACCGTGCCGCCGTAAGCGCGGCGGAAATCTTCGAAGATTTCGCGTGAGCGGATGAGGCAGGCGACAGCCTTTCCCCCGAGCAGAAGGTTGTAGGGTGGCACAGCGCCGAGCGCATAGGCATCAAGGATGCCTACGAGGCGTTGCGCGCGATCATGCACGGTCCAATCGATGAGATTGTCCCTGACCGAAAGATTGTAGACCGGGTCTCCCAAAGCGATAATGCCGGCCAGCCGGTCATGACCTTCGTCCCAGACGAGATAGCGCATGCGTCGCCCGAAGCCCACGGAAACGGGCACTGACCACGTCAGCGTGGCGACGCGGAATATGTCCGCCTCGATCGTGCCGGATAGTACGGGCCTCAGGGCGAGCGTGATTGCGCGGGGCTCTAGTTCGTTGCCGTCGGCGAAGTGCGGCAAAGTGCGAGGTAGCGCGCGCTCGAGGAAACATTGCGAGGATACTAGGCGCTCGCGCCGCTGGCCTCGGTGCAGTTTGCGGATCACCTCCTTGCCTGCACCAGGCAGGACGAGATCGCCGGCTTCGTCCTTAGTGAAGCCGAGATTGTGCAGATGCGACCGGAGCGCGCGTTTTAGCTCGGCTTCCTGACTGAACGGTCGAGCTATTCCTCCCATAAAACCTAATCCGCCCCCAATCCCCGTCACTACCGAATGCCAGACCGCACCATGCACGGGAAGGAACACGCCGCAAGCTCCCATGTCAGCGACCAGTTTAGCCGATTGTATTTGCAGGTGGTATGCCCACTGGTCAAATGCGGCTCGATGTAAACCGCTAGTCGATGCGTCAGGGTGCGTTTCGTGGATACAAAACTCTAAGAGATCAGATTCGTTGATGAGAAACCTCCGAGTGGCTTCCACCAGCCTCGGTCCGCGACAGCGGATCACCACCCGTTCCGTATCTCCCTCGTGCCCCCATCGCAATTTGACCCATCTACTCACCGCCGCTTGAGGCGATACGGCCGCGTGTGGGCGACTGTGCGCCGGCAAGGGCGCCCGTGGCGAACTGCTGCTGCGGAATGATGGCATGACGAGAGAGCAAGTCGGCCCATGCCTTGGAGCGGGTGCTGGAGAAATCACCGTAGATGCGGCGCACGCTGACCTCGCCGATCTTGGCAATCTCTTCGAACAGACCGTCGGCGATTTGGCCGAAGCGTTGTCGGCGTCGATCAGCACCGCAAGGCGCGGCGAGCGGGCTTCGGAGGGCATGGGCTCTGATCCCAGGATTGCGATCTCGCTTGAGACATCCCAGGAGACCATCCTGCGCGAGTTGCAGGCCGGAAACACGCCACAGGTGCGTTACATTGTCCCCGAGCAAGGCCAGAACTGGCAGTTCTGATCGGTTGCATCCCGCTTCACACCCGGAGCTGGCGCGGAGCAGCGGCCTCATCGAGAGCCAAGCGGGGCGACGCTGCCCGGATGATGTGGGTTCGCGGTCATCGGGCCGTGCCCATATGGCGTTCCGATACGACTGTGCGGGCCATTGAGGCGATGGCGGCGAGCATCTCGCGGTCCTTCTCGAGGCGATAGGCCAGAGAGATGTAGTGAAAAGGCAGAGGCTCGGTCGTCTGCAGCAGCACCAGCCGGCGCATCCGCAGTTCCTCGCGTACCAGCACCAGCGGCATGACGGTTATGCCGAGACCGTCGGCGGCGAGGTTCGTCATGATGGTCAGGCTGGTGCAGGTGTGCACGCGCGTCGGGACATAGCCGTCGGCGGCGAACCAGTCCATGATCGTACGGTAGAGATGCGAAGGACGCGGATTGGTGATGATCGGCAGCCCCAGGAGATCGACCGGCCTCAGCTTTCCCTGACCGATCAGTAGCCGCGGGCTGGCGATCCAGCCGAGGTCGAGGTCGAGCAGCGGCTCGGAATGGACCGCATCGTGGCTGCTCGGCGAGGTCAGGAAGGCGATGTCGAGCTCGCCGAGCTGGAGCTTGCGGTCGAGCTTGCTGGAGAAGTCGATCTCGAGCTCTACCTGCGTATCGGGATGAAGCGAGGCCAGCCGCTCCAGAAGCGGCGACAGGCACGTCAACGCGAAGGTATCGGCGGCGCCCATGCGGATGGAGGTGGGCGGCATGTTCCGGCGCCCGATGCGGCCGCGGAAAGTCTCCGCCAGCGCGACCATCTGCTCGGCATGGCGCACCGTCTCCTGGCCGGCCATGGTAAGCTGCGGCGCGCGGCCGGAGCGGTCGAGCAGCTCGAAGCCGAGCTGTTCCTCCATCTCGCGGATGCGGCTGGAAATGGCCGGCTGCGAGATGTTGAGCCTAGTGGCGGCACGCCGGAAGCTGCCGAGCTTGGCGATCCACAGCAATGCCTCAAGCTGGTCCAGGCTAGGCCGCATGATAAATAATAGCTATCAGTATTGATCTAGATTTACAAGTTTCCTTATCATGCTGCGCGACTATCATCGTCTTCGCAACAAAGGGGAGGCTGATGGTAAGCGAGGCATCAACGACCACCGCGATCTATCGGGTCGGAGCCGACATCGGAGGCACCTTCACCGACGTGGTGTTGATCGGCAGCGACGGCACGCTGGCCACCCGCAAGGTTTCCTCGACCCCGGAAAGTTTCGGCAGGGCGGTGATCCGCGGCGTCGACGAACTGCTCACCGAGCGCGGGATCGACCGTGATGCGCTTGATGCGCTCGCTCACGCCTCGACGGTGGCGACCAATGCGATATTGGAACAGAAGGGTGCGGTGACCGCTCTGGTCACTACGGAGGGCTTTCGCGACGTCCTCGAGATGCGCCGTCTGCGCATCCCCGTCCTCTACGATCTCCAGTATCGTAAGCCGGCTCCGCTGGCGCCCCGGCGACTGCGGCTGGAGGTGAGCGAGCGCATCGGCCCCGGCGGTGCGGTGTGGAAGCCGCTCGACGAGGAGAGTGTGGTCAAGGCCGCGCGTGAGTTGCGGCGCGCCGGGGTGCAGTCCGTGGCCGTCGCCTTTCTGCATTCCTATGCCAATCCGGTGCATGAGCACCGCGCGGCCGAGATTCTCAGGCAACACCTGCCTGACGGCGTGTTCATCGTCTGCTCGACCGACGTGCTGCCGGAGATCCGCGAGTATGAGAGGACGAGCACCGCCGTCGTGAGCGCCTACATCGGTCCGACGGTGGAGGACTATCTGGCTCGGTTGCAGGGCGAGATGCGCGCCACCGGCATCGGCGCGCCGCTCCAGATCATGCAGTCCAACGGCGGCGTGATGTCGCTGGAGGGCGTGCGCCGCAAGCCGGCCGCGATCGTGGAATCCGGCCCGGCTGCCGGTGTCATCGCCTGTGCCCGGCTTGCCGAGGCGCTTGGCATCGCCAATGCCATCTCCTTCGACATGGGGGGCACTACGGCCAAGTCCGCCATGATCGAGGACGGTAAGCCATCCATGACCACGGAATACGAGGTCGGCGCCGGCATCAATCTGTCGAGCAAGCTGGTCAAGGGTGGGGGCTACCCGATCAAGCTCCCCTTCATCGACGTGTCGGAGATCGGCTCCGGCGGCGGCTCGATCGTCGCCATCGACGAAACCGGAGCTCTCAAGGTCGGCCCCGCGAGCGCGGGCGCCGCTCCCGGTCCCGTCTGCTACGGCGCAGGCGGCGAGCAGCCGACCTTCACGGACGCGGTGCTCACGCTCGGCTATCTCAACCAGTCGTCGCTGGCCGGCGGCGCGGTCAGGCTGGATGCGCAGCGCTCCTTCGCCGTCTTCGAGGACAAGGTAGCGCGCCCGCTCGGCCTGTCTCGCGACGATGCGGCCTTCGGCGTCTTCACCATAGCGGCCGCCACGATGACCCGCGCGGTGAAGGCCGTCACGACCTATCGCGGCCGAGACCCGCGCGACTTCGTGCTCGTCGCTTTCGGCGGCAACGGTCCCGTTGCCGCGGCTGCTGTGGCCCGCGCACTGTCGATCCGCACCGTGCTGATCCCGCCGGCGCCCGGCGTGTTCTCCGCGCTCGGCATCCTCATGTCGAAGGTCGAGCACGAGTTTTCCGCCAGCCCCTTCCGCAGCGTGCGCGGCATGACAGACGATGCTTTCGAGGCGTCGGTGGCGTCGGTCGAGGCGAAGGCGCTCGCCGACATGGCCGAGGAGGGTCATCGGCCGGACGAGGTGACTCTCAGCCGGCAGGCCGAACTTCGCTACTCGGGACAGGCCTATGAATTATCTGTGCCGTTCGAGCCGGGCGAGAGCCTCGCCGCAATCGCCGCGCGGTTCCGCGCCGAACACCGCAAGACTTATGGACACGGCTCGGAGGCCGATGACGTCGACCTGGTCACGATCCGTGTCTACGCCCGCGTCGATGCGGTTGGCGAGACCTGGGACTATGCCAAGGTTGCCGAATCGGTCTCGTTCGTCTCCGGCGGCCGCGAGGCTAGGCGCCGCGCCTATTTCGGCCCGGACGCTGGCTATCAAGACACGCCGGTCATCGGCCGCGGCGGCCTCACTCCGGAGTGGCGCGTGGGGCCGCTGATCGTCGAGGAATACGATTCCACCTGCGTCGTGCCTCCCGGCGCCCGCGCGCGCCTCGATGCGCTGCGCAACATCGAGATCCAGATTTCCGTGACGGACCCGGCATGAGCGACCAGCCCACCTTCGATCCCATCACCTTCGAGGTGATCAAGAACGCCCTCGCCGCCACCGCCGACGAGATGGCGCTCATCGTGATGCGCAGCGCCTACTCGCCCGTAGTGCGCGACACGATGGACTATTCGACCGCGCTTTGCGACCGCGACGGCAAGCTGATCGCACAGGGCCTGACGCTGGCCGTGCAGCTCGGCTCCTTCCCCGACAGCATGCGCATCCTGATGGCCGACCATGCCGCCAGCGCGAAGCCCGGCGACGTATTTCTCTACAACGACCCGTACGGCTCCGGCGGCCAGCACCTGCCCGACTTCTACATCGTCAAGCCGATCTTCCACGAGGGCGGGATCGAGGGCTGGGCCTGCACCATGGCGCATCATTGCGACGTCGGCGGCATCGCGCCGGGCTCGATCGCCATCCATGCCACCGAGGTGCTCCAGGAGGGGCTATGCCTGCCGATCGTCAAGCTCTACGAGGCAGGCGTACCGAACGAGATGCTGTTCAGCATTATCGCCAAGAACACGCGCATGCCGGTGCAGCTTCTGGGCGACATCCGCGCCCAGCTCGCCGCCTGCACCGTCGGCGAACGCGGCTATCTCGATCTGCTGAAGCGGTATGGCCGCGACCGGCTGTGCGCCTATCTCGGCGCGCTGCACGACCAGGCAGAGCAAGTGATGCGCAGCATCATCGCCGCGATTCCCGACGGTACCTACCGTTTCGAGGACTGGGTGGACGGCGTCGGCGAGCATCCGCAGCCGATCCGGATTGCGGTCGAGGTCGTGGTGAGGGGCGATTCCATATCGATCGACTTCACCGGCACCTCGAAGCAGGTGCCGGCGGCGATCAATTGTCCTGTTGCCATGGTGAACTCGTCGACCTACTGCGCCATCCGCTGCCTGACGAATCTCGATATCCCCAACTGCGAAGGCTACATGCGTCCGGTGTCGATCCACGCGCCGCGCGGCACAGTGCTAAATCCCGAGCACCCGGCGGCCTGCGGCGCGAGGGGCGTGATGGGCTATCGCGTCTTCGATGCCATCATGGGGGCGCTGGCCGACGTTATCCCGGACAAGGCGATCGCTGCCAGCGAGGGCGGCCCGACGCTGTTCGCGATCGGCGGCAGGCATGCGGGCCGGCCCTTCGTGCTGACCGAGGTGATGGTCGGCACATGGGGCGCGCGTTCCATGCTCGACGGCGTGGAAGGCATCTCCAATCCCGCCGCCAACCTGTCCAACAATCCGGTGGAGCTGATCGAGGCGGAGCTGCCGCTGGAGATCGTTCAGTACAGTTTCGTCGAGGATTCCGGCGGCCCCGGCCTGCGTCGCGGCGGCCTGGCCTTCCGGCGCGAGTATCGGCTGCTTTCCGACGAGGCGGTCTGCACCCTTCGGTCGGACCGGCGCGACCATCCGCCCTACGGGATTGCCGGCGCGCAGCCGGGAGGCCCGTCCTCAAACGTGATGAACCCGGGCACCGAAAGGGAGATCCTGCTGCCCACCATGCCGATGGCTGCGATCACATTGAAGCGCGGAGACGTCGTGCGCCACACCTCGGCTGGCGGCGGAGGTTTCGGTCCGGCCTTCGAGCGCGAGCCCGAACTGGTCCAGGAGGACGTGCTGGACGGCAAGGTGTCGATCGCCGCGGCCAGGCAGCACTACGGCGTCGTCATCGATCCGGCGAACAGGACGCTCGATCGGGCGGCAACGGCGGAAAGGCGCAGGCAGATGCTGGCGGCGGCGGAATAGCCATGGCCTACGAGCTCGCGATCCGCGGCGGCATGGTCCACGACGGCAGCGGCCGCACGCCCGTCCGCGCCGACCTGGGGATCGCCGGCGGCAGGATCGTCGCCATCGGACCACGCCTCGGCGAGGCGGAGCGGGATCTCGATGCGTCCGGGCTGGCGGTGGCGCCCGGCTTCATCGATATCCATAGCCATTCCGACTATACCCTGCTGGTCGACCCGCGCGCCGTCAGCCAGGTCAGCCAGGGCGTGACCCTCGAGGTCATCGGCAATTGCGGTTTCGGCTGCGCTCCGGTGGGCGACCCCAGATTGGCGAAGGATTCGATCTACGGCTATGACGGCTCGGTCGAGCTCGGCTGGAAATCCGTCGGCGGCTATCTCGACAGACTGGAATCGGTACATCCGGCCGTCAACGTGCTGACGCTGGTGCCCAACGCGCAGGTGCGGCTGGCGACGATGGAGGCGGTCGACCGGCCGGCCGCTGCGGCCGAACTGGAGCGCATGTGCGATCTCGTCCGCGAAGGGCTCTCCGAGGGCGCCGCCGGCTTCTCGATCGGGCTGGAATATCCGGCCGAAGCGTCGGCCTCCGAGGACGAGCTGATGGCGCTGGCGGCGGAAGCTGGCCGTGTCGGCAAGCTGTTCGCCACTCACACGCGCGACCGTGCGGCGGGTGCCGTCGCAGCCGTCGAGGAGGTGTTGCGCATCGGCAGAAGCGCGGAGGTCAGGCTCCAGGTCAGCCATCTCATCCCGCGCTGCGGGCGCGAGGGCAGCCTCCGCTGCGTCGAGGTGGTCGACGAGGCGCGGGCCGCCGGCCAGGACGTCGCCTTCGACATGCACACCAGGCTGCACGGCACCACGATGCTGAGCACGCTGCTCCCGCCCTGGGCGCTCAAGGACGGGCCGGCGGCGCTGCGCCGCCATCTCGCGGACCCGGCTGCGCGCGAGCGTATCCGCGCCTACAGCAGCCTCATCCTCTCGGTCGGCGACTGGGACAAGGTCATCCTGCTCGACATCCCCGGCCGGCCCGACGTCTCGCGCAAGACCTTCGGCGAGATCGGTCGGGCGCTGGGCCGCGATCCGCACGACTGCGCGCTGGACGTCCTCTCCGATGAGGCCGAGATGCTGCACAGGCCGATGGTGCTACTCAGCGTCTACGACGAGGATTTGCAGAAGCTCGCCTTCGGCCATGCATTGTGCTCGCCGGCCTCCGATGCCACCGCGCTCGCGCCCGAGGGACCGCTGGCGGGCAGCACCTTCCACGGCGCCTACACCTGGGCCTCCTGGTTCTGGCGCCGCGTCGTACGCGAATGGAAGCTACTCACCCCGCAGGAGGGGGTGCGCCGGCTGACCGCGCACCAGGCCCGGATCCTCGGCCTCCACGACCGGGGGGCGCTGGTCGTGGGTGCGCGCGCCGACATTGCGGTCTTCGACCCGCTGACCTTCGGCGAGACCGCCACGCTATTCGAGCCAAACCGGATCGCCGCCGGCATGCGGCACGTCGTGGTCAACGGCGTGCACACGCTTGCCGACGGTGTGCTGACCGGCAGTCGTGCCGGACAGGTACTGCGCATGCCGAATTGAGACGAAGCCAACCAGAACAAGCCAGAGGGAATGACCATGACCAGACTGAGAAGGGTACTTTCAGCCACAGTCTTCGCGCTCGCCGCATTCACTTCCGCCGCTTGGGCCCAGCAGATCACCTTCCGCCTCGGCACAGTCGACGCGCCGACAAGCCATTCGGGCGCCGGCGCCAACGCTTTCGCCGAGGCGGTATCGCGGTTGTCGCACGGCGAAATGGCCGTGCAGGTCTTCCATGCTGGTCAACTCGGACCGATCCCCGAGCAGATCCGCAACGTGCTCGCCGGCTCGCAGGACATGCATCTGCTCTATCCAGAGTTCATGACCAACTTCCTGGACGAGACGCGCGTCATCTCGGCGCCCTACGTGTTCCGCTCGCCTGCGCACCAGCAGGCCTTCTTCAAGAGCGACCTGTTCAAGCCGGCCATGGACAAGCTGGCATCACTGGGAGCCATGGTCCTCGACGACGACTGGACTTGGTGGCAGCTCGATCCGCGCGGCCTGATCTCGGTGCGCCCTGTGCTCACGCCCGAAGAACTCAGCGGCCTGAAGCTCAGGATCTGGGAATCGCGCACGGCGATCGAGACGTGGCGCGGCTTCGGCGCCGACACGATCGTCGTGCCCCGACCGGAGATGTATCTCGCCTTCCAGCAAGGTATCATCGAGGGCGGCCCGGAGACGATCGGCATCGCCGTCGACCAGCGCAACGTCGAGGTCGCAAAGCACTGGACGCGGACTGACGAATACTACCAGATCATCAACATCATGATGAACACGGCCAGGTTCAACGCACTCACCAAGGAGCAGCAGGGCATCCTGCGGCAGGCCGCAAAGGAAGCGGGCGAGGTGTTCCGCGCCGAATCCGAGCGCGGCTTCACCGAGAAGCGCGACCGGGCCGAGAAGGAGTTCGGCGTGACCATCCACCAGCCGGACCTGGCACCGTGGCGGGCCAAGGCTCCGGCCATCATCGAGGCTCTTGAGGCCGACGGCACCATTCCGAAGGGGCTGGCGGAGAAAGTCGCCGGCCTCTCCTCGCAATGACGGCGCGCGCCGCCGCCACACAGGCCGCGCTCGACCGGATATCCGATGCCTACCTGAAGGTGAGCAGGCTTCTGATACAGGTGGTCTCGATTGGCATGTTCGCCGTCATGGTCGCGGTCAACGGCCTCGAGATCACCGGCCGCGGCCTGTTCGGGACGAGCTTCTCCTGGGTCCAGGAGATCTCCATCCTGGCGGCGATGTGGGTATACTTCTTCGCCTACGCGCTGATCGCCAAAAGCGACGAATACATCCGCGTCGACGTTATCGTTCGCAACCTGCCGGCGGCGCCTCGCCGCTGGCTGGAAGTGGCGGGGCGGCTGGCGATCATCGCCTTCCACTGCGTGGTGTTCTGGTTCGGCGTCGAGACGTTCCGTTTCTTGTCGCTGTTCAAGACCAGCGTGCTCGATTGGCCCGAATCTCTCTTCGTGCTGCCGATCGTGGCCAGCAGCGCCGACATCCTGCTCACGGAGATCATCCGCCTGCGGCGCATCCTGCTCGGCACGCAGCCGCCGCCGGCCCAGTCCTCTCCCCTCGAGACGGAGTGACCCGCAATGGCGACCGTGGCGATGATAGCCGTGCTGCTGATCCTGATGCCGCTCAGGGTGCCCGTCTGCGTGACGATGGGGGCGTCTGGCATGGTGGGCCTGATGATGCTCGGCATGCCTCTCAATACGCTGGTCCGCTACATGGCCACCGACGTCCGCTCGGTGCCTTTGCTGGCCATCCCGTTCTTCGTGCTCACCGGCAGCCTGATGAACGAGTTCAACATGACGGGGCGCATCTTCGACTTCCTGAAGGCGCTGGTGGGCTATTTCTCCGGCGGCCTTGCGCAGGCGGCGATCCTGGCGGCGCTGGTCTTCGGCGGCATATCCGGCTCGGCGATCGCCACAATCGCCGGGCTGGGTGCAATTACGGTTCATGCGATGACCCGGGCAGGGTATCGGCCGGAGTTCTCCGCCTCGCTGGTGATCGCGGGCTCGCTGATGGACCCGCTCATCCCGCCGTCGATCATGTTCATCCTTTATGCGGTGCAGATGAACGTCTCGGTGGCCGACATGTTCGTGGCCGGCATCGTGCCGGGGGTGATGCTGGCAGTGCTGTTTCTCGTGAACAACATGGTGCTCAACCGGCTGCGCATCGAGCGCTTCCCGCCGGCTGAGCCACCGTCGCTGCGCGAGTTCGGCCGCAGCCTGCTCGCCGGCTTTCCCGCACTGCTCACCCCGATCGTCATCATGCGCAGCATGACGACCGGCATCGTCACCCCGACCGAGGCGAGCGTGCTTGCCGTGCTCTACACGCTGCTGCTCGGCATCCTCCACCGGGAGATGAGCTGGAAACGCCTGTTCCGGGGCTTCGAGGAGTCCGTGCGGGCCACCTCGCTCATCATGTACATCACCGCGCTCGGCAGCGTGATGGGCTTCGTGATGACCTCGGAGGGCGCAGCCCAGGCCGCCGCGCAGTGGATGGTGACCTTCACCGACAGCAAATACGTGGTGCTGACCCTCGTCGCGCTGGCACTGCTCTTCCTCGGCATATTCCTGGAGGCGGTGCCGGTGATGCTAATCGCCGTGCCGCTTTTCGGCCCGCTAGTAGTGAGCTACGGCGTGGATCCGATCCATTTCGGCGTGGTGCTGACCTTCGCCATCCTGCTCGGCATCGTGCATCCGCCAATCGGCCTCGGCATATTCGCGGTCTGCGCCACGACGCGGCTGCCCATGGAAAAGGTGGTGCGCGCCACGCTGCTCTTCTACCCGGTATTCCTGTTGTGCCTGCTGTTGCTGATGTTCATACCCGCTCTCTCGACCTGGCTACCCAGGGTTATGCTGCATTGAAGACAGGTGTGGGCGTTCGTCTCCCTGCTGGCGCCGCTGCAATCCCAGCAGCATGAGATGGCAGCATGAGTTGCTTCGGTATCTTGTTGGCGCGGGACTTCACCCACAGCGCCTTTGCGTTGTTCGTCGATACGCTGCGGCTTGCTGGCGATGAGGGCGATCGCAGCAGGCGGGTTTCCTACGATTGGCGGGTTCTCGGCGATGCCGGCCTGCCGATCCGCTCGAGCTGCGGCGTGGAAGTGCTGCCGACAGGCGCTATTTCAGACCGGCACACATTCGATCGTCTGGTCGTCGTCGGCGGTTTGCTTGATCGCGGGGGGCAACTTTCTTCCCGCATGAGCGCATTCGTCGTTCATGCTGCCAATTCCGGAATACCGCTGGTTGGCCTTTGTACCGGTAGCTTTATCCTGGCTGAACTTGGGCTCCTGGATGGCTATCGCTGCGCGGTGAGTTGGTTCCATATACATGCGTTTCGCGAGCGCTTTCCCCATATCGACAGCTCCGCGGAAGCGCTCTTCATGCTTGACCGCGACCGCGCAACCTGTTCGGGCGGTGTCGGTGCAGCTGATCTTGCCGCGCATCTCGTAACGGCCGACCTTGGGGAGCAGCCAGCCGAAAAGGCATCCCGGATTCTTCTGCTGGACCGCATTCGCGGCGTCAGGGACCTCCAGCCCGCGGAACCGTATGCACATGCGCGAAGCACCGTCGTCAGGCGGGCGCTGCTGCTGATGGAGGGCAACCTGCAGACCCCGCTCGGCATAGCCCAAGTCGCGCAAAGGCTCGGCGTATCGCCGCGGCTGCTCCAGCGGCAGTTTGCGGCCGACATCGGGATCAGCCCGCTACGTGCCTATCAGGAGCTGCGTTTGCGGCGAGCGGAATCGTTGGCAAGGACTCCCGGTCGAGATATCCGAGACATCGCGATGGACACGGGCTTCGAACAGCCCGGCCAGCTTCGCCGAACCTTCCGCCGATTGCGTGGATACAGGCTTGTCTCCACCACGATAGATCGTGTGGATGAAGCAGATAGATGAGTCAGCACAAGCCTGCCAAGAAGCGTCAGTGGTCTTGGGACGCTTCTACCCGAGAGGCTCACTCGCGCGATACACCCTACCCCGCGCCTCAACCTTCTCGGACGTGATGCGCAGCCCGAACTTCTTCACCAACGCGCCCGACATAACGCCGCGCACGGTATGGCCCTGCCAGCCCGTCGCGGCGACCATCTCCTCAATCGTCGCACCCTGCTCCCGGCTCAGCAGCTCGACCAGCATCGCGAGCTTCGAGCCAGCCCTCGGCATCCGCCGCTGGCTTTCCGATATGGCCGCCGTTGGCCCGTGCTCGGCCCCGTCGTGGGCCCTCTGTGCTGACCGGTCGGCAGCCTGCTTTCGATCGACTGCGACTTCCCTGGGCATTCCGACTGCAGCGAGGCCTGCTTTGGTGATGACCAGCGTGAGGCCCTTGCCGTTTTCGCGCTCCCGCCAGATGGGATCGTTGCCGAAGGCCGGCCGCTCCTCGACAAGCCCCTTCCGCAGCAATCCCTTCACAACGATGGTCGTCGATCCCTTGCTGAGCTTCAGGCGCTTGGGAAGCGGCCAGGCAAGCAAGTTCGTGCTGTATGCGGCCATGGTCAGGACGGCACGCTGATGGTCGGTGAGGGTGATCGTGGTCTTGGCCATTTGTCGTCTCCGTGTTTTGGCGCCGGCGAGATGCTGGCGCTTGCACGAGGACGAGCCCGGCGATGATGGCCGGGCATGCGGGTGCCCGCGTTAGGACGGGCGCTGGTCTGTTGATGCTTTCATTTGAGGGAAAGTCCACAGCAAAGAAGAACGTGCGCGCGTCTAGACCGTGCCTATCGCTTTGCAGGGGCACGCCTTGGGAAGCGGTAGTACCCTACCGCTGAGGTCAAGCGCGCCCAGGACCACGGCGGCCGCGCCGCCGTGGTCCTGGGCGCGCCCCCGATGGCGATGGAGAGGTCGTCCTGCCAATTCGAACCTCATAGCTGCTGGCGCCCTGCGCTTCGCTGCCCCTCATTGCACCTAAGAGCCAGGGAGGACCCGCGTCACAGGTGCTTCTCGATCAGCCGGTCGCACCTTCCCAGACGAGCCGCCTCATAGGCTGATAGCCATCGCGCCAGGCAAGGACCTGCCGGTCTTGCCCCTGTCGGGCGCTCCCCGCATCGAGATGACCGGAGCGGCACCTCATCGGCTCGGCGCGCTCGCCGGTCGTCATGCGCATGGGTGGGCGCGCATGGACCTCGGGATAGCCTGCTCGATGTGGATCATGATGCCGAACGGCGCCTCAATCCTATGATCAGGGCTGTCAATCGGCTCGGAATGGGGACCCTGGATCGGCGTGCAAACGGGACCCCTTTTGGGGCACGACGGTAAGCGCCCGACCGGGTGGAGCTGGTCGGGGTTGCGCAGCCCGGTCGGGCGCGTTGTTTAGGCTCCCCGGCTTTAGTTTT
>JAFKJY010000110.1 GCA_017305835.1 Hyphomicrobiales bacterium
CCGCGCCCAGGGGTTCCCCCTCGGCCACTACGGGCCGGGCGTGACGGACGGTTCACTAGAACCCTGCGGAGCCTCTCAAGGGCGAAGCGGGGGGAAGCGGAACGGGCGCGGTGAAAAGTCGCCGGACGGGCGGCCGCGAGGCCGCACACCATCTGCTAACGAGCGACCCAACGGCCGCCCGTCTTCCCACCTTTCGGTGGGCGTTCTTTGACAATGGCCAGACCGGAAACGGGGCGTGGCGACGAAGATGATCGACCGGCCGAAGGCCGAGGCGGCGACCGCCGCCCGCCGGTCGTCCGGCGCCCCCGCGGAGGGCCAGCCGCGAAGCGGCGGTGCGGCCCGTGAGCGAAGGAAAGCCGCGCATTTTTTCGCCACGGGCTGTCGGCTACACTGGCCCTCCAACGTCCTTCGCACATGAAAGGCTTTTCGATGCTCTACACCATCCTCTGCTACAACCAGGAAGAGGTCGTCGGCGCGTGGACCAAGGAGGAGGACGACGCCTGCATGGTGCGCCTCAAGGCCGTGCAGGACGACCTGGTCAAGCAGGGCAAGCTCGGCCCGGTGGCGCGGCTGCTGCCGACCACGGCCGCGACCACGCTGCGCAAGGGCTCCGACGATCCGATCGTCATCGACGGCCCCTTCGCCGAGACCAAGGAGCAGCTCCTCGGCTTCTACATGGTCGACGTCGCCTCGCTCGACGAGGCGCTCGACATCGCCCGCGACCTCGCGGTCGCCAATCCCGGCGTCGGCTCCTACGAGATCCGGCCGGTGCAACTCTTCTTTCCGAACGGGAACACATGACCGACATCGCCTGGATCGACGCCGCGCTCTCTTCCGCCCGCCCGCAGGCGGTGGCGGCGCTGCTGCGCTATTTCCGCGACCTCGACACGGCCGAGGAAGCGTTCCAGGACGCCTGCCTGCGGGCGCTGAAGAACTGGCCGAAGAACGGCCCGCCGCGCGACCCGACGGCGTGGCTGATCTTCGTCGGCCGCAACGCGGCGATCGACCGGGTGCGCAAGACGAGCCGGCAGACCGAGCTGCCGTCCGACGAGGCGATCTCCGACCTCGACGACGTCGAGGCCGGCATGGCCGAGCGGCTCGACAATTCCGACTACCGCGACGACGTGCTGCGGCTCCTGTTCGTCTGCTGCCACCCGGAGCTGCCGGCGACCCAGCAGATCGCGCTGGCGCTGCGCATCGTGTCCGGCCTGTCGGTCGCCCAGATCGCGCGCGCGTTCCTCGTCTCGGAAGCGGCGATGGAGCAGCGCATCACCCGCGCCAAGGGCCGCATCGCGAAGGCCGGCGTGCCGTTCGAGGCGCCCGGCCCGGTCGAGCGCGCGCAGCGGCTCGCCGCCGTCGCGGCGATGGTCTACCTCGTCTTCAACGAGGGCTATTCGGCCAGCGGCGGCGAGCAGCCGGCGCGCGCGCCGCTGTGCGACGAGGCGATCCGGCTGGCGCGGCTGCTCCTGCGGCTGTTCCAGGCCGAGCCGGAGATCATGGGGCTGCTGGCGCTGATGCTCTTGCAGCACGCCCGCCGCGAGGCGCGTTTCGACGCCGACGGCGAGATCGTGCTGCTGGAGGACCAGGACCGGACGCGGTGGAACCGCAAGATGATCCCCGAGGGGCTGGCGCTGGTCGACAAGGCGCTGCGCCACCGCCGGCCCGGCCCCTACCAGGTGCAGGCGGCGATCGCGGCCCTGCACGCGCGGGCGGCACGCGCCGAAGACACCGACTGGCAGGAGATCGACATCCTCTACGCCACGCTGGAGGTGATGCAGCCCTCGCCGGTCATCACGCTCAACCGCTCGGTCGCGGTCTCCAAGACGCGCGGCGCGCAGGCCGCGCTCGACATGGTCGAGCCGCTGGCGGCCAAGCTCGGCAACTACTTCAACTTCCACGGCGTGCGCGGCGCCTACCTGCTCAGGCTCGGCCGGCAGGCCGAGGCGCGCGAGGCCTTCGACCGCGCCATCGCGCTGGCCAACTCGGCCGCCGAGGCCGCCCATATCCGCCAGCATCTCGACCGGCTGATGAAGGACAATGCCGCGGCGGAAAAGCCGGCCGCCGCGAAGAAATAACGGCCCGGACTGTCGGCTCCGGCGGGTGCGGCGCGTCCTCGGGACATCAACCGAACGGAAGGAAGGAACAATGAATTCCAACGTCAGGAAGCCCGAATTCGAGCTGGTGCTGGAGCGCGTCTTCGACGCGCCGCCAGCCAAGGTCTACAAGGCCTGGACCGAGCCGACGCTGCTCAGGCAGTGGTTCGTGCCGAGGCCGTGGAGCCTCGCCAGCGTCGACCAGGACCTGCGGCCCGGCGGCCGCGCCAACTTCGTGATGCGCGACCCCGACGGCAAGGACTATCCCAACGAGGGCGTGTTCCTGGAGATCGTGCCGAACCGCAGGATCGTCACCACCGACGCCTTCACCGAGGGCTGGATCCCGTCCGGCAAGCCCTTCATGGTGGCGCAGACGACCTTCGAGGAATTGCCCGGCGGCGGGACGAAGTACACGGCGCGCGCCATGCACTGGAACGCCGAGTCGAAGGCCGAGCACGAGAAGATGGGGTTCCACGAGGGCTGGGGCCAGACGGCCGACCAGCTCGCGGAACTGCTGAAGACCTTCTAGGCGCGGCGCTCAGATGCAGCGGCCGCCGTCGACCTCGAACGCCACGCCGGTGATCAGCGACGCCTCGTCGGAGACGAGGTAGAGGGCGGCGTTGGCGATGTCGAGCGGGGTCGACAGCCGGCCGAGCGGGATCGAGGCGCGGAACAAAGCGCGCTTCTCCGGCGTGTCCTCGCCCATGAACTGGGCGAGCATGCCGGTCTCGCCGGCGACCGGGCACAGGCAGTTGACGCGGATCTTTTTCGGCGCCAGCTCCACCGCCATCGACTTGGTCGCGGTGATCGCCCAGCCCTTGGAGGCGTTGTACCAGGTCAGGCCGGGGCGCGGCCGCAGGCCGGCGGTCGAGGCGGTGGTGAGGATGGTGCCGCCGCCCTGCTTCTCCATGATCGGCACGACCACGCGCGCGGTGCGGTATATCGCCTTCATGTTGACCAGCGTGATCAGGTCGAAGGTCTCCTCGTCGACGGCGAGCATGTCGCCGTTGCGATGGGTGTAGCCGGCATTGTTGACCATGATGTCGATGCGGCCGAAGGCGGACATCGCGGTGGCGGCCATCTCCTCGATCTCGGAGGCCTGCGAGACGTCGGTCTGCACCCCGACGGCCTGCTTGCCGATCTCGCGCGCGACGCGCTCGGCGCCCTTGCCGTTGAGGTCGGCGACGACCACCTTGGCGCCCTCCTCGGCGAAACGCCGCGCCATGCCCTCGCCGAAGCCCGACGCCGCGCCGGTGACGACCGCAACCTTGTCCTTGAGACGAGCCATTTTTTCCTTCTCTCGCGTGTGCCTGTCAGCCGTGATTGAACACGATCGTCTTCGTCGCGCTCATGTCGTAGAGCGCCTCGAAACCCTTCTCGCGGCCGTGGCCGGATTTCTTGAAGCCGCCGAAGGGTAGCTCGATGCCGCCGCCGGCGCCGTAGCCGTTGACGAAGACCTGCCCGGCGCGCACGCGCTTGGCGACGCGGTGCTGGCGGGCGCCGTCCCTCGTCCACACCGAGGCGACGAGGCCGAACTCGGTGTCGTTGGCGAGCGCCACCGCCTGCTCCTCGCCCTCGAAGGGGAAGAGCGACAGGACGGGGCCGAACACCTCCTCCTGCGCCAGCGCGGCCTTCGGGTCGACCGCGCCGAACAGGGCGGGCGCAAAGTACCAGCCGCCGGCCGGCGCGTCGGCCGCCACCTGCCCGCGCGCCAGCACGGGAATGCCCGCTTCCTCGGCGGCCGCGACGAAGCCCGCGACGCGCTCCTTCTGCTTCGGGTTGATGAGCGCGCCGAGGTCGAGGTCGGCCTCGTGCGGGCCGGCGGTGAGCTTCGAGAAACGCTCGGCGAGCGCGGTCGCGATCTGCTCGTAGACCGGCTTCTCGATCAGGATGCGGCTGCCGGCCGAGCAGGTCTGGCCGCCGTTCTGGATGATGGCGTTGACCAGCACGGGAAGCGCCGCCTCGATGTCGGCGTCGGCGAAGACGATCTGCGGGCTCTTGCCGCCGAGCTCCATGGTGACGCCGCGATTGTTGACGGCCGCCGCCTGCTGGATGGCGGTGCCGGTCATCGGCGAGCCGGTGAAGGTGACGTAGTCGACGCCGGGATGGGCCGACAGCGCGGCCCCCGCGTCGCGGCCGTAGCCGGTGATCACGTTGAACACGCCTTCGGGGATGCCGGCCTCCAGCGCCAGCTCGGCGATGCGGATCGCGCTCAGCGAGGCGTCCTCGGCCGGCTTGACGACGAGCGTGTTGCCCATGGCGAGCGCCGCACCCGCGACGCGGGCGAGGATCTGCAGCGGGTAGTTCCACGGGATGATGCCGGCCACCACGCCGTGCGGCTCGCGCAGCGTCAGCGCCGTGTAGCCCGGCAGGAAGGGGATGGTGTCGCCGTGGATCTTGTCGCCGGCGCCGCCGTAGAACTCGTAGTAGCGCATGGTGGCGGTCACGTCCGCCCTGCCCTGCCGCACCGGCTTGCCGGTGTCGCGCGATTCGAGCGCGGCGAGTTCGTCGCCATGCTTCTCGACGAGCTGGAACAGCCGCGTCAGGCAGCGGCCGCGCTCGACCGCCGGCATGCGGCTCCACGGGCCGCTGTCGAAGGCGCGCCGCGCGGCCTTCACGGCACGGTCGACATCGGCCGCGCCGGAGGCGGGGATGGAGGCGAAGACCTTGCCGTCGGAGGGGCAGGCGACGTCGATGCGCGCGCCCGACAGGGCGTCGACGGGCTTGCCGTCGATCAGGTTCATGAAGGCCAGGCCCTCGGCAACCGTGGTGGAAAGATGCGAGCCCATCGGACCCTCCGTTCCTCGCAGGGCATGGGGCTATGCTGCAACTGCGAAATGGTTCTATGTTCGGACAGGCCCCCGACAAACCGCCGCGGCGGCCGGGTGTCAAGGGCGCGGCGTGGTGCGCGCTTGGATTCGACTTGGGCCAACATGACACTGGCGCGATTCAATCGATTTGAATATATGCGCTCGTGCCACTCGCAATCAGCCGGAGCTCACCCATGACCAGCCAGACCATCCCGGTCGACCCCTTCGACCTGATCGTGTTCGGCGGCACCGGCGACCTGTCGGAACGCAAGCTGATCCCGGCGCTGTTCGAGCGCCAGCTCGCCGGCCAGTTCTCCGAGCCGACCCGCATCATCGGCGCGTCGCGCTCGAAGCTGTCGGACGACGAGTTCCGCTCCTTCGCCCGCAAGGCGATCGCCGACCACGTCAAGGAGGACGTGGACGACCACGAGATCCGCACCTTCCTCGACCGGCTCTCCTACGTCTCGGTCGACGCCAAGGCGGGGACCGACTTCGACAAGCTGAAGAAGGCGATCGGAAAGGACGAGCGCACCCGCGTGTTCTACCTCGCGGTGGCGCCCAACCTGTTCGGCGACATCGCCAAGAACCTCGCCGCGCACGGGCTGGTGACGCCGCTGTCGCGCATCGTGGTGGAGAAGCCGATTGGCCGCAGCCTGCAATCGGCGACCGAGCTGAACGACGAGATCGGCTCCGTGTTCGGCGAGCAGCAGATCTTCCGCATCGACCACTATCTCGGCAAGGAGACGGTGCAGAACCTGATGGTGCTGCGCTTCGGCAACGCGCTGTTCGAGCCGCTGTGGAACTCGGCCCATATCGACCACGTGCAGATCACGGTGGCCGAGACGGTCGGGCTGGAGGATCGCGTCAGCTACTACGACAAGGCCGGCGCGCTGCGCGACATGGTGCAGAACCACATCCTGCAGCTCGTCTGCCTGGTGGCGATGGAGCCGCCCTCCTCGCTCGATGCCGATGCGGTGCGCGACGAGAAGCTGAAGGTGCTGCGCTCGCTGAAGCGCATCAACGGGCAGGAAGGCCCGAAGCTCACCGTGCGCGGCCAATACCGCGCCGGCGCCTCCAGCGGCGGCGCGGTGAAGGGCTATCTCGAGGAGCTCGGCAGCACGGAGAGCGACACCGAGACCTTCGTGGCGATCAAGGCCGAGATCGAGAACTGGCGCTGGGCTGGCGTGCCGTTCTACCTGCGCACCGGCAAGCGGCTGGCGCAGCGCGGCTCCGAGATCGTCATCCAGTTCAAGCCGATCCCGCATTCGATCTTCGATGAGAGCGCCGGCCCGGTCACGGCCAACCAGCTCGTCATCCGGCTCCAGCCCGACGAGGGCGTGCGCCAGTGGATCATGATCAAGGATCCCGGCCCGGGCGGCATGCGGCTGCGCCACGTGCCGCTCGACATGAGCTTCGCCGAATCCTTCAAGGTCAGGAACCCCGACGCCTACGAGCGGCTTCTCATGGACGTGATCCGCGGCAACCAGACGCTGTTCATGCGCCGCGACGAGGTCGAGGCGGCGTGGCGCTGGATCGACCCGATCCTCGCCGGCTGGGAGGAGAACGGCCAGAAGGTGCAAGGCTACACGGCCGGCACGTGGGGTCCGTCCAGCTCCATCGCGCTGATCGAGCGCGACGGCCGGACCTGGCACGAAAGCGACTGAGCCATGGGCGCGGCGGAGCCGGTGTGGAACGTCTTTGCGGCGCCGGTCGAGCTGGCCGAAGCCCTGGCCGACCGCATCGCCGAGGCGCTGTCGGAGGCGCTGCGCAAGCGCGGCCAGGCGACGCTGGCCGTCTCGGGCGGGCGCACGCCGGTCGGCCTGTTCAGGGCGCTGTCGCGCAAGCGGCTCGACTGGCCGAAGGTGATCGTGACGCTGGTCGACGAGCGCTTCGTGCCGCCGGACGACGAGCGCTCCAACGCAAGGCTGGTGCGCGAAAACCTGCGGACCGGGGAAGCCGCGCGGCTGACCTTCGTGCCGCTCTACCGGCCGACCGGGACGATCGGGGAGGCCGCGCAGGCGGCCGGCTTCTCGATCGCCGGCCTGCCGAAGCCGTTCGACGTCGTGGTGCTCGGCATGGGCGCCGACGGCCACACGGCCTCGTTCTTCCCCGACGCGCCCGACCTCGCGGCGCTGCTGGCGAACGAGGAGGGGCGGCACGTGCTGCCGGTTGTGGCGAAGAGCGCCGGGGAGCCGCGG
This sequence comes from Hyphomicrobiales bacterium, assembly GCA_017305835.1. GTDB lineage: Bacteria > Pseudomonadota > Alphaproteobacteria > Rhizobiales > Rhizobiaceae > RCIO01. The sequence continues at coordinate 7,102 of JAFKJY010000110.1, forward strand.
CTGACGCTGCCGTTGCAGACGATCTGCGCGGCGCGGCTGCTCGTGCTGCACATCGAGGGGGAGGAGAAGAGACAGGTGCTGACGGCCGCGCTCGCGACGCGCGACAAGCCGGTCAGCGCCGTCTTCGACCATGCCAGCGACGGCGTCCAGATCTACTGGGCGCCGTGAAAGGACCGATCCGATGACAGTACGCAGAGACCTCGAAGCCGTCACGGCACGCATCCGCGAGCGCTCGAAGCCGACGCGCCAGGCCTATCTGGCGCGCATCGACGCGGCCGCCGGCCACGCGGTGAGCCGGGCGACGCTCGCCTGCGGCAACCTCGCGCACGGCTTCGCCGCCTGCGGCCCGGCCGACAAGGCCGCGCTCGCCGGCGAGCGCATCCCCAATCTCGGCATCGTCACCGCCTACAACGACATGCTGTCGGCGCACCAGCCCTACGAGACCTACCCGCAGGCGATCAAGCAGGCCGCGCACGAGGCTGGCTGCGTGGCGCAGGTGGCGGGCGGGGTGCCGGCCATGTGCGACGGCGTCACGCAGGGCATGCCGGGCATGGAGCTGTCGCTGTTCTCGCGCGACGTGATCGCCATGTCGGCGGCGATCGGGCTGTCGCACAATATGTTCGACGCGGCCGTCTTCCTCGGCGTCTGCGACAAGATCGTGCCGGGCCTGCTGATCGCCGCACTCACCTTCGGCCACCTGCCGGCCGTCTTCATCCCGGCCGGGCCGATGACGTCCGGCCTGCCCAACGACGAGAAGGCCAAGACCCGCCAGCTCTACGCGGAAGGCAAGATCGGCCGCGCCGAGCTGCTGGAGGCGGAAGCGAAATCCTATCACGGGCCGGGCACCTGCACCTTCTACGGCACGGCCAACTCCAACCAGATGCTGATGGAGATCATGGGCCTGCATGCGCCGGGGGCGACCTTCGTCAACCCCGGCACGCCGCTGCGCGAAGCGCTGACCCGTGAGGCGGCCAAGCGCGCACTCGCCATCACCGCGCTCGGCAACGAATACACGCCGGTCGGCCGCATGATCGACGAGCGCTCGGTGGTCAACGGCATCGTGGGCCTGAACGCCACCGGCGGCTCGACCAACCACACGATCCACCTGATCGCGATGGCGGCGGCGGCCGGCATCGCCATCACCTGGCAGGACATCTCCGACATATCGGACATCGTGCCGCTCCTGGCGCGCGTCTACCCGAACGGGCTCGCCGACGTGAACCATTTCGCCGCCGCCGGCGGCATGGGCTTCCTGATCCGCGAACTGCTCGACGCGGGCCTGCTGCACGAGGACGTGCGCACCATCTGGGGCGATGGCTTGCGCGCCTACACGGTTGAGACGAAGCTCGGCGCCGACGGCACGGTGGCGCGGCAGCCGGCGCCGGCGAAGAGCGGCGACGAGCAGGTGCTGGCGCCCGCGGGACAAGCGTTCCAGCCGAGCGGCGGGCTGAAGGTGCTCAGGGGCAATCTCGGCAGGGCGATCGTCAAGGTCTCGGCGGTGAAGCCCGAAAAGCGCGTGGTCGAGGCGCCGGCGCGGGTGTTCCACTCGCAGGACGAGCTGCAGGCCGCCTTCAAGACCGGGCGGCTGACCGGCGACTTCGTCGCCGTCGTGCGCTTCCAGGGACCGAAGGCGAACGGCATGCCGGAGCTGCACAAGCTGACCACACCGCTCGGCATCCTGCAGGATCGCGGGCTGAAGGTGGCTCTGGTGACGGACGGGCGCATGTCGGGCGCGTCCGGCAAGGTGCCGGCGGCGATCCACGTCACGCCGGAGGCTGAGGACGGCGGCGCGATCGCCAGGGTGCGCGACGGCGACATGATCCGCCTCGACGCGGAGGCCGGCACGCTGGAGCTGCTGGTGACGGAAGCCGAGCTTGCCGCGCGCGCGCCGGCGACCGCCGACCTCGCAGCCAACGGCCACGGCTTCGGCCGCGAGCTGTTCCACGGCTTTCGCGCGTTGGCGCAGCGGGCCGACCAGGGCGCGGCGGTGTTCTGAGACACATTTGATCTCAACCGAATCTTGACCGTTGGCCCCTAGGGTGGGGGTCCTTGTTTTGCGCATGTCGTTGCCCCGAAACCGGTTTCCGCTTTCGGGCGACATGCTTCAGGTGTGCCGAGATCCATGCGCTGGCCAGTCATTGCGCGGACCGCCCTGTTCCTCGCCTCGCTCGCGGGCTTCCTCGCGGGCGGCGAGATCGCGGCCGACGTGCTGATCGGCTCGCAGCGCGACCGCCAGCTCGAGGAGCTGGCGCGGGTGGCGCTGCGCCGCTCCGAGACCTCGGTCGACTTCGGCGTGGCGACCCTCCAGGAGCTCGTCGCACAGGGCGGCCCCGGCTGCGAGGAAGGCGCGCTGCAGGCGGTGCGGCTGCACGTCTACCAGCGCGGCGCGGTGAAGGACATCCGGCTCGCCGACCACGACGCGGCGGTGCAGTGCTCGGCCTTCTCCGAGACGCTGGAGTTCGACAAGGGCTGGGTCGGCCGCAAGGACATGCTCGCAGGCGACGGCGGGGTGCTGCTGTTCCCGGTCGAGCAGTTCTTCGGCACCGCGCTCGGCGCGATGATCGACATCGACCCGCAGCGCAGCCTGATCGGCATCCTCGGCGTCGGCGGCGAGCTGTTCGACATCATGCCGGCCGAGCTGCGCGAGCGCAGCGACGTGGCGATCACGCTGTCCGACGGCCGGCCGATCGCGCGCGCCGCGCCGGCGGGCGATGCCGCGCTCACCGGCGACGTGGCGAGCATAAGCGCGGCTTCCGCGCACTACCCGCTGCGGGCGACGATCCGGGTCGAGCGCGCCGCCCTCGCGGCCTGGAACCGCGAGCCCTACTGGCCGATCATGGGGCTGGCCGGCCTGCTGGGCGCCGCCTTCGGCCTGCTGCTCGCGCGCAACCTGGTGCGTCCCCGCACGCCGCTTGAGGAGCTCGACCGGGCGATCGCGCATGGCGAGATCAAGCCCTACTACCAGCCGATCTTCGACCTGGAGACCGGCGCGATCTCGGGCGCCGAGATGCTGGCGCGCTGGGTCAAGGCGGACGGTACGGTGGTTCCGCCCGCCCGCTTCATCGAGCTCGCCGAGGAGAGCGGCCGCATCCGGGTAATGACATGGCAGCTCCTGCGCACGGCGCTGGCCGAGCTGCACGGGCTGATGAAGCAGGACAAGACGTTCCGGCTGTCGATCAACGTCTCGCCGCAGCATTTCGTGGCCGACGGCTTCGTCGACGAGCTGCGCGGCTGCGTCTCGCAGGCGGGCGTGGCGACGCGGCAGATCACGCTGGAGCTGACCGAGCGCGAGAGCTTCGCCGACCCGGAGCGGGCGGCGGCCGTCGTGGCGCGGGTGCGCGACCTCGGCTTCAAGGTCGCGATCGACGACGTCGGCATCGGCCACAGCGGCCTGTCGCAGATCCAGCTTCTGCGCGCCGATTCGCTCAAGATCGACAAGTTCTTCGTCGACACGGTCGGCCGCGACGAGGCGGGCGACATCATGATCGGCATGCTGGTGCGGCTCGCCCGCGAGATGCGCATGAGCGTGGTGGCCGAGGGCATCGAGGAGCCCGCGCAGATCGCGGCGCTGATCGCCTGCGGCGTCGCCAGCGGACAGGGCTACGTGGTGTCGCCGCCGGTGGCGGCCAAGAGCTTCCTCGCCATCGTCGAGGAGCGGCGCCGGCAGCCCGACGCCGGGCAGGCGGTCGCGGCGGCCTGAGCTATCTGGTCAACTGGCCGCGGATCTCGCCGCCGGGATGCTCCTTGGTGTGGATGTTCACATAGGTCAGGCCGGCGAGGATGTCGCGCGCCTGCGCCTCGGTAATCTTCATCGAGCCGGCGATCGGATTGTCCGTGGTCGGGAAGGGAATCATGATGCCGGCATTGTTGCCGGCATGCACCGGGCCATGGATGTGGGCGCCGATCGCCGGGCCGCTGAGCCCGGAATAGCTGACGCTCCATGTGAAGGTCAGCGTTTCGGTGTCGAGCGTCATCTCGGCCTTGCCGGAGGCCGTGCCGTCATGCGGCGGCACCTCGTTCCTGCCGCTCAGGTCGGCGGCGAGCTTGACGGTCTCGGCGAGAGCGGCGGGGGCCGGGGCAAGAAGCGCCAGAGCGGCCAGAGCAAGCACGATGCGACGTCTCATGACTGTCCTCCCAAGCGGGCACGGGCGATTCGAGTGGCGCAGACTAGCCGTTTCGGGGCGGCTGCGCATGGGGCGGGGCGCGTTTCGCACGCGGCAAGCGCTCAAAACTGCGTGTTGACCGCTATTGCACCGTGATGGGCACGCGCGTGACGATGCGCCGGCCTCCTGCCGCCTCCAGCACGTAGCGGATGTCGTAGTTGCCGGCCTTGTCGGGAGCCGTCAGTGTCCCGCTCTTCCCGTCGGAAGCGCTCTCCACATAGAAATAGGACAGCTCGCCGCCGCCCGTGTCGGTATTGCCAGCGGGCACCAGATCCAGATAGTCGCCGGCCCCGGCGGGACCGGTGAACTCGACCGGGAACTGCGTGCCCGTCTCCACCGCCTCCGGCGCCTTTATGGTGGCCACGGCGGGTGTGATCTGGATCGGCTGCGATACCAGCACGCGCCGCCCGTCCGGAGCCTCCAGAACGTAACGGACCACATAACGCCCGGCATCGCCCGGCGCCTTCATGGTCCCGGTCTCGCCATCCTGCGAGGCGGCGACGTAGAAATAGGACAGCTCTCCGCCGAAATCCCTGGTGCCGTCGGGCACGATATCGACGTAGTCGCCATCCGCCGCGGGGCCGGTCCAGGCCACGTCGACGGCGGTGCCGGCCACGGCCGTGGGCGGGAAGGCGAGCGTGGCCTGCGCCTCGACCACCTGCAGCGGCACGGAGGCCAGCATCTTGCGGCCGTCGGGCGCATCGAGAACGTAGCGGAGCTGATAGTTTCCGACCCTGCCGGGCGCGCGGATACGCGCCGGATTCCCGCCCTCGACGTAGAAGTAGGAGAGTTCGCCGGAAAACTCCTTGTAGCCTTGCGGCACGACGTCGATGTAGTCGCCTGCGCGGCCGGGTCCCTTCCATTCCACGTCGAAGGCCCTGCCGACCGGCACGCTGGCCGGCGCCACCAGCGCCACCTCCGCGTCACCCACGTCGATCGTCGCGGTGGCCAGCACGTGGCGCTTGTCGGGCCCCTCCCAGACATAGCGCAGATCGTATTTGCCGGGCTTGCCCGGCGCGCGGATGTCCACCGGCGATCCGTGCTCGACATAGGCATAGGCGAGCTCGTCGCCGATCTCCTTGTCGCCCGCGGGCACGATGTCGACATAGTCGCCGGGGCTGGCCGGGCCGGTCCACGTCACCGGGAAGCTCTGCCCGATCGCCGGTTTGGCGGCGGTGGCGACACTCGCCTCCGGCAGCGTCACCGGTTCGGGCTTCTTCGCCGGCGCGGCGGCGACCGTTTCCTTCAGCGCCTCGCCGAGCTCGCCCGCATCCTTGGCCTGGATGTAGCGGCCGCCGGTGTTCTCGGCGAGGCAGGCGACCTGGCGGCCCTCCTCGCGCGACAGGCCGAAGCCGACGACATGCGCGGTGAAGTCGACGCCGTGCTCCTCCAGCTCGCGGCCGAGCGCGCACGGGTCCGCGTTGCAGGTCTCGATGCCGTCGGTGATGAGGATGACCGTCGCCTTGTCTTCGGTGTAGCGCAGCGCCTCGGCCGCCTGCCTCACAGCCTCGGTCAGCGGCGTCTTGCCGAGGAACTTCAGCTTCGCCGCGGCATCCGCTATCGCGCCGGCGGTGCCGGCGGCGGGTGGCACGACAAGCTCGATGTCGGAGCAGACCCCCTTCTGGCGATGGCCATAGGCCATCAGGCCGAGTTCCATGTCGGCGGGCAGCGTCGGCAACACCGAGGCGAGCGTCTCGCGCGCGATCTCCAGCTTCGGCTTGCCGTCGATCTGGCCCCACATGGAGCCGGAGGCGTCGAGCACGATGATGGCGCGGTCGGCGGCGAGGGAAGGCGCCGAGACCGCCACGCCCAACGCCACCGCCAGCGACCCAACGAACGAGCGCATCGCATCCTCCTCCCACCTTCCGCTGGGTCAGGCTAACCGCCGGCCGGCCGGGACGCAATGCGGCGGGCGGGCCTCCCCTGCGACAGCGCCGGCCCTTGCCTCCGCGGCGCGGCGCGCTAGGCTTTGATGCGGAAGCCGCGGGGCGCCCGCCCGCCCCGGCGGCGAAGCATGCCGGCTGACCGGCACAAGCGGCCGGGCGGGCTGGAGAGGACGATGGAACTCGACCCGGTCCTTCTGGCGCGCATCCAGTTCGCCTTCACGATCTCTTTCCACATCATCTTCCCCGCCTTCACCATCGGCCTCTCGGCCTTCATCGCCGTGCTGATGCTGCTGTGGCGGTGGAGCGGGCAGGAGAAATTCCGCACGCTGGCGCGCTTCTGGACCAAGATCTTCGCGGTCTCCTTCGCGATGGGCGTGGTCTCGGGGATCGTGCTCAGCTACCAGTTCGGCACCAACTGGAGCCGCTTCTCCGAATTCAGCGGCAACGTGATCGGCCCGCTGATCGGCTACGAGGTGCTGACGGCCTTCTACCTGGAGGCGACGTTCCTCGGCATCATGCTGTTCGGATGGAACCGCTTCCCGGCCTGGCTGGTGACGCTGTCGACGGTGCTGGTGGCGATCGGCACGGCGATCAGCGCGTTCTGGATCCTGTCGGCCAACAGCTGGATGCAGACGCCGGCCGGCTACGAGATCAAGGACGGCGTGGCGCATCCGCTCGACTGGATGGCGATCGTCTTCAACCCGAGCTTCCCCTACCGCTTCGCCCACATGGTCAACGCCGCCTACCTGACCACGGCGGTCGTGGTGCTGGCGGTGGGCGCGCGCTACCTGCTCGCCAGCCGACACGTCGAGGAAAGCCGCACCATGCTACGGATGGCGGTCGGCATGATCGCCATCTCGGCCATCGCGCAGCTCTTCATCGGCGACGCGCACGGCCTCAACACGCTGGAGCACCAGCCGGCCAAGGTGGCGGCGATGGAAGGCCACTGGGACAGCGACGAGCCGGGCGCGCTTGTGCTGTTCGGCATCCCCGACGAGGCGAGCCGCTCGAACCGGCTGGAGCTCGCCGTGCCCAATCTCGGCGGCCTGATCCTGACGCATGAATGGGGCGGCAAATATCCCGGCCTCGACACCGTCCCCGACGACGAGCTGCCGCCGGTCGCCAACGTCTTCTTCGCCTTCCGCATCATGGTCGGCATCGGGCTCGCCCTGATCGCGGTCGGGCTGGCCGGCCTCCTGTTGTGGTGGCGCGGCAAGCTTTTCGAGGCGCGGTGGTTCCTGCTGCCGGCAAGCTGGGCGTGGCCGCTCGGCTTCGTCGCCATCATCGCCGGCTGGTTCGTCACCGAGCAGGGGCGGCAGCCCTGGCTCGTCTACGGGCTGCTCAAGACCATGGACGGCATCTCGCCGGTGCCGGGCGCGAGCGTGGCGGGCACGCTGGCGCTGTTCGTCTTCGTCTACGGCATCGTGTTCGCGATGGGCATCTACTACATCAACCGGCTGATCAATGCCGGCCCGAAGGGCGAGGCGGCGGCCGCGCCCGCCGGCGTGCCGAGCCGGCCGCTGTCGGCCGCCGAGGAGGCGGCGCGCGAGGCGACCGGCCGGCCGCGCGGCGAAGGGCCGGGCCCGTCATTCGGCAAACCGGAGGGCTGACCGCATGGAATGGTATCTCCCCGTGATCTGGGCCGGGCTGATCGGCACGGCGGTCGCCATGTACGTCATCCTCGACGGCTTCGACCTCGGCATCGGCATCCTGTTCCCCTTCACCCGCAAGGAGGCCGAGCGCGACACGATGATGAACTCGGTCGCGCCCTTCTGGGACGGCAACGAGACCTGGCTGGTGCTGGGCGGCGGCGGGCTGTGGGTCGCCTTCCCGACCGCCTATGCGGTGATCATGCCGGCCTTCTACCTGCCGGTGATCGGCATGCTGCTCGGGCTCGTGCTGCGCGGCGTCTCGTTCGAGTTCCGGTGGGTGGCCAAGCCGGGCCACCGGCTTTGGGACGTCGCGTTCGCCGGCGGCTCGATCGTGGCGGCCTTCCTGCAGGGCACGATCCTCGGCGGCCTGCTGCAGGGCGTGGCGGTGGAGAACCGGCAATATGCCGGCGGGCCGCTCGACTGGCTGACGCCGTTCTCGCTGTTCGTGGGGCTGGCGGTGGTGGCGGGCTACGCGCTGCTCGGCGCCACATGGCTGGTGATGCGCACCTCCGGCCCGACCGCCGACTTCGCCCGCAGGGCGGCCTCGCCGCTGCTGGTCGCCGTGCTCGCGGCGATGGCGGTGGTCAGCCTGTGGACGCCGGTGGCGGTCGAGCGCATCGCCGAGCGCTGGTTCGGCACGCCCAACATCTACTTCCTGTGGCCGGTGCCGCTGCTGGCCGCGCTGACCGGTTTCGCCACCTGGCACTGGCTGCGCAGCGGCCGCCACGGCCTGCCCTTCGCAGGCGCGATCGTGCTGTTCCTGCTCGGCTATGCCGGGCTGGTGATCTCCAACGTGCCCTATCTCGTGCCGCCCACGCTGACCTTCTGGGACACGGCGGCGGCGCCCGCCTCGCAGGTCTTCTTCCTGGTCGGCACGGTGTTCCTGCTGCCGCTGGTGCTGGGCTACACCGCCTTCGTCTACTGGGTGTTCCGCGGCAAGATGGCGGAGGGCGAAGGCTACCACTGAGGCCGGCCGGGCGAGGCCCGGCCGGCCCGCAGGTGGCGGGATCCGACGCCCTCTTCCTTACGCGAACAGCGGCCGCAGGCCGGGCCGCTCCTCGACGAAGCGGCTGCGCGCGATCCAGCCGTCGAGGCCCCAGACATGGCCGGCCTGCCTGACGATCAGGAAGAACAGCACGCCGGCATAGACGATGTGGGAATCGACGATGAAGTTGTTGGTGTCGGAGATGTAGGGCCAGTCCATGTGGGCCATCCAGTAGACGAGCATCAGCAGGATGCCGAAGGCGGCGCTGACGCGGACCATCAGGCCGACGAGCAGCGACAGGCCGATGAGCAGGTGGCCGTAGGCGACGAGGAACGTGGTCACCGGCGCGATGCCCGGCCCGGTGAACAGCGAGAACAGCCCGCTGAACGTCTTGGTGTGGCTGAGGAAGCCGACCACGCTGAACTGCGGATTGAAGACCTGATGCGACGCGGCGTAGAGGAACGTCCACGCCATGGCGATGCGGAAGAAGAAGACGATGCCTTTTTCGGTGGCGGACATGATCACTGCCTCCTGTGAGAGTTCTATTCCCGATGTCGAAGCATAGCGGCCCGCCAGGGGCGCGCTTTGATCGGACGCAAAACGGGAACGGAACGGCAGGCGGCGGTCAGTAGGTGGTGCGCCGCTCCTCGCTGGGCGGGCGGCCGAACTGCAGGCGGTAGCTCTGCGCGAAATAGGAGTGCGAGGTGAAGCCGGTGGCGATCGCCACGTCGAGGATCGGCATGTTGGTCTGGCGCAGCAGCTCGCGGGCGCGCTCCAGCCGCAGGCGCATGTAGTAGCGGCCGGGCGTCATGTTGAGATGGCGCAGGAACAGGCGCTCCACCTGCCGCACCGACAGGCCGGCGGACCTCGCGAGCTGGCCGGCCGAGAGCGGCTCGTCGAGATGGTCGGCCATCAGCTCGACGATCTTCTTCAGCTTCTCGGACTTGCCGACGAGATCGCGCTCGGGGCCGACGCGCTGGCGGTCGCCGGCCGAACGGATGCGCTCGTGCTGGAACTGGTTGGCGACCTCGGTCGCCAGACCGGGACCGAAATCGGCCCGCACGATCTCCAGCATCAGGTCGATCGAGGTGGTGCCGCCGGCGCAGGTGTAGCGCTTGCGGTCGATCTCGAAGACCGAGCCGGTGCAGTCGATGTCGGGGAAGCGCTCGCGGAAGCCGGCGCGGTTCTCCCAGTGGATGGTGCAGCGGAAGCCGTCGAGCTGGCCGGCCTCGGCGAGCAGATGGGAGCCGACCGACAGCGCGCCGAGCGCGTTGCCCTTGCGGCCCCAGGCGCGCAGCGCGGCCAGCACCTTGCTCTTGCCGGGGAACTCGGTGGTGAGGCCGACGCAGACGAACAGGATGTCGGCGGGCGGCAGGTCGGAGACCGAGTAGCTGGTCTTGATCGGCAGGCCGTTGGAGGCCATCGCCGCCTCGCCGTCGGGCGACACCGTCGTCCACGAATAGAAGTCGCGCCCCAGCGCGCGGTTGGCCGAGCGCACCGTGTCGATGGCGGCCGCGAGCGAGAACATCGAGAACTTCTCGATGAGCAGGAAGGCGAAGTGCCGGCCGGGCTGGCTGGGTTCTGGCATGGGTGCCCGTTCTACAGATTCGCGCAAGCCGGGGAAAGCCACCGCGCCGGCCGCCCGCACGGCGTTAGTCCGGAAAGACGATGCCGCCCGCCCTCCCCGCTCCTAGCGATGGTGCGACCATCCGGGGAGAGCCGCCCTTGCGCGACGCCGTCATCGTCTCGTTCGCCCGCACGCCCGTCGCCAGGGCCTTCCGCGGCGCCTACAACGACACGGAGGCGCCGGCGCTGGCCGGCCATGTCGTGCGCCACGCGGTGGCGCGCGCCGGCGTCGAGCCGGGCGAGGTGGAGGACGTCGTCCTCGGCTGCGCGGCGCAGCAGGGCACGCAGGGCTACAATATCGGCCGGCTGGCGGCCGCCTCGGCGGGCCTGCCCGACAGCGTCGCCGGCATGACCATCGACCGCATGTGCTCGTCCGGCCTGATGGCGGTGGCGACCGCGGCCAAGCAGATCATGGCCGACGGCATGGACGTGGTGGTGGCCGGCGGCGTCGAGCAGATCAGCCTCACCCAGAACAGGCACAAGAACGCCTTTCGCGCACGATCCGAGACGGCGACCGTGCACTGGCCGCATATCTACATGACGATGATCGAGACGGCGGAGATCGTCGCGCGCAGGTACGGCGTCAGCCGGCAGGCGCAGGACGCGTTCGCGCTGCTGTCGCAGCAGCGGGCGGCGGCGGCGCAGGCGGCCGGCCGCTTCGACGCCGAGATCGTGCCGCTGGCGACGACGAAGATGGTCGTCGACAGGGAAACGAAGGAGACGCGGCCGGAGACGGTGACGCTCGCGCAGGACGAGGGCGTGCGCGCCGACACGACGCTGGAGGGGCTGGCGAAGCTGCCGCCGGTGTTCGCCGATGGCGAGACGATCAAGGTCGGCGAGCACGTCACGGCCGGCAATGCCTCGCAGTTCTCCGACGGCGCGGCAGCCCTCGTGCTGATGGAGGCGAAGCTCGCGGAGAGGCGCGGGCTGACGCCGCTCGGCGCCTATCGCGGCATGGCGGTGGCCGGCGTGGCGCCGGAGGAGATGGGCATCGGCCCGATCCGGGCGGTGCCGAAGCTGCTGGCACGGGCGGGGCTCAGGGCCGCAGACATCGACCTTTGGGAGCTCAACGAGGCCTTCGCGGCGCAGGTGCTGCCCTGCCGCGACCGGCTGGAGATCGACCCGGAGCGGCTCAACGTCGACGGCGGCGCCATCGCGATCGGCCATCCGTTCGGCATGACCGGCGCGCGCACGACCGGGCACATCCTGATCGAGGGCCGCCGGCGCGGCGCGAAATACGGCGTCGTCACCATGTGCGTGGGCGGCGGCATGGGCGCGGCGGGGCTGTTCGAGATCTTCGCCTGAGCGGCCTTTCCGAGGCCGCAAACTCAGGGAAGCAGGTCCTCCAGCCCGTCGACCTGGCCGCGCAGGGCGTGCACGGCCTCGCGCAGGGCGGCGAGGTCGCCATTGGCGCGGTCGGCCGCGCGCAGGCCCTGCATGGCGATGTCGGCGATCACCTCGGCGATCTGCCGCGGCGTCTTGGGGCCGGCCGGCGAATACCAGCGCGAGGTCCAGTTGGCCATGCCGATGACGGCGAAGGCGGCGATCTTGGGATCGACGTCGCGGAACTCGCCGGACGCGATGCCGTCGCTGATGCAGCGCACGTAGAACTCGTAGATCTGGCGGCGGCTCTGGTTGTAGAGGCCGCCGAGATGCTCGGGGATCTGCGCCTCCAGCCGCGAGAACAGCAGGAAGCGGGAGCCCGACGACAGGCGTCGCACGATGCCCTCGACGATGGCGCGCCGCAGGCGGATACCGGCCGTCAGGCTGGCGTCGTCGATCAGCTCCTGGAGCTGGTGGGAGGGGGTCAGCGCCTCGGCCTCGACGAGGGCGGCGAGGATCTCCTCCTTGTTGCGGAAATAGTGGTAGACGGCCGAGCGGCCGAGGCCGATCTCGCGGGCGATGTCGCCCATGCCGGTCTGCGCGTAGCCCTTGGTGTCGAACATGCGGGCGGCGATGTCGATCAACTGCTCGCGCACCAGCTCCTTGCGCGGGTTGGTCGGCTGGCGCGCCTCGCGGGCGGGCTGCGCGATGCGCGCGCCGCGGCGCCGGACGCTTTCGAGCGAAGCGGATCTTGACCCCGCCATGTCCCCCTCATCCTGCACGACCAGGCCCTTTTCCCGCGATTTAACCGATCAAAGCCGCCCTTGTAAGGGTGTCGGACAGGTTTGCCACAACAGGTTGCAGCCGACGGGGCCGGCCCGCGTGCCGCGCATGCGGCCGGCGCATGGCTCACTCGCCGCGCGCATAGCCGAGACCCAGAGGCTGCTGCCGGCCAGCGAGCGCGTCGCGGAACGCGTCGGCGACCGCGTCGTCGTCCCACCTGCCCTTCAGCACCGGCTTCGCGATCAGCGGATGGGTGACGAAGGAGAGCTCGTCGCCGGCGATCCGCACGATCTGGCCGTTGATGCCGGCGGAGCGGTCGGACAGCAGGAAGGCGATGACCGGCGCGTTGACGTCCGCCGCGGGCAGCTCGCCGTAGGAGACCTCGCGGCTCGCCGACTGCTGGGCGAGGAAGGCCATGTTGGACTGCGCCATCGCCGTGTGCGCCAGCGGCGAGACGGCGTTGACGCGCACCGGCGTGTCGCGCAGCTCCAGCGCCCAGGCAAAGGTGAGCGTGGCGACCGCGGCCTTGGAGGCGCCGTAGCCGCCGAGCGCGATGTCGCCGGCGATCGAGCCCGACGCGACGTTGACGACGGAGCCGGCCGTGCCGGCGGCCAGCATCGCCCTGATCGCATGGCTGGCGCAGGCGGCGGCGCCGACCGTGTTGACCGACAGCATGGCCCGGAAATCGGCCTCGGTCATGTCGGTGACGCGGCCGTGGCGCAGGATGCCGGCATTGTTGACCAGCCCGTCGATGCGGCCGAACGCGTCGATGCAGGCTTCGACCAGCGAAGCGGCGAAGGCCCAGTCGGAGACGTCGCCGGCAAGGGCGACCGCGCGGCCGCCGGCCGAGCCGATCGCGGCCACCGTCGCCCCGGCGGCTTCGGGATCGACGTCGTTGACGACGACCGCGCCGCCGAGGGCGGCGACGTGGCGCGCATAGGCGGCGCCGAGGCCGCGCCCCGCGCCGGTGATGACCACCGCCTTGCCGTCGAGCAGGCCCATCCGCAGCTCCCGCGACATTTCCGCAGGCTCGACGATGCGGCGCGCGGCAGCATCGGACATCCCCCGTTCGGACGATGCTCCTTGGAGCCGCGGCCTGCATCAGGGTAAAACGCAAGCGACACACAGGATCCCCGCGCCGCCCATGGCCGCACCGTCCCTCGCCACCCCGCTCACCCGGCTGCTCGGCTGCCGCGTCCCGATCGTGCAGACGGCGATGGGCTGGATCGCCGACGCGCGGCTGGTCGCCGCCACCTGCAATGCCGGTGGCTTCGGCTTCCTCGCCGGCGCCACGATCGAGCCGGGCCGGATCGAGGCGGCGATCCTCGACGTCAGGGCGCGGACGGACGCGCCGTTCGGCATGAACTTCCATGCCTTCCAGCCGAACGCGCAGGAGGTGATCGACGCGGTGATCCGCCACGAGGTGCGGGCCGTCTCCTACGGGCGCGGGCCGGATGCGAAGATGATCGCGCGGCTGAAGGAAGCCGGCGTGCTGTGCATGCCGACGGTCGGCGCGCTGAAGCACGCGGTGAAGGCCGTCGAGCTCGGCGCCGACATCGTCACCGTGCAGGGCGCGGAGGGCGGCGGCCACACCGGCGCGGTGCCGACCTCGATCCTGCTGCCGCAGGTGGTGGACGCGGTGAAGGTGCCGGTGGTGGCGGCGGGCGGTTTTTCGGACGGGCGCGGGCTCGCGGCCGCGCTTGCCTTCGGGGCGGCCGGCATCGCGATGGGCACGCGCTTCCTGCTGACGACCGATTCGCCGGTGCCGAAAAGCGCGCTCGACCGCTATCTGGCGACCAAGGATCCGGCGCAGATCAAGGTCTCCACCGCCGTCGACGGCCTGCCGCAGCGCTTCATCGAGAACGAGGAGCTGAAGCGGCTGGAAGACATGAGCTGGCCGGCGCGGCTGGCGATGAGCGCGACCTATGCGCGCCGATGGGGCCGCGAGGCGGGGCTTGGGGCCCTCGGCATGGCGAAGCTCGGGCTCAAGATGATGGCGGGCGACGAGGGCAGCTTCCGGCAGACGGTAATGGCAGCCAACCTGCCGGCGCTGGTGCAGCGCGGCGTGGTGGCGGGCGATCCGGTGCACGGGCTGCTGCCCTCCGGCCAGGTCGCGGCCCGCATCGACCGGCTGGAAAGCTGCGAGGAGCTGATCTCGCGCATCATGCTCGAGGCCAACGAACGGCTCGACGCGCTGGCGGCGCTGCGGGCGGCAGCGGCGACGAACGAACGGAGGGCGCAGTGAGCCAGCAGTTCCGGACCACGATCGAGGCGGGCATCGGCGAGGTCGTCATCGACAACCCGCCGGTCAACGCGCTGGACTCCAAAGGCTGGCGCGCGCTCAGCCGCGAGATCGACCGGCTCAACGCCGACGACGCGGTGCGCGTCATCGTGATCCGCGCCGAGGGCAAGGGGTTCTGCGCCGGCGTCGACATCAAGGAACTGCAGGCGCATCCGGACCGCATCGTCGAGGTCAACGCCGGCAATTACGAGACCTTCCGCGCGCTGCACCGGGGGCTTAAGCCGGCGATCGCGGCCGTGCACGGCTACGTGCTGGGCGGCGGCATCGGCATCTGCGGGGCGGTCGACATCATCCTCGCCTCGCCGGACGCGCGCTTCGGCGTGCCGGAGGTCGACCGCGGCGCGCTCGGCGCCGGCGCGCACCTGCAGCGCATGTTCCCGCTGCAGAAGGTACGGCAGATGTACTTCACCGGCGAGATGATCGACGCGGCCGAGGCCTACAGGCTCGGCGCGGTGGAGAAGGTGGTGCCGCGCGAGGGACTGCGGGCGGCGGCGCTGGAACTTGCGGCGAAGATCGCGGCCAAGAGCCCGACGATCATCCGGCTCGCCAAGGAGGCGCTGAACGGCGTCGAGGACGGCGATCTCGAGCGGCACTACCGCTGGGAGCAGGGCTTTACCGCACAGGCCTACCTGTCGGCCGAGAGCCAGGAGGCGCGCGACGCCTTCGTGGAGAAGCGCGACGCCGATTTCGGCAGGAAGAATTGAGGACCAGCCGCCGATGACCATTCCCGTCCCGCCCTATGTCGAGGGCCACGGCCTGCTGAAGGGCAAGAGCGTGCTGATCACCGCCGCGGCCGGCGTCGGCATCGGCTTCGCCACGGCGAAGAAGGCGATCGAGGAAGGCTGCCGCGCGATCCTCGTCTCCGACGTGCACGAGCGGCGACTGGCGGAAGCCGCCGCGAAGCTCGCCGAAATCGCGCCGGGCACGCCGGTCTTCCAGCAGCTCTGCAACGTCACCGACGAGGGGCAGGTACAGGCGCTGGTCGCGGCGGCCGAGGATAAGCTGGGCGGCATCGACGTGCTGGTCAACAATGCCGGGCTAGGCGGATTCAAAAGCGTCGTCGAGATGGGCGACGAGGAATGGAGCCGCGTGCTCGACGTGACGCTGACCGGCACGATGCGGATGACGCGGGCGGCGCTGAAGGCGATGATGCCGCGCAGGGCGGGCGCGATCGTCAACAACGCCTCGGTGCTCGGCTGGCGGGCGCAGAAGGGCCAGTCGCACTACGCGGCGGCGAAGGCGGGCGTGATGGCCTTCACGCGCTGCTCGGCGCTGGAGGCGGCCGAGCACGGCATCCGCATCAACGCGGTGTCGCCCTCGATCGCCATGCACGACTTCCTGAAGAAGGCTTCCACGCCGCAGGAACTGGAGCGGCTGGCGGCCGGCGAGGCGTTCGGCCGCGCGGCCGAGGTCTGGGAGGTTGCCAACGTCATCATGTTCCTGGCAAGCGACTATGCCGGCTACATGGTCGGCGAAGTCGTGTCGGTTTCCAGCCAGAGGGCCTAGCTTGCTGTTCACATTCTCATCGCCGCAGGAGGCGATCGACGCCGTCGGCATCAAGGTCGGCCCGAGCGACTGGCTGACGGTCGACCAGGAGCGCATCGACCTGTTCGCCAGGGCGACGGGCGACTTCCAGTGGATCCATGTCGACCCGGAGCGGGCGAAGCGGGAGGGGCCGTTCGGCGCCACCATCGCGCATGGCTACCTGACGCTGTCGCTGGTCAGCGAGCTGCTGCCGCAGCTCGTCAACCCGAAGGGGCGCAAGCTCGGCATCAACTACGGCGCCGACCGGCTGCGCTTCCCCGCGCCGGTGCCGGCCGGGTCGCGCATCAGGGCGCGCGGCGAGCTCATCAAGGCGGAAGCGGTCGGTGCCGACACGGTGCAGACGACGCTGCGCGTGACCATCGAGGTCGAGGGCGGCGACAAGCCGGCCTGCGTCGCCGACATCATCACACGCTCGCAGTTCTAGGCTTCGCGACGCCCGAAACGACGTGGCCCGCGCCGTTTCCAGCACGGGCCACCGTTCGCGGGAGGATGCGAACGTTATGAGGTCTAGAGCGGTTCTGGGTTTCACGGAATCGGCAGAACCGCTCTATCTCTTTGTATTAGCCGCATTTCCGGACGCAAAACCGCTTCGCACTTTTGCTGGAAATGCTCTAGGCCACCCGCGCCTGATCGCCGAGCACGGCGGCTGAGTTGAGCATCAGCCGGACCAGCTCGGTCTGGCGGGTGATGCCGCTCTTGGAGAAGATCGAGCGCAGGTGGGCGCGCGCGGTGTTACGCGAGATGTCGAGCGAGGAGGCGGCGTCCTCCAGCGACAGGCCGGCGGTCAGACGGCGCGCGACGGCGGCCTCGGCCGGGGTGAGGTCGAAGAGCTGGCGGACCAGCTCGCCCTCGACCTCGGCGCTCGCCTCGGGATCGCGGATGTAGACGGCGACGCGCGCGGACGCCGCCAGCCCCGAGCCGCCGGCGGGCACCGGCTGGACGATGACGCCGAGATTGCGGCTGCCGGAGGGGCGGCTGAGCGACAGGCCGCGCGAGGCCGGCCGGTCGGCCCCTTCGCACGGCTGCAGCACGGCGCGGATCGCCGCCTGCAGGTCGCGGTCCTCGCGCGCCGAGGCGGCGCGGAGCTTGCCGGCCTGGAGCTGGACGCCGTCACGCGCCGCGAGCGCGGCCTCGGCCGCCGACGAGCACCTGACGACGCGGCCGGCCTCGTCGAGGATGACGACGCCGACCGACAGGCGGTCCATGACGCGCGAATAGAGCGCGCGCTCGATCTCGGTGGCGCCGATGCGGGCGGACAGCTCCGCGCCGCGCCGGAGCTGGGAGACGAGGATCTCGCAGACGGAGGCCTCCTCGGTGTCGAAGCCGGGGGCGGACAGCTCGCGCAGGACCGTCAGCGTGTAGCGCGCGGTATCGCCCTCGCCCGCGACGGTGGAGGCCATATGATGGCTCGTCTCCAGAAGCTGCGCCAGCCGCTCGGCCTCGTCGCCGCGCCCGGCGTCAGGCTCGCCGGCTTCGACGAGGATGCACTGGCCGCCCGCCGCGCGGTCCTCGATGCGGATGGCGACGGCGCTGGCGGCGAACTGGCGCCGGATCAGCTCGGCCGACTGGCGCAGCGGCGCGCCGGACAGAAGGCTGTCGGAAACGCGGTTGTAGAACAGGCCAAACTCGACGACCGAACGCGGATGAAAAGTCATGGCATGTCCTCCCTGTGACGCCGCCCGGCAGGCCCGCAGATGCGACGATCCGCCCGGCAATCGCGGCTCGCGGCCCGGTCGCGCGACGCGGCGCACCCGGCCCCGACCCGCAGACTCCTCCCGGGGCTTTCGGCCTCTATCGACATAGTTGTCGCTAATTCGACGCGTTGTCAAATATCTTTCGATGTGTCGAAAATTCGCCGGATACGTCAAAGCCGCTGTCCTATCCGGTGGCGGCGCGCGGCGGCGACATCGGTGCTTGCGGCCGGCGCGGTTTTGCGCGAACGGTCGGGCGCGCGGCGCGGCTGCCGCGCGGTGCGAAGCGCTGGAGAAATCAGATGGAAACACGCCTGCTGGGCCGGTCCGGCCTCGAAGTCTCGCTCGTCGGCCTCGGCTGCAACAATTTCGGCGGCATGAAGGCCTCGCTCGACCTCGAGGGCGCCCGCAAGGTGGTGCATGCCGCGCTCGACGCCGGCATCACGCTGTTCGATACGGCCGATTCCTACGGCACCAAGAGCGGCTCGGAGATCACGCTGGGGCAGATCCTCGGCGACCGGCGCAAGGACATCGTGCTCGCCACCAAGTTCGCCTCGCCGCTCGACCGCGAGAAGGACAGCCGCTATTCCGGCTCGCGCCGCTACGTCATGGACGCCGTGGAAAATAGCCTGCGGCGGCTCAAGACCGACTGGATCGACCTCTACCAGTACCATTTCCCCGACCCGCGCACGCCGATCGAGGAGACGCTGCGGGCGCTCGACGACCTCTTGAAGCAGGGCAAGGTGCGCTATGTCGGCTGCTCCAACCTGCCGGCCTGGCAGCTCGTCGACGCGTCGTGGACGTCGCGCCACCACGGGCTTCACCATTTCGTCTCGACGCAGGCGGAGCTGAGCCTGCTGTCGCGCGACACGGAGGCTGCGCTGTTCCCGGCGCTCGAAGCAACGGGAATATCGCTCCTGCCCTATTTCCCGCTGGCCTCCGGCCTGCTCACCGGGAAATACCGCAAGGGACAGGCGATCCCCGCCGACACGCGGTTTTCCATGGCACGGTTCCAGCCGCGCATGACCGACGAGAAGATGGACAGGACCGAAAAGCTGATCGCGTTCGCCGAGCCGCGCGGCCACACCATCCTCGAACTCGCCATGAGCTGGCTCGCGGCCAAGCCGCATGTCGCCTCGATCATCGCCGGCGCGACGAAGCCGGAGCAGATCGCGGCGAACGTCGCTGCGGTGGACTGGAGGCTGACGCCGGAGGAGCTGGCGGAAGTGGATGCGATCACGAAGGGGTAACCCGGGATTGCCCCTCACCCTTACCCTCTCCCCGTGAAGAACGGGGAGAGGGAGGCGTCAACCTCGGCGCTCCCCTTAGTCTCTTTGGACGATTGCCCCCGACGGCGACGCGCATAGCGTCGCCAACCGAAAGGCGGATGCGATGGACGAGCTCGTTCCCCCGCGCAAGGCGGACATCACCTACGAGACCGAGACGCCCGTCCGCTACGAGACGGACGGGCCGGTGGCGTGGATCGTCATGGACCGGCCGAAATACAACAACGCGCAGAACTCGCAGATGACCTATGCGCTCGACGACGCGTTCCGGCGCGCCGTCGACGACGACACGATCAAGGCGATCGTGCTGGCCGGCGAGGGCAAGCATTTCTCGGCAGGCCACGACATCGGCACGCCGGGACGCGACGTGGCGAAGAGCTTCGAGCGGCGGCTTCTGTGGGCCGACCACGTCAACAAGCCAGGCGCCGAGATGCTCTATACGCGCGAGCAGGAGGTCTATCTCGGCATGTGCCGGCGCTGGCGCGACGCGCCGAAGCCGACGATCGCCGCCGTGCAGGGCGCCTGCGTGGCGGGCGGGCTGATGCTTGCCTGGGTGTGCGACCTGATCGTGGCCAGCGAGGACGCCTTCTTCCAGGACCCGGTGGTGCGCATGGGCATCCCCGGCGTCGAGTATTTCGCGCATGCCTTCGAGCTGCCGCCTCGAGTGGCCAAGGAGTTCCTGCTGCTGGGCGAGCGGATGAGCGCGCAGCGCGCGGAGCAGTTCGGCATGGTCAACCGCATCGTGGCCCGCGAAAAGCTGAAGGAAGAGGTGCAGGCCATGGCGCTGAAGCTCGCGGCGCAGCCGCGGCTCGGGCTATGGCTCACCAAGCAGGCGGTGAACCACGTCGAGGAGTTGCGCGGAAAGCGCACCGCCATGGACGCGCAGTACCACATGCACCACTTCGCCCACGCCCAGAGCGACCTGACGCAGGGCAACCCGCTCGGCGGCCAGGACGCCAGGAGCATGGTCGCCGCCAACAAGAAGCAGGCCGGCGAGGGGTGAATGCGTCGAGCCGTCTCCTGAGATGACCGCGTTCCTTCTCGCCCCCCTCTGTCCTGCCGGACATCTCCCCCACACGGGGGGAGATCGGCCTTCGCAACTGCCTCCACCAATCTCCGACGCTGCTGAGCGTGCGGAAAGCGCCAAGCTGCCGATCTCCCCCCTCGTGGGGGAGATGTCCGGCAGGACAGAGGGGGGCAACGTAGGGCGCCAACGCTCGCGCTATGGGAAGCACGGCGCATGAACCTCACCTACTCCCCAGCCGAAACTGCTTTCCGCGCCGAGGTGCGGGCGTGGATGGAGGCGAACGTGCCCTCCGCCCCCCTGCCCTCCTTCGACGCCTCGCGCGAAGGGTTCGAGGCGCACCGGGCGTGGGAGCGGACGCCCAACGAAGGCCGCTGGGGCAGGGTGACGTGGCCCGAAAGATATGGCGGGCGCGGGCTCGACCTGGTCCGCTGGCTGATCTTCGAGGAGGAATACTGGCGCGCCGGCGCGCCGCTGCGCGTCAACCAGAACGGCATCTTCCTGCTCGGGCCGACGCTGATGGAGTTCGGCACGGACGAGCAGAAGGCGCGTTTCCTGCCGAAGATGGCCTCGGGCGAGGAGATCTGGGCGCAGGCATGGTCGGAGCCGCAGGCCGGCAGCGACCTCGCGGCCGTGCGCGCGACGGCGCGCCGCGACGGCGACGGCTACGTGCTCAACGGCCACAAGATCTGGTCGTCACGCGCGGTGTTCGCCGATCTCGCGTTCGGGCTGTTCCGCTCCGACCCCGGCTCCGAGCGCCACAAGGGCCTATCGCTGATCTTCTTCCGGCTCGACGCGCCGGGCGTGCGCGTCCAGCCGATCGCGCAGATCGACGGCGAGACGGGCTTCGCCGAGATCTTCCTCGAGGACGTGCGCGTGCCCGCCTTCAACCGGCTGGGCGAGGAGGGACAGGGCTGGGCGATCTGCATGGCCACGGCCGGCTTCGAGCGCGGGCTGATGCTGCGCAGCCCGGCGCGCTTCCAGATGGCGGCGAAGCGGCTGGTGGAGCTCTGCCGGGCGCATGAGGGCGAGTGCGACGGCGCGACCCGCGCGGCCGTGCTGCAGGGCGTCATGGATGCGGACGCCTATGCGCTTTCCATCTACGCCACCGCCTCACGGCTGATGGCGGGGGGGACGATCGGCGCGGAAGCGTCGACCAACAAGATCTTCTGGTCGGAGATGGACATCGCGCTGCACCGCGCCGCGCTGTCGATCCTCGGCGCGCGGGCCGAGCTGATGCGGACGGCGCCGGCGGCAGGCGACGTCGGCCGCTGGCTCGACGGCTATTTCTTCTCGCTGGCCGGGCCGATCTATGCCGGCGCCAACGAGATCCAGAAGAACATCATCGCCGAGCGCATGCTCGGTCTTCCACGATAAGAGGGCGCGGCGAGCCGCATGGATTTCCGCTTCACCGACGAGCAGCAGATGATGGCCGAGAGCGTGCGGGCGCTGCTGGCGGATCTGTGCCGGCCGGAGGATCTGCGGCGGCTCGCGGCTTCCGATGCCGCGCGCGACGCGGCACGGTGGGACGCGATCGTGGGCCTCGGCCTGCAAGGGGCGCTGGTGCCCGAGGCGCGCGGCGGACTGGGCCTCGGGGCGGCCGACTTCGTGCTGATCGCGGAGGCCTGCGGGTACGCCTGCTTGCCCGAGCCGCTGGTCGAGAATGCCAGCGTGGCGCTGCCGCTGCTGGCCGCG
>JAFKJY010000111.1 GCA_017305835.1 Hyphomicrobiales bacterium
GCACATTCGGCACACAGATGCTCGCCGATCTCGGCGCGACCGTCGTCAAGGTCAAGCGCGCGCCGGCCGACGAGCCGGCCGCGACAGTGCTCGCGCCCGGCGCGAAGGTGCCGGCCGACATCGCCTATTTCTTCGGGCTGAACCGCAACAAGCTCAGCCTGTCGATCGACCTGAAGCAGCCCGAGGGCCGCGACCTGTTCCTGCGGCTCGCCGCCCGCGCCGACGTCGTCTACGACAACTACAAGGCCGGCGTGATGGAGCGGCTGGGCATCGACGCCGCGACGCTGCGCGCGCAAAACCCGCGCCTCGTCTGCTGCTCCGTCTCCGGCTTCGGCAAGACCGGCCCGTGGGCGGAGCTGCCGGCCTACGACGCCACGATCCAGGCGCTCGGCGGCGGCATGAGCTTCACCGGCACCGGCGAGCCGGGCTCGCCGCCGGTGCGCTGGGGCAATCCGGTCGGCGGCATCGGCGGCGCCTTCTACGCCGTGATCGGCATCCTCGCCGCGCTCCATCGCCGCGACCGCACCGGCGCCGGCGCCACGCTCGACATCGCGCTGCTCGACGCCCAGCTCGCCATGCACGGCTACCGCGTGCCGCCGGCCCTTTCCGGCCGCGCCTACGCGGCCGAGCCGCGCCGCGGCGGCAGCGGCGCCCTGCCCTACGGCCCGTTCCTCGCCGGCGACGGACGCTGGTTCGTGCTCGGCATCACCGGCCAGTTCTGGCCGAAGGCCGCCGCCGTGCTCGGCCACCCCGAATGGACCGCCGACCCCCGCTTCGCCACCGAGGCCGACAGGCAGGCCAACGAGGTGGAGTTGAACCGGCTGGTCGGCGCGGCGATGAGAGACGCCGACGCCGACGAGTGGCAGCGCCGCTTCGTCGGCGCCGGCATTCCCGGCGCCAAGGTCCAGTCGATCCGCGAGGCCTACGACCATCCGCACGTCGCCCTGCGCGACATGCTGGTCAGCTTCGACCACCCCGTCGGCGGCCGCCTCGAGGTCGCCGGCAACCCGCTGAAGCTCTCGGCGCACCCTTATCGCGGCTTCGCCCCCGCGCCCGGCCTCGGCGCCGACACCCCCCGCCTGCTCACCCGCCTCGCCGGCCTGAGCGAGGCGGAAGCCGAAGCCCTGCGCGCCCGCCGCATCGCCTGGTGGCCACGCGAAGGCGAGGTCTACGCCCGGCCGAGCGTGGTCTAGGCGGGACCGGTCACCGCGCAAAAGGGCGCAATTGTCGGAAACTTCGGAAAAACCGGGCACCTGCCGGGTTGCCATTCCGGAAATTTTCCGAAGCATCGGCCCCTGATGGCAATGTCAGGGGAGCAGCGACCATGGGCTCGACGCACTGGGCGGAAGAACACCGGGAATGGCATCGTCTTTTCGATGCCGCGTGCGACCGGAAGGGCTTCTTCGACAATTCCGAGCTCGCGAGCCTGTTCTGCGCCCGTGCGGGCAGGACGCGGCGCGAGGATTTCGAGGCGGCGAAGGCGAAGCTGCGCGGCTGGCGCGCCGGCCGGCGCGTTCCGCGGCGGGCGAACTTTTTCATCCTGTCGGAGCTGCTCGAAGTCGATCGGGACCCCGACCTCCACAAGCGCTGGAGCGATCTCTACAGGGCCGCGGCGGGCGCGGGGCAGATGCCCGCGCAAGGCCGGGCCGCACGGCCGGCGATGCCCCGCCGGGCCGGCCGCTGGCTGCTCGCCGGCACCGCGACGCTGGCCGGGATCGGCCTTGCCGTCGCCGCCGTGAAGGCCAACCGCAAGGCGGCCTTCATAGAGCTTCCCTCCGTCGGCTACGACGCCTATGTCCGCGTGCCGGTCGGCACCAGCCGCCTCATTCACGGCGAATTCGCGGATTGCGACGGTCCGCCGCCCGACTGGGAGACGGTGGCGGCGAAGGTGCCTTCGACCGTCCTCGGGACCTTCGCGGACGGCGGGCTCGCGCGGAAAATGGTCAACGATTGCGGGAAGGAGATGATCGTGCGCGCCGTCATGTTCACCGGGCTCGCCGCGGGCACGGAGGAGGTACGCCTCCTCGACGACTACATGAAGATCGAGGTGGTGGACGCTGCCTTCGAGCCGCGCGCGGGAGACGGCCGATGACCCCGCAGGAGCTGGAGCTCGTCGACCGCTGGCACGTGCTGTTCGACGAGCTGTGCCACCGCGCCGGGTTCCACGACACGGCGTCGCTGGCCGGCCGCTATTGCGAGCTGGCGAATGGCGGCCGCCGGCAGGAATACGAATCGGTCCTGCGCAATCTCAACAACTGGCGCTCGGGCCGGCACCTGCCGCGCCTGCGCAGCCTGCGGATCCTGGAGCAGGCGCTCGGGCTCGAGCGGGAGCCGGCCCTGCTGGCGCGCTGGAACGACCTCTACCGGCGCGCCGGCGAGGAGGAAGAGGACGAAGGCCCGGCCGGTGTCGCCTCGCCCGCCCGCCCTTCGCGGCCGTCCGCACTCGGCGCGACGCTGTCGCTGCCCCGCTGGCAGGCGGCCGCCTGCGCCTGCCTGCTGCTCGCGCTCGGCGCCCTCGGCGGCCATGTCTGGGGCGCCGGCTGGCGCCCGTGGAGCGGCCCGGCCGACAACGCGCCCCTCGTGGTCTACAAGCCGCAGGTCTACATGAAGGTCGGCCAGAGCAAGACGATCCATGCCGAGCGGGGCAATTGCGGAGAGTTGCCCCGCGACTGGCCGGACGTGGCGGACGATCTTCCGCCCTCCGCCCTCGGCAGCTTCTCCGATGGCGGCCTCGCGCGGCGCAACAGCAAGTTCTGCAAGGGCACGACGCCCGCCCGCGCCATCGTCTACACCGCGGCGAAGGCCGGCATGGAGGAACTGATGATCCAGGGCGATTTCCTGAAGGTGACGGTCGCCGAAGCGGAATAGGGCGGCAACCCGGCTCGGCTCACCTACCCCGCCGTCACCACCACGTGCCCGATCGTGTCGCGGTCGAGCACTTTTGCGAATGCCTCGGCGACCCGTTCGAGCGGATAGCGCCCCGCGACCGGCGGCCGGATCGCGCCGGCAGCGTGCATCTCGCCGAGCCGCCCGAAGATCGCCCGCACCTGCGGCTCGAAGCGTTCGCGCTGGTCGATCTTGTAGTAGCCCATGTAGAGGCCGACGACGCTGACGTTCTTGACCAGCAGCAGGTTGGCCGGCACCTGCGGGATCGTCCCCGAGGCGAAGCCGATCGGCAGGATGCGCCCTTCCGGCTTCAGGCACCGCAGCGCCTGCGGGAACACCTCGCCGCCGACCGGGTCGATCACCGCGTCGACGCCCTCGCCATTGGTCGCGGAAAACACCGCGTCGCGCAGGCCGGCAGGGTCGGAGGGCACGGTCGCGAAAGCGCCCCGCCCGGCCGCGAAGGCGCG
Source organism: Hyphomicrobiales bacterium (assembly GCA_017305835.1). GTDB lineage: Bacteria > Pseudomonadota > Alphaproteobacteria > Rhizobiales > Rhizobiaceae > RCIO01. The sequence goes on from JAFKJY010000111.1 coordinate 3,354, forward strand.
CTTGGCCTCGCTGGAGGCGGCCGCGACGACGCGTGCGCCGAGCGCTGTGGCCATCTCCACCGCCGCGATGCCGACGCCGCCTGCGGCCCCCGTCACCATCAGCGTCTGCCCGGCCCTGAGGTCGAGCAGGCGCGGCCAGGTCAGGCCCGCCAGCACCGAATTGTAGGATGTGTTGAGTGCGCAGGCCTCGGCGAAATCCATGCCGTCGGGGATCGGGTAGACGTTGGCGGCGTGCGCCACCGCCTCTTCCGCCAGCCCGCCCTGCTCCATCGAGGCGAGCACGCGCTGGCCCGGCGCCAGCCCCCTGCCGGCGTCGGCCCCCACTTCGACGATCTCGCCGGCCACCGTGTTGCCCGGCACGAAGGGAAAGGCCGGCCGCCTCTGGTAGCGCCCCGCGACCAGCAGCGACAGCGCGAAGGTGACCGGCGCGGCGCGCATGGCGATCTGCACCTCGCCCGGCCCGCAGGCCGGGGCGGGAACGGTCGAGACCTTCAGGTCGCCCGGCTCGCACCAGGCGCGGATCTCGACCGCGCGCATGTCCTACTTCACCTCGATATGGGCGGCCTCGATCACCTTCCTGGTGGTCGCGGTCTCCTCCTCGATGGCCTTGACGAAGTCCGCGCGGCTGCCGGTTTCGGCGACGAAGCCGAGGTCGGAGAGCTGCTTCCTGATCTCGTCCTTGGTCAGCACCGTGGTGATGTCGGCGTTGAGCTTGTCGAGGACCGGCTCCGGCGTCTTCGCCGGCGCCAGCACGCCGAACCAGGAATTGTAGACGAGGTCGATGCCCGCCTCGCGGAAGGTCGGCACGTCGGGCAGCGGCGGCAGCCGCTCGGCCGACAGCGCCCCGATCAGCACCGCCTTGCCCGCGTCCACCTGCGGCATTACCGTCGACGGCGCGCCGATATACATCTGCACCGTGCCCGAAACGACCGCCTGCATGACGGGGGCCGCGCCGTTGAACGGGATGTGCTTGATGTCGACGCCGGCCGCCAGCTTGAACATCTCGGCCGCCAGGTGCGGCGCGCTGCCGATCGCCGACGAGCCGTAGTTCAGCTCGCCCGGCTTGCTCCTGGCGAGATCCACGAACGACTTGACGTCCTTCACCCCGAGGTTCGGGCTGATGATCATCACCTGCGGCGACAGCGCCACCATCGACACCGGCGCGAAGTCGCGCATGGTGATGTAGGGCGCGGTGCTCGGGTTGAGCAGCTCGTAGGTGCCGTTGGAGGCGTTGTTGCCGAGCACCAGCGTGTAGCCGTCCGGCTCCGAGCGCGCCACGTAGTCGGCGCCGATCGTGCCCGACGCGCCGGCCTTGTTCTCCACCACCACGGGCTTGCCCCACAGGTCGGAAAGCCCCTGCGCGACCAGCCGGCCGAGCAGGTCGGTCGGGCCGCCCGGCGGATAGGGGATCACCAGCTTCACCGGCTTGTCCGGGTAGCCGGCCTGCGCCAGCGCCGGGGCGGCGCCCGCCATCGTCGCCGCCGCGAGCGCCAGCGACACCCCGAGAAGGGTTCTTCTGTTCATCGTCTTCTCCCTTGTCGGACCGCCCTCAGGCGATCATCCTCTCCGCCAGCGCGCGCAGGCGCGCCGCGTTCTCCGCCGAAAGGGCATAGGGCATCACGCCCCTGTGCGGCTCCTCCGGCACCCACGGGCCGGACTCCGCGCATTCCTCGAAATAGCGGCCGCCTATGCCTTCGAGTTCCGGCGCGGTGGCGAGCCAGACCGAGGTCGCCGCGCACTGGTCCGGCCGCCGCCAGCGCGGGTTGACCCGCCCTTCCGCGTCGATGAAGCCGCGCTCGCGCTGCTCCTCCTGCGTCAGGTGGCGCATCAGGCCCGTCATCGAGCCGCCGGGATTGAGCGTGTTCGCGGTCCCTCCATGCGGCCGCAGCCGCGCGTCGAAGTCCACCGCCAGCAGCGCGCAGGCGGTCTTGGAGCGCGAATAGGCGATGCCGCGGTCATAGGGCTGGGCGAGAAAGTCGGGATCGTCGTAGTCGACGTCCGAGCGGCGGTGCCCGATGGAACTGACCGATACCAGCCGCGCGCGGCCCGAGGCGACGAGCGCCGGCTCCAGCAGGCTCGTCAGCAGGAAATGGCCGAGGAAGTTGACGCCGAACTGGAGCTCGTGCCCCTGCTTCGTGCGCATCAGCGGCGGCGTCATCACGCCGGCGTTGTTGATCATGATGTCGAGGCGCGGATAGTCGCGCAGCACGCCCGCCGCGAAGGCCCGGACCGAAGCGAGGTCGCCGAGGTCGAGATGGCGGTTGTCGATGCGGGCGACGGGATGCTCGGCGAGGATGCCGGCGGCCGCCTCGCGCGCGCCCTTCTCGTCTATGTCGCCGACGATCACGCGCGCGCCGGCTCCCGCCAGCGCGCGCACGATCTCGATCCCGATGCCCGAACCGCCCCCGGTCACGAGGGCGGTCCTGTCGGAGAGGTCCATGCCGCGCACCACGTCGGCGGCCGTCGATGAGGCGTCGAAGGCCGACACGATGCGGTCCGGCATCGGCTACTTCACCTCGATCTTGGCGTCTTCGATCAGCTTCTTGGTGCGCGCCACCTCGTTCTCGAGCATCGTCTTGAACGCATCGCGCGTGCCGAGCCTGCGCTCGAAGCCGAGCTTGGCCATGTCGGCCTTGACGTCGTCGCCGTCGAGCACCTTGTTCACGTCGGCGTTGATCTTGTCGAGGATGTCGGCCGGTACCTTGGCCGGCGCCAGCAGTCCGTACCAGGAATCGTAGGCGACATCGACGCCCTGCTCCTTCAGCGTCGGCAGGTCCGGCAGCGCCGAGACGCGCTCGGACGACGCCGCGCCGATCAGCTTGGCCTTGCCGGCGTCGACCTGCGGCATGACGCTGGAGACGCCGCCCATGTAGACCTGCACGGAGTTGGACAGCAGCGCCTGCATGGCCGGCGCTGTCCCGTTGAACGGGATGTGCGTCATGTCCAGCCCGGCCGTCACGTTGAGCAGCTCGGAAGCGAGGTGCGGCGCGCTGCCGATCGCGGCCGAGGCGTAGTTCACCTTGCCGGGATTGGCCTTCACCCAGGCCACGAACTCGTTGATGTTGGCCGCCGGCACCTGGGTGTTGACGATCATCACCAGCGGCGCGATGCCGACCAGCGAGACCGGCGCGAAGTCGACCAGCGTGTGATAGGGCGCCGAGCTCGGGTTGAGCAGCTCGTAGGCGCCGTGCGAGGCGTTGTTGCCGAGGATCAGCGTGTAGCCGTCGGCCTCCGCGCGGGCGACGTAGTCGGAGCCGATCGTGCCCGAGGCGCCGGCCTTGTTCTCGACCACCACCGGCTGCTTCCACAGGTCCGACAGGCGCTGGGCGACGAGGCGGCCCACGAGGTCGGTCGGGCCGCCGGGCGGATAGGGCACGACAAGCTTGACGGGCTTCGAGGGATAGTCCGCGGCGAACGCCGCCGTGGCGCTGACCCCTCCGATCATCATCGCTGCCGCCGCGGCGGTCAGCAGGGTACGTCTGTTCAGCATGTTCTCCTCCACATCGGTGCCATTGGTCGGGCCAGCTTCACCCTCCCAATTGACAGCAGCATACCTACTCGCGAGTATAATGCAAGCCGTCCCGAGGGGCCGATTTCGGCTCAAATTCGGAAACTCGCGGCTTGGTTTTGCCCTTTGTCGGGATTTTGGTCTACTCTTGGGTATGTGAGCTTCGCCGATGGACACCCCGCAAAGGCCCCTCTACGCACCCGGCGCGCTGGCGCCGCTGTTGCGCCCGCGCTCGATCGCCATCGTCGGCGCGTCGGACCGTCCGGGCTCGCTCGGCGCCCGCGCGCTCGCCAACCTCGCCGGCTACGAGGGCGCCGTCTTCCCGGTCAGCGAGCGGCTCTCCGAGATCGCCGGCCGCCGCTGCTATCCGCGCCTGTCAGCGCTGCCGGAAGCGCCCGACTGCGTGGTGCTGGCCATCCCCGCCGCCGCCATCGAGACGGTCTTGGCCGAATGCGCCGCAGCCGGCGCCCGCGCGGCGGTCGTCTTCGCCTCGGGCTATGCCGAGCTCCAGACCGCCGAAGGGCTAGCCGCCCAGTCCGCGCTTTCCCGCATCGCGCGGGAAGCGGACATGCGCCTCGTCGGACCCAACACCACCGGCTTCGCCAACCTCGTCACCGGCGCCCATTGCGGCTTCGCCGAGTTCCCGCACGGCTATCGGCCGTCGCGCGGCGCCGTCGCCATCGTCTCGCAGTCCGGCGCCATGGGCCTCGGCCTGTCGCAGGCGGCCGAACACGGCGTCTCGATCAGCCACGTGCTCACCGCCGGAAACTCCGCCGACGTCGACGTCGCCGACTTCCTCGCCGCGCTGGCGGTCGAGCCCGAGGTCCGCGCGGTCGCGCTCGCCTTCGAGGGCGTCGCCTCGCCCGAACGGCTGGAAGAGGCGGCCCGCGCCGTCGTCGCCGCCGGCAAGCCGGTCGCGGCCATCAAGCTCGGCCGCTCCGCCGCGGGTGCCGCCGCCGCCCGCTGGCACACGGCTTCCGACACCGGCGACGCGGCACGCTGGAGCGACCTTTTCGCCCGCTGCGGCATCGTCGAGGTCACCGACCTCGGCCGGCTGATCGAGACCGCCGCCTTTCTCGCCAAGGGCGCCGACCTGCCCCGCCCCACCGCCGCGCCGGCGATCGCCATCCTGTCGAGCTCCGGCGGCATGGGAATCCTCGCCGCCGACGCCGCCACCCGCCACGGCATCGCCACGCCGCAGCCCTCGGACGGGACGGCGCGCGCGCTCGCCGCGCACCTCCCCGCCTTCGGCTCGCCGCGCAACCCGTGCGACGCCACCGCGCAGGCGACGTCCAACCCCGAATCGCTCGTCCGCTGCGCCGACGCCCTGCTGGCCGACCCGCGCTTCGACGCGCTGGTCCTGCCCTGGGGCAAGGCCTGGGTTTCGCCGTGCTTCGACGCGCTGTCCGAAGTCGCCGCGTCCCACGGCAAGCCGCTCTGCCTCGTCTGGATGAGCCAGTGGCTGGAAGGTCCCGGCGCCGTGGAGGCCGAGCGGCTGGAGCAGGTGTCCGTCTTCCGCAGCCTCGACGGCTGCATGGCGGCCCTGCGCGCCCGGACCCTTCGCAGGGACTAGCGGATTGTCCTACCAGCGGGTAGTATCAGCCATCCAGATCGGGAGAAGGGAATGACCCAGACAGCATTCGCCCGCGAGGTCTCCAAGGAGGCGCGGGAGGCCAAGCGGATGGCCATCCTGGAAGCCGCGGCCAAGATCTTCAACGAGCGCGGCTATCATTCCACGTCCATGTCCGACGTAGCCGACGCGCTCGGCGTCAGCAAGCCGTTCCTCTACTACTACCTGAAGGACAAGGAGGACCTGCTCTACCAGTGCTCTCGCGCCGCCACCGAGCAGCTCCACGCCCTGCTCGACGAGGTGCGCGACGCCAAGGTCAGCGGCTGGCAGCGCCTCGAGATGCTGTTCCGCCGCTATGTCCACGTCATGACGACCGATTTCGGCGTCTGCCTCATCCGCAACACCGCGCAGGGCAACATGAACCCCGAGCGGCGCCAGAAGCTGTGGACCGGCCGCCGCCGCCTCAACCGCGAGGTCGAGCGCATCGTCGCGGAAGGAATCGCCGACGGCTCGATCCGCAGTTGCGACCCGAAGAAGCTGTCCTTCGCCATGTTCGGCGCCTTCAACTGGATCACCTTCTGGTATCGTGCCGACGGCCCGCAGAAACCCGAGACCATCGCCGACTACTTCCTCGACATCTTCGCCCGCGGCGTCGTCGTGCCGGCCGGCAGGGAGGACCTGAATGCGCGTCCATGACTGGTTCGAGTACCACGCCCGGACGCGGCCGGACGTCGTCTTCCTCGGCCAGGACGGCCGCACGCTGAGCTACGGCGAGGCCGACCGCCGCGCCAACCGCTGGGCCAACGCCATGATCGCCGCCGGGCTGAAGGTGGGCGACCGCATCGCCTATCTCTCGACCAACGACATCGACATGGGCGTCATGTATCTCGCCTGCGCCAAGGCGGGCGTCGCGCCGGTCATGCTCAACTACCGGCTCGCCCCGCGCGAGTGGCTGTGGATCCTGAAGGACGCCGACTGCCGCATGCTGTTCGCCCGCGGCGCCGACTATCAGGCGGCGATGGAGAGGCTGCGGCCCGAGCTGCCCGGCATCGAGCGCTTCGTCGCCGTCGGCGACACCCCCGCCCCTGCCGGCTGGCAGAAGCTGGAGGACCTGCTCGCCGCCGGCGGCGAGGCCCGCCCTGGCGTGCCTGTGCGCAGCGACGACATGCTCTACCTGATCTACACCTCCGGCACGACCGGCCACCCCAAGGGGGTGATGATCAGCCACACCAACGTGATCGCCCATGTCGAGCAGTCGATGGTGGCTTCCTGCGCCGGCCGCGCCCCCGGGGCGCGTGCGCTGGTGACGACGCCGCTCTACCACGCCGCCGGCGTGCTTCGCATCATGACCGCCGCCATCAATGGCGGCACGGTCATCCTGATGGAGCATTTCGACCCCGTCGTCTTCATACGCACGCTGGTCGAGGAGAGGATCAACACCGTCAACATGGTGCCGTCGATCATCCAGTCGCTGCTCGACGACACGCCGCACATCGCCGAGATGGATTTCTCCAACTTGCAGGTCATCTATTACGGTGCGGCCCCCATCGCGGAGCCGACGCTGAAGCGCGCGCTCGCCGTGTTCCGCTGCCCGCTGATCCAGGGCTACGGCCTGACCGAATCGACCGGCGGCTTCGTCTACCTGAACGAGGTCGACCACCAGAAGGCGCTGGAGGGGAGGCCGCAGCTCCTGCGCTCGACCGGCCGCGCCGTGGTGCTGGCCGACATCCGCGTCGTGGACAAGGACGGTAGCGAGGTGCCGCCCGGCACGGTCGGCGAACTATGCGTGCGCGGCCCCAACGTGATGAAGGGCTACTGGCGCAACGAGAAGGCGACCCGCGAGGCGATCGTCGACGGCTGGCTGCACACCGGCGACGCCGCCGCCCTCGACGAGGAGGGCTACGTCTACCTGCAGGACCGCATCAAGGACATGATCGTGTCCGGCGGCACCAACATCTACCCGACCGAGGTGGAGAGCGCGCTGCTCGAGCATCCCGACCTCGCCGACGTCGCCGTCATCGGCGTGCCGGACCATAAATGGGGCGAGGCGGTGATGGCCGTCTGCGTGCTGCGGCCCGGCCGCGCCGCCCCCGCGGCCGAGACGCTGATTGCCTTCTGCCGCGATCGCCTCGGCGGCTACAAGATCCCGCGCCGCTACGAGTTCATCGACGCGCTGCCCCGCAACGCCAGCGGCAAGGTCCTCAAACGCGTCCTGCGCGAACCCTACTGGAAGGATCAGACCCGCGGCGTCGCTTGAGGGCGCGCGGCTTCATCCTTACCGCGGCCCCATCTTCGCGACCGCCACGCGGAATCCGTTGCCGCGCCAGAAGCCGTCCGGTTCCAGGCTGCCGCGATAGGTGCAGCAGGCTTTCTGGCGGCCGCTGGAGAAGCATCCGCCGCGCAGGACGCGCCGGATCGACGGGCCGGCTTCGGGGTCCTCGCGGCCGTCGTCACGGTAGGGATAGGCGAAGTGCGGCGTCGCCATGTCGTCGCCCCACAGCGTCGTGGTCCATTCCCACACCTGCCCGGCCATGTCGTCGCAGCCATAAGGCGAGCGCCCGGCCGGGAAGATGCCGACCGCGCAGGGCCCGTTGAAACCCGATTCCTCGGAATTGGCGGCCTGCGCGTCCCAGCCCCCGCCCCATGGATAGACGATGGCCTGGCCGCCGTCCGGCTGGTCGCCGCGCGCGGCCCGCTCCCATTCCGGCTCGCTCGGCAGCCGCACGATCTCGTCCTTTCCGATACGTCCTTCCTGCCGCCAGCGCCCGGTGAGCCAGGCGCAAAAGGCCGTGGCGTCGCGCCAGGTCAGGTCGGCGGCCGGCGCGTTGGCCCGTTCGGGCACGGTCGCCTCCGGCGAGATCCATCGCCGCCCCGTCGCCTCGACGAACCGGCGGTAGAGCGCGTTCGTCACCGGATAGCGGCCGATGCGGAATGCGGACACCTCGACCCGATGGACCGGCCGGGAATTGGGGTTCGTGTCGGAGCCCATGGTGAAGGCGCCGCCCGGCACCTCGCACAGCGCTTCGAGGTCGCGCGGGTCGCCCCGGCGGGAAAGGATGCGCGCGGCCGCGTCGCGGTCGAACGGCGCCAGCCGTCCCTCCTCGATCGTCGCCAGCAGCGCGTCCGCGACGGCCTGCCGTAGCGGCGAAGCGTCGTCCAGCGCGGCGGCCACGAGCAGGACGCCGCGCCGCGCGGCATCCCCCCCGGCGTCGAGCATGCGCCTGCCCAGCCCTTCCGCCATGTCCGGCGCGCGCCGCAGCAGGCTGCGGACGGCCGGCGTCCACCGGTCGGCCGCTTCGAGATAGAGCCGCGCCACGTCGTCGGCGGGCAGGCTCGACAGATGCTTCGCCGCGAGCAGGTCGTCCACCGCCCGGTTCCGCGAGGTGCCTCGGGCCACAGCCTCGAAGCCGTCGCGGACGCGCTGCGCGTCCGCGCCCGCCCAGGCGTCGATCAGCCGCTCGGCGCTGTCGACCCCGGTATCGACGTCCTGCGCGATCGCGAACAGGGCCGGGTTTCCCGCCGGCACGCTCAGGGCCGCGCCCGTTGCCTTGCCCCCCAGGCCCGCCTGCCGGTCCTCGACGGACAGGGGCCGCAGGGCATGCATCTGGAAGCCGGCCGGCAAAGGCCAGCGCCGCACGGTCTCGACGTCGCCGAGAAGCAGCACCGCCTCGTCCGACAGCCTCGACAGGAAGTCTGCGACGAGGCGGGGGCCGTCTTCGCCGAGCCGGTCCAGCCCGTCGACGATGTAGGCGCGCGCCTTCGGCATGCGCTCCAGCCACGCGGCGAAGGCGTCGGCGTCGCCCGCCTCGACCAGCAGCGCGCCGGTCTCCTGCGCGAGGCCGCGGGCCAGCACCGTCTTGCCGGCGCCGCGCTCGCCGGCGAGCAGCAGCCTCGGCGTCGAGAGCGCCATCTCGCGCGCGGTGAAGTAGACGGGCTCCTGCGGCGCCGCCTGCTCGCGCAGCGAGCGCAGGCCCTTGGCCGCCTTGTCCTCGTGCGAGAAGTTCACATGCAGCGGGATGACCGGCCCGGCATTCATCTGAACAACCCCGCGACGTCGGGGTTGTGGAAACGCTGGATCTCGAGGGCGTAGCCGGCCGGATCCTCGAAGAAGAAATGGTCGCAATAGGTGCCGCGCCGCACCTCCGTCAGCCCGCTCACGCCGAGCTCGTCCAGCCGCGCATGCCATCCCTCGACGTCCTCGGCGACGATGGTCAGCAGCACGGCGCTCCTGTCCTGGTGCCGCAGATGGCCGCGATTGCCGTCGACGATGCCGAAATAGCTGTTCGGCGCGATGCGGTAGATGCGGGCGAGCCCCTGGTCGAGGACGAGCTCGAAGCCGAGCACCCGCTCGTAGAAGTCGGTGACCGCATGGATGTCCGGATAGTAGAAGAAGGTGATCGCGTAGTCGCGTTTCATGCGCCGCTCCCGATTGTCAGTATGCCCTTGTGGTCGATGCCGATGCCGGCGACGCCGGGCCGCGTCGCGGCCAGGCAGACCGGATGCAGCAGGTAGAGCCATGGCGGCTCGGCGTTGAGGCGGGAAAGGCACCGGCCGTAGGCCGCCTCCCGGTCGCCCGGCTCCACCGCCCGGTTGGCCGCCTCGATCAGCCGCTGCGTCTCGGGGTCGTCGAAGCCCTGCCACCAGACGCCGCGGCTCGTGCTGGAGATCTTGTCGTCCAGCACCCGGTAGGTGCTCTGCGGCGAGGAATCGAAGATCGCCATGTCGCCCATCTCCTTGCGCCCGACCTGCCGCGCATATTCGGGCCGGTCGGCCTCGACCTCGACGGCGACATCGAGCCCGACGGCGCCGAGCGCATCGGCCACGAAGGCGCTGATCTCGGGCGCGCGCTCGGGCATGTATGTCGGCGTGCGCAGCCGCAGCCTGCCGGGCACCTCCACCGTGTCCAGCAGCCGCTTCGCGCGCTCGCGGTCGAACGGGATCGAGGTGGGCCGCGCATCCGCCATGCCGAGATGGTAGGGGCTGACCACGGTCGAGGCCGGCGCGGCGAGCCCGTCGAAGACGGAGCGGACGAGCGCGTGCTTGTCCACGGCATGGTTGACCGCGCGCCGGGCGGCCGGCTGGCGGAACAGGCCGTCCGCGCAGTTCAGGTAGTACATCACCGAGAGCGTGTTCACCGCGCTCTTCCATTCGAGCGAGGGGTCGCGTTCAAGCCTGCCGTGGACACGCTCGAGATTGAGCGCGGCGTCGATCCGGCCCGCCCGCAGCGCGTCGCGGCGCTCCTCCGCCGCGGGCATGGCATGGGCCTCGATCCGCTCGGGGCCGTCGCCCCGCAGGCGCACGAGCGAGGCCCGGCGGCCGGGCTCGAACGCGTCGACCCGGTAGGGTCCGGTCCCGAGCAGCGGCCGGCCGTCGGCGTCGGCGCGGCAGATGTAGAACTCGCAGAAGATGTCGAGGATGTCGGCCAGCGGCCGCGGGTTCTCCACCACGACGCGGTCGTCGCCGCTTGCCGTGATGCGCGCATCGGCGAGATAGCGCGAATAGGACCATTTCATGCCGAACGTGTCGACGGAGCGCAGAATGCCGTCGATGAAGTCCAGCACGTGGCCGGCGCGCACCGGCTCGCCGTCGTGGAAGCGGGCGCCGGGCCGCAAAGTGAACTCGAACCGGCGTCCGTCCGGCGAATGCGTCCATGCGCTGAACAGGGCGGGCGCCGCCTGGCCGCCCGGCCGCCAGCGCAGCAGCGGCTCGAACGCCAGCGTCTTGAGCGTGAGCACGCTCGTGTCGTCGGTGACCCGCGTCGGCGGCAGGAAGTCGACCTTCTCCAGCGCGATGGACAGCATCAGTCGATCTCGCTGCGCCGGCGCGGGTTGAACCAGTCGGCGAGCGAATCGCCGATCAGGTTGAAGCACAGCACCACCAGCAGGATCGCCATGCCGGGCGAAAGCGCCACCCAGGGGCTCTCGCGCATGAACTGGAGGTTGGACGACACGTCGGCGCCCCATTCGGCCAGCGGCGGCTGCGCGCCGAGCCCGAGGAAGCCCAGGCTCGCCGTCTGCAGCACCGCGCTGCCGATGCTCAGCGAGGCCTGCACCAGAAGCGGCCCGAGCCCGTTGGCGAAGACGTAGCGCCACAGGATGCGCAGGTCGGACAGACCGAGCGAGATGGCGGCCTCGACATAGGGCTTGACGGAGATCGCGAGCGCCTGGCTGCGGGCGACGCGCGCGAATTGCGGGGCGAGCGTTATGGCGACCGCCAGCATGGCGTTGCTCAGGCTGGGGCCGAAGGCGGCCGCGAGCGCGATCGCCAGCACCAGCGCGGGGAAGGACAACATGGCGTCGACGATGCGCATGATCACCTGGTCGACCACGCCGCCCGCATAGCCGGCGAGCGTGCCGAAGAAGACGCCGACGACGAAGGCGATGGCGACGACGCCGGTGCCGATCGCCAGCGTGTAGCGGCCGCCGTAGAGGACGCGCGTGAAGACGTCCCGGCCCAGGCTGTCGGTGCCCAGCCAGTGCTGGAGGCTCGGGGCGGCGAGCTTGTTGAGCACGTCGAGCCGCGTCGGCGAATAGGGGCCGACCATCGGCCCGAAGACAATCGCCGCCAGGATCAGGAGCAGCACCGCGCCGCCGAGGGCGGCGAGCTGGTTGCGGCGCAGGAAGAGGAGGAAAGGCCTCATTTCATCCTCCGGCGCACGCGCGGGTCGAGCACCCCGTAGAGCAGGTCGACGAACAGCGAGGTCAGCACGAAGATCAGCGAGAAGACCAGCGTCGTGCCCTGGATGACGGGATAGTCCCGGTTCTTGATGGCCTCGAACATGAAGCGGCCGATGCCCGGCCAGGCGAAGATCGTCTCGGTCAGGATCGCGCCGCCGAGCATCTCGGCGAATTTCAGCCCCACCACCGTGACCGCCGGCAGCAGCGAGTTGCGCAGGCCGTGCCCGAGCGTCACCTGCGCGCGGGTCAGGCCCTTGGCGCGCGCGGTGCGTATGTAGTCCTCGGTCATCACTTCGAGCATCGTGTTGCGCACGAAGCGGCCGAGCGTCGCCGCGAGGAAGGCGGCGAGCACGGCGGTCGGCAGGATCAGGTGCTCCACCGCGTCCCAGGCCGCGCCCCAGTCTCCCGCGAGCAGGCCGTCGAGGATGGCGAAGCCGGTGACCTGCGGCACGACGATATAGGGACTGACGCGGCCGGAGACCGGCAGCCAGCCGAGATAGGTCGCGAAGATGAGCTGCAGGATCAGCGCCAGCAGGAAGGCCGGCATCGACACCCCGACCAGCGAGAAGACGCGGGTGAAGTGGTCGAAGAGCGAATTGGGCCGCGTCGCCGACAGCACGCCGATCGGTATGCCGAAGAGGATCGCGACCACCGTCGCGCAGATCGAGAGCTCCAGCGTCGCCGGCAGGCGCAGCAGGATCTGGTCGAGCACCGGCTGGCCGGACTTCAGCGACGTGCCGAAGTCGCCCTGGAACAGCCCGGCGACGTAGTTCAAGAACTGCATGACGACGGGCTCGTCGAGCCGCATCTGCTGGCGCAGCGCCTCGATCTGCTGGTTCGTCGCGCCGGGGCCGAGAAGCGTGACCGCGGGATCGCCGGGGATCAGCCTGACGAGCGAGAACACGATCACCAGCACCAGGATCAGGACCGGTATGAGCGCCACGAGGCGACGCAGGATGAAGCTGATCATGCCTGAACCCCGGGGATGCCTTGGCGCTGCATCGCCTGCCTGAGGGACGAGGCAGCCGCGGCCCCTGAGGTGGTCGCGGCTGCCGTTCGGTCTGCTGTCGCGGCGGATGCCGCGGGACCATTCTACTCCTTGTAGACGCTCCAGTATTCGTTGAGCGGCGGAGCGCTGTTGACGACGAGGCCCTTCACGTTGGCGCGCTCGAAGACGATCAGCTTGGGGCTGAACAGGTAGGCGCCGGGCACGCGGTTCATGATCTCTTCCTGGATCTGGAAGTAGAGCTGCTTGCGCGCCTCCTGGTCCGCCGTCTGCTGCGCCTTGAGGATGAGCTGGTCGAGCGGATCGTCCTTCGGCATGCGGAAGGTCATGGCCGTGTCGGCGAGGCTGGAGAGATAGCCGATCGTGATGTGCGCGTCGGGGTCGTTGTACCAGGGCTGGCGGCCGTCGAGCGCGATGTCGAACTGGCCGGCGGTCTGCAAGGCGCGGTAGGCCGGGAACTCGGTCTGCTCGATCGTGGCGTTGATGCCGATGTCGGCGAGGTTGGCCTGCACGAAGGTGGCGACCGCGCCCCACAGCGAGCCCTGGAAGCTGTAGAGCTTGAAGTTCAGGCTGGCCGGGTCGACGCCGGCTTCGGCGAGCAGCCGCTTGGCTTCCGCCGGATCGTATTTGGGCGCCATCTCCTTCATCTTGGAATTGAACGCCCAGCTATTGGAGGTGAGCGGCCCGTAGACGCGCTCGGCGGTGCCGGCGAACACGCCCTGCAGCAGCCCGTCATAGTCGATCGCGTGGGCGATCGCCTGGCGCACCTTCAGGTTCGCGACCGGGCTGGTGGTGCTGCTGTTGTTGAACTCGAGCTGCCGGATGATCTGGCTCGGCGCCTCGAGGATCGAGATGGCGGGGTTGGACTTCAGCGCCTCCAGGTCCTGGGCGGCGATGGCGGCGAGCTGGCCCTGCTGCTGGACGATGTCGACGCCGCCGTTTTCCAGCTCCAGCCGGCGCGTCGAGGCGTCGGGGATGATGCGGTAGACGATGCGCGAGATCTTGGGCGCGCCGCGGAAATAGTCGGGATTGGCCTCCAGCACGATGTTGGTGTCGTCCTGGTGGCTGACGAACTTGAACGGCCCGGTGCCGACCGGATGGCTGGCGAACTGGTCGCCGAGCTTCTCGACCGCCGCCGGGCTGACGATCGCCGATTGCGGTTGCGCCAGGATCGACAGGAAGGCCGGATAGGGCTTGGAGAGCGTGATCTTCACTTCGGTCGGCGACACGACCGCGATGTCGCTGATCAGGCCGAAGGTCGCCTGCACGTAGGAATTGGCGGCCTTGGTGCGCTCGATCGAGAACTTGACCGCGTTGGCGTCGAAGTCGGTGCCGTCGTGGAACTTCACGCCGCTGCGCAGCTTGAAGTCGAACGTCGTGCCGTCGTCGGAGACCGTCCAGCTCTCGGCCAGGCGCCCCTCCAGCTTGCTGAACTCCGGCGCGGTCCAGGCGACCAGCGTGTCGAACACGTTGAGGATGACTTCGCTGCCGATCGGCTCGGCCTTGTTGATGCCCGGCTCCAGCCCCGCCGCGTCGGCGGGGACGGCGATCACGAGCGTCTTCGTCGGATCGTTGGCCTGGCTGTGCGCCACGCCGGTGAGAAGCGGCAGCATCAGGGCTGCGGATGCAAGAAACCTGAGAAGCTTCATCGAGAACCCTTTCGCGTTTTGGCGCGTGACGTCATCCGGCCGACCACGCGCGCCCATCTCGGTGGCCAGAGCATTCACAAGGCGGCGCTGCATCTAATATTCTACGAAATATTCTAGTTGCGCAACGGGGAAGAATCCCGGTTTTCCGGCGATCCCCGCGCCTGTCGTTCAGCCGGGCCTGCCTCCCCGCGCGACCGGCCTCGCCGGATCGTTCGACCATTGCGACCACGAGCCGGGATACATCGCTGCTTCCAGCCCGATCGCCGCGAGCGCCAGGACGGAGTGCGCCGCGGACATGCCGGCGCCGCAATAGACGCCGATCGGCCGCGAGCCGTCAGCCCCGAGCGCGCGATACATCTCCGCCAGCACGTCGCTGTCGGCGAAGTTGCCGTAGTCGGTGACGTTGTCGGGCGCCGGCGCGCCGATGGCGCCCGGGATGTGCCCGCGCGGCGGCGCGCCCTCGGCCGAGGGGCCGCCGATGTAGTTCGGGCGGATGCGGGCATCGAGCAGCACGCCCTCGCGGGCCATGCGCTGCGCCGCGTCGGCGTCGAGCTCGGGCATGTGGCCCGGCGACAGCTCGATGTCGCCCGGCGCCGGACGGGGCGCCTCGCGCGACACCGGCAGCCCGGCCGCCAGCCATGCCGGCATGCCGCCGTCGAGCACGCGCACGTCCGGCAGGCCGGCCCAGCGCAGCACCCACCATGCCCGCGCGGCCGTCATGCTGCGGTCGCTGTCGTAGACGACGATGGTCGCCTCCGGCCGCAGGCCCCAGCGGCGCGCCGCCGCCTGCAGGTCGGCGATCGCCGGCAGCGGCCGCTGGCCGGCCGCGGGCGAACCCGGCGACTGGAAATCCGTGTAAGCCTCCGTGTCGATCGCGCCCGGGACGCGGACGTCGCGGATCGACGGCTTGCCGGTGTATGGATTGATCGACTGGACGGCGAGGACGATCACGTCCCGGCCGGACGTCATCAGCGCGTGCAGCTCTTGCGGGGTCAGCAGCGCCCTGCTGCGGATGGTGTCGTGCATCGTGGACTCGGAGCGGCTATCTGGAATATCTTGTAGCATATCAGATTGGCGCATGACGTCGCCCCCATGCTAAATTTGGGCTCGTTCGAGGAATTTTCTTGTGGCCATACTCTCGGTTGAGCATCTGACGACGGCGCTGCGCCGCGATGGCGTCTGGAACACGGTCGTCAACGACGTGAGCCTTTCCGTCGACCGCGACGAGACCGTCGCGATCGTCGGCGAGTCGGGCTCGGGCAAGAGCGTCACCGCGCTGTCGATCATGCGCCTGCTGCCGGCAAAAAGCAGCCGCGTCAGCGGCCGCGTCCTGCTCGAAGGCCGGGACCTCCTCACGCTGCCGGAAGCCGGGATGCAGGCGGTCCGCGGCAACGAGATCGGCATGATCTTCCAGGAGCCGATGACGAGCCTCAACCCGGTGCTGACCGTTGGCCGGCAGATCAGCGAGCCGCTGATGCGCCACCGCGGCCTGTCGCGCGCGGCCGCCGGGGCGGAGGCGATCCGCATGCTCGACCGGGTCAGGATCCCGGCCGCGGCGCGGCGCTTCGGCGAATACCCGCACGAGCTGTCCGGCGGCATGCTGCAACGGGTGATGATCGCCATGGCGCTCGTCTGCCGTCCCAAGCTCCTCATCGCCGACGAGCCCACGACCGCGCTCGACGTGACCATCCAGGCGCAGATCCTCGACCTGATCAAGGAATTGCAGCGCGAGGAGCAGATGGGGGTGCTGTTCATCACGCACGACATGGGCGTGGTCGCCGAGATCGCCGACCGCACGGTCGTCATGTTCCGCTCCCGCGCCCTGGAGAGCGACGACACGACGGCCATCTTCGCCCGCTCGCGGCAGCCCTATACGCGCGCGCTGCTGTCGGCCGTCCCGCAGCTCGGCGCGATGCGCGACAAGCCCTATCCCGAGCCCTTCCCGATCGTCGACGTCGAGACCGGCCGCACCACAGCGCCGGCCGCCGGGCACGACACCGTGGTCAGGGGGACGCCGGTGCTCCAGGTCGAGAACCTCGTCACCCGCTTCGACATCAGGACCGGCCTGTTCGGCAAGGTGGCGGGCCGCGTCCATGCCGTCGAGAACGTCAGCTTCGACCTGCAGCCCGGCGAGACGCTGGCGCTCGTCGGCGAATCGGGCTGCGGCAAGTCGACGACGGGACGCTCCGTGCTGCGGCTGGTGACGCCGACCAGCGGCTCGATCCGGATCGAGGGCGAGGACGTGCTCGCCATGCCCAAGCGCGCGCTGACGGCGCGGCGGCGGCGCATGCAGATGATCTTCCAGGATCCGTTCTCCAGCCTCAACCCGCGCATGCGGGTCGGCGACGCGATCGCCGAGCCGCTGCTGAGCCACGGCATCGACGACGCGGCCGGCGCCAGGCGGAAGGTGGCCGCGCTGCTCGAACGGGTCGGGCTCGCGGCCGACATGGCGGGCCGCTTTCCGCACGAATTCTCCGGCGGCCAGCGCCAGCGGGTCGCGATCGCCCGCGCGCTGGCCTTGAGCCCGAGCCTGATCGTGGCCGACGAGGCCGTGTCGGCGCTCGACGTGTCGGTGAAGGCGCAGGTCATCAACCTGATGCTGGAGCTGCAGGACAGGCTCAAGCTCGGCTATCTCTTCATCTCGCACGACATGGCCGTGGTCGAGCGCGTGAGCCACCGGGTTGCGGTCATGTATCTCGGCGAGATCGTCGAGATGGGGCCGAGGGCCGCCGTCTTCGGCGATCCGCGGCATCCCTACACCCAGCGGCTCATGGCGGCGGTTCCGATCGCCGACCCGGCCCGCCGCCACCAGCGCAACGCCGTGCCCGCGGGCGAACTCAAGAGCCCGGTGCGCCCGCCGGACTTCGTGCCGCCCGTGCGCCGTTATTTCGAGGCCGGCCCCGGCCACGTCGTGCAGGTATGGGACGAGGACCTGCCGGTCGCCGCCTGAACGGGACTCACAGCGTGAGCGCGGCGCTCCCCTGCTCGATCAGCTTGCTGAGCAGCCCGCGCCTCGTGTTCTCGTTGTGCTCGACCATCGCCAGCCGCGCCTGCTCGGGATCGCGCCTGCGCAGCACGTCGACGATGCGGTGATGGTCGGCCAGCGTCTCCGGGTTCACGTCGCGCATCTGCGCGCCCATGTAGAAGAAGCGGGCGCACTCCTCGAGATGGCTCATCACGAGGCCGTAGAGCCTCGGGTTGCGGGATCCCTGCGCGATGGCGGAATGGAAGTTCTCGTTGGTCTCGACGAAACTCTGCACGCTCGTGTTCTGCCCCTGCACGTAGCTCGCGTCGGCCAGCGCCTCCAGGCGGTCGAGCTCCGTGTCGGTCATGTTCACCGCGGCCATGGACGCGGCGGTTCCCTCCAGCATCGAGCGGATGGCGAACAGGTCGTTCATGTCCTTGACCGTCACCGCCGTCACCCGGTAGCCGCGGCGGGGAAACGCCTCGACCAGCCCTTCCAGCCCGAGCCGGGCAAGCGCCTCGCGCACCGGCGTCTTGCTCATCGAGAGCTCCTCGGCGAGCTCCAGCTCCGACATTTCCAGGCCGGGCGCCATCTGGCCCGTGATGATGCGCCGCCGCAGTTCCGCATAGGCCTGCTCCGTCAGCGACTGACGGCGACCGACCGGGCTGGGAATATCCAATGCCTGCTCCATGTTTCGCCTTCGTGCGCGGGCTCGGACCGACCACGCCGGGGCCTGCGTTTGTGCCAGGGCAGACATAGCACTTTGACGCAGCGTATCCATTAGTATATTACGTGGAATATCTAAAAGCGGTGCGTCTTGGCCTCGATCCTCGTCATAAATCCGAACAGCTCGCCCTCCGTCACGCGGTCGATGGAGGACTGCCTCGGCGTCGTGAAGCGCATGACCAGCCACGAGATCCGCTGCGTCGAGCTGGAGAAGGGTCCACCCGGCATCGAGACCGACGCGCATGTGGAGATGGTCGTGCCGCTGCTGGAGGAGGCCGTCGCCGAAAGCGATGCGGACGCGTTCGTCGTCGCCTGTTTCTCCGATCCGGGAATCGACCGCGTGCGGCGGGCCACCGTCCGGCCGGTCGCGGGCATCGCCGAATCGGCCTATCTGGCCGCGCTCGGCCTGGGGCGGCGCTTCGGCATCGTCTCGCTCGGCCCGTCCTCGATCGGCCGGCACCTACGCTATTTGAAGGCGCTGCGGCTGGACGGCCGGCTGGCCGGCGACCGCTCGATCGACATGACGATCCCCGAGCTGATGGCCAACGACGTGGTGGACACGGTCGCGCGGACCGGCCGCCTGCTCCGCGACGAGGACGGCGCGGACGTCGTCATCCTCGGCTGCGCCGGTCTCGGCGCCTATCGGCAGGCCATGGAGGCCGAGCTCGGGCTGCCGATCGTGGACCCCGTGCAGGCCGGCGTCGCGCTCGCCTGCACCAATCTCGGCCTGGCCTACCGGACGAGGGCGCGTTGAACATGGATACAGTGGTTCTGGGCACCGTCGTCACCCCCGGCGCGACGATCGAGCGGGGCTGGGTGGCGATGCGGGACGGCATGATCGCCGCCGTGGGCGAAGGCGCGCCGCCTGCGGCCGCGCAGGTCTTCGACGCCGGCGCCGGCTACGTCCTGCCGGGCATCGTCGACGGCCAGACGCATGCCGGCAGCTACCGCGGCCTCCCCGGCATCGAATCCACCACGCGCTCGGCCGTCGCCGGCGGCGTGACCACCATCGTCGACATGCCCTACGACAACCCCGCGCCGCTCAACACCGTCGCGCGGCTGGAGGAGAAGAAGGCGGCGATCGCGGCGCATGCCCATGCCGACGTCGCGCTGTACGGCACCATCATGCCGGGCCAGACCACCGCGGACATCCTGCCCCTGATCGAGGCGGGCATCGCCGCGTTCAAGGTCTCCGGCTTCGAGAGCAGCCCGACCCGGTTTCCCCGCATCGCGGCGGACCAGATCCTCGACCTGATGGAGGCGCTTGCCCCCGGCGACGTGCCCGTCGGCATCCACAACGAGGATCAGGAGATCGTCCTCGCCCGCATGGCCCAGGCCAGGAAGGCCGGCCGCAACGGCATCGAGGCCCACTCCTCCAGCCGGCCGCTCGCGGCCGAGCAGGCCTCGACGGCGCACTTCCTCGAGCTCGGGGCGATGAGCGAGGCGCACGCCCACATCGTCCACCTCACCTCCGGGCGCGGCTTCGACCTGGTGGAGAACTACCGGCGCGACGGCTACCGCGCGACCGGCGAGCTCTGCATCCACTACCTCTGGTTCGACCCGGATCTCGACGGCGCCAGGCTCGGCGCCCGGATGAAGGTCAACCCGCCGATCCGCCCCGGCCAGATCGAGGCCCTGTGGCGGGCCGTCGTCGAGGAGCGCGTCGCCTTCGTCAGCTCCGACCATTCGAGCTGGCCGGTCGACAACAAGCTGACCCCTTCGATCTTCGACGCCGGCGCCGGCGTGCCGGGGCTGGAGACGCTGCTGCCCGCCTTCTTCACGGGCGCCGCCCGGCGGGGCCTGGACGCGGCGCGGCTCACCGCGGAAATGCTGTCGGCGCGTCCCGCCAGGTTCTTCGGCCTGTGGCCGAGGAAGGGCGGGATCGTGCCAGGCGCCGATGCCGATCTCGTCGTCCTGTCGCCCGAGCCGGCCGAATGGGACGAAGGCAAGGCGCATGACGAGCTGAGGTGGAGCCCGTTCCACGGCGCCGTCTTCGACTGCAAGGTCGCGCGCACCTATGTCGGCGGCAGGCTTGCATGGGACGGCGCCGATGTCGTCAATAAGGCCGGCGACGGCCGCTACGTGGCGCGCGGGACATCGCGCTGGTTCTGAAGCCGGGCCAGTCGCAGGAAAAACGATCGGGAGAACGAGAGTGCCGCTGATAAATGCCGAAAGCCGGGGCGTCTTCGTGATAGCCGTCACGCCTTTCACCGAGACGATGGCCGTCGACATGCGCAGCGTCGACACCATGGTCGACTTCTATTTCGACAAGGGCGCCGACGGGCTGACCATCCTCGGCATGATGGGCGAGGCCCCGAAGCTCACCCAGGCCGAGGCGGTCGAGGTCGCCCGCCGCACCATCGCGCGCGCCTCCGGCCGGCCGGTGGTTGTGGGCGTCTCCGCGCCCGGCCTCGCCGCCATCGGCGAGCTGACGAAGGCGGTGATGGACCTCGGCGCCGCCGGCGTGATGGTCGCCCCGCCCGGAAGCCTCAAGACCGACGACCAGATCGCGGCCTACTACGCGCAGGTCGTGGAGACGCTCGGGGCCGACGTACCGGTGGTTCTTCAGGATTTCCCGCTGGTGACCGGCGTCACCATCGCGCCGTCGGTCATCGGCCGCATCGTCGAGGCCTGCCCGTCCGTCGTGATGCTCAAGCACGAGGACTGGCCCGGCCTCGCCAAGATCTCGGAATTGCGCGCGGCCGAGGCCAAGGGTCGTCGCCGCATCAGCATACTGTGCGGCAATGGCGGCCTGTTCCTGCCCGAGGAGATGGCGCGCGGCGCCGACGGCGCGATGACCGGGTTCGGCTATCCCGAGATGATGGTGGACGTCGTCCGCCTCGCCGCCGGCGGCGACCTCGACCGCGCCCAGGACGTCTTCGACGCCTATCTGCCGCTGGTGCGCTACGAGCAGCAGCCGGGCATCGGCCTGGCCGTCCGCAAGCATGTACTGGCCAGGCGCGGCGCGATCGCCGGCGACACGCAGCGGCGGCCGGGCGCGAAGCTCGCGCCGCGCGCCGTCGAGGAGGTCGAGCGCCTCATCGCGCGCCAGACCAGAAGGCTCGGGGAGATCGGATAGTGGATCTCGGCATCAGCGGAAAGCGCGCGCTCGTCCTGGGCGCCAGCCGCGGTCTGGGCGGCGCGATCGCCGCCGCACTCGCGGCCGAGGGCGTCGAGGTGCTGGGCGCCTCGCGCAGCTCGACGTTTCCGGTCGACCTCGCCGACCCGCGGTCCGTCGCCGCGCTCGCCGAGGCCGTGCTGGCGCGCGGCGGCGTCGACATACTGGTGAACAATACCGGCGGGCCGAAGGCCGGGCCGGCCAAGGGCGAAAGCGCGGCCAACTGGACGGCGGCGTTCGAGGCGATGGCCGCCTCGCTGTTTTCCCTGACCGACGCGCTCCTGCCCGCGATGATCGAGCGGCGCTGGGGCCGCATCATCACCGTCGGCTCGTCCGGCGTGGTGCAGCCCATCCCCGGCCTCGCGCTCTCGAACGGCGTGCGCGGCGCGATCGCCGGCTGGTCGAAGACGCTGGCGGGCGAAGTGGCGAAATACGGCGTCACCGTCAACATGGTGCTGCCCGGTCGCATCGAGACCGACCGCGTGCGCGAGCTCGACCAGGTGAAGTCGACGCGGACGGGCATGTCCGCGGCCGACGTCCGCGCCGCCTCCGAGGCCGAGATCCCCGCCGGCCGCTACGGCCGCCCCGAGGAGTTCGGCGCGGTCGTCGCGTTCCTCGCCAGCCGGCAGGCGAGCTACGTGACCGGCGGCATGATCCGCGTCGACGGCGGCGCGATCAAGGGTCTCTGATGGCCCGCGACTTCGGCGAGGTCATCGACCGGCGCGGCACCGGCAGCTCCAAATGGAGCAGGTATCCCGGGGACGTGCTGCCGCTCTGGGTCGCGGACATGGATTTCGCGGCCGCACCCGAGATCGTCGCCGCGCTGGCCGAGCGGCTGGCGCACCCGGTCTTCGGCTACTGCGTCGCGCGGCCGGAGCTGCGCGAGCGGATCGTGGAGGACATGGCGCGGAATTACGGCTGGTCCATCCGGCCCGAGGACGTGGTGTTCCTGCCCGGCGTCGAGCCCGGCTTCAACATGGCGATCAGGGCATTGCTGGAGCCCGGCCAGGCGCTCGCCATCCAGTCGCCGATCTATGCGCCGATCCGCAAGGCGCCGGCGCACTGGAACCTGCAGGCCGTGCACCTGCCGGTCGACGTCCCCTTCGCCGACCAGACGGCCGCGCTGGCGCGCGCCGACGCCGTGCTTTTGTGCAACCCGCACAACCCCACCGGCAAGGTCTACGGCCGTTCGGAGCTGGCCGACCTCGCCGCCGCCACGGGCGACCGCCCGATCATTTCCGACGAAATCCATTGCGAGCTCCTGTTCGACGGCAACCGGCACGTCCCGATCGCGTCCCTCGACAGCTCGGTGGAGCAGCGCACGATAACGCTGATGTCGGCGGCCAAGACCTACAACATAGCCGGCCTGAAGGCCGCCTTCGCGATCGTTCCGAACAGGGTGCTGCGCGAGCGCTTCGACGGCGCGCGGCTCGGCCTCGTCGACAGCGTGAACGTCTTCGGGCTGGAGGCGGCACTGGCCGCCTTCCGCGACGGCGGCCGGTGGAAAGCGGAGATGCTGGCCTATCTCCAGTCCAACCGCGACTGGCTGGTCGAGGCCCTGCGCTCCGAACTGCCGGGCATCAGGATGGAGAAGCCGCAGGCGACCTTCCTGGCCTGGCTCGACTGCACCGCCCTCGGTCTTGCCGACCCGCACGAGCATTTCCTGCACAAGGCCCGCGTCGGCCTGAGCGCCGGCGCGGATTTCGGCGCCGCCTACGGCCAGTTCGTCCGCCTGAACTTCGGTTGTCCCCGCCCCCTCCTGGCCGAGGCGATCGAAAGGATGGCGGCGTCGCTGTAGCCGGAGGCCTGCACACGGTCGCAATCGAAGCGCGGCCAGGCCCTCAGGCGTCGAACGTCCTTCCCCTCCCGGCGCGAAACGAGCGCATTCCCGCCCTCACCTGCCAGCCGCGCTCCCGCTCGCGGCAAGATGCTCGTCCCGGATGGAGGCCAGGCCTTCGCGGAACGTCGTGACGCGGAAGTCCGGGAACCGCGCCTTGAACTTGTCCGAGACGAAGATGTTGTCGCTCTCGTAGCGCGGCAGCAGTTCGGCGGCATCGCGGATGGTCCCGCTGAACAGCCCCGCCAGCCGCAACTGCCAGCGCTCGAGCACCCGGTATCGGGGAGCCGTGCCGAACTGCTCGGCAGCGAGCTCGATGAACGCGCGGTAGGTCAGGCGGTCGTCGTCGCAGGGCAGGTGCCAGGTCTGGCCGTAGGCGTCGGGCGTGTTGCCCAGGAGCGCCATGGCCCGGCTCGCGTCCGGCGTGTAGATCAGGCTGCGCAGCGTGTCGTCGCGCAGGAACACCCTCGCGGCCTTCCCTTGGACCAGGGGTTCGATGATGGCGCTGTTGGTGATGCTCTGGGTCTTGCCCGGCCCGTAGAATTCGGGCGCCCTGCAGATCATGGCGGTGACGCGCTCCTGCGCCATCGCCGCCAGCAGTTCGGTGGCGATCGCGGCGCGGACGCGGCCCTTCTCGCCATGCGGACGGAATGCGGTGCCTTCCGTCTGCGGCGCGGCGGTCTGCGGATACATGTAGGTGTTGTCGAAGAACACCAGCCGCGCGCCATGCGCGGCGCAGGCCGCGATCGTGTTCCTCATGATCGCCGGCCATTGCTCGACCCAGAGCCGCGTATCCATCGGCAGCCCGGCGGTCAGGTAGACGATGTCGGAGCCTTCGACCGCCCGCAGCGTGTCCCCGGCGTCGAGCAGGTCCGCCCGGTGCAGTTGGTCGCCGTCGTTCACCTTCTTCGGGTTCCTGCTCACCAGGCGGATGTCGTCGGTGAAGTCGCGCCTGAGGTGGACTGCCAGCTCGTGCCCGATCTGCCCGGAAGCGCCGAGGATTGTCTGCATCTGCCTCTTTCCTTCGCCCCCGACGCTCGCCCGTGGACCGGAAGCGGGAACGCCTGACATGGTATCCGCATCGCGGACGCCTAGGAAACGGTACCGAAGGACGAGATCGACGCCGCGCAATCGACGCGATCTATTTCACGGGCGGCCAATGCGGTGACGTGGGATTTCCCGGACGATGCCGGTTTGCAGGCGCTGGCCCGCACCATCTGGGAGCGCGGCGGCATCGTTGCGTCGGTCTGCCACGGCTATTGCGACCTCCTCAACATCAGGCTCGGCGACGGAACGCCGCTGGTGGCCGGCAAGCGTGTCACCGGCTTCGCCTGATGGGAGGAGGTCGTCGCCGGCGTCGGACAGCCGCCTCGTCACCGGCCAGAATCCATTTTCAGCCAAGCTGACGGCCGGGAAAATCGTGGCGATGCTGTAGGAATGCCTGCCTGCCCTTCGAAGCCGTCCGCGCATCGATCTCTTGTACTGAGCGATTGGTCGGAGCCGACGGCGACGCCGCTCTCGTAGTCCTAACGAGGCCTTCTCGAGAATCACAACGGCGACACTTTACGACCCATCGCCTGCCTCATCAGACCTTCAGAGGGGATAACCGACGAGCTGCCCATCCTCGATCCGCTCTATATATTCGGTGATGCCGTAGCCTTTTCTTCCGTCCCAGTCGAAGCGGGTGAAGCATTCGGCGATGCGTGATGTCAGCGTGCGGCCATCGGCTTCGCGCCGGTTCCGAAGGGGAGCAAGGCGCAGCACCTCGCCGGTGACCGAAGCCTTGCGCCGGCTGGTCATCACACCGAGCCGCACCATGGCCGGATCCTGTTTCGCCGTCCATTCGGTCGATACTTCGAGGTCGAGGATCTCCTCGTAGAGGCCATCGACCAGAAGCACGCCTTCGCGACGCACGCGGCCGGCACGGTCGGCGATCTTCAGCAGCATCAGCCCGTCGCCATCCGGGAAATTAGCAATGAAGAGACGATAGAACCAGATCGCTTGCCAGTAGCGTGACCCCCACGAGTGATCGCGCCAACCATGCCCGTCAATGGGCCAACTCTCGCTACCGATACGGATCTCGCCGCGCGCCCGGCCGTGCTGGTTGAAGTGGCCGAGCGAGAAATCCCGGCCATACATGGTCTGGATGCCGTCACCCGCCGGCAGGCCGCCGTGTATCGGAGATTCCGCTTCCAGCGTCCAGGACACCCGCCCGGGCAGACGCGGCGCGGTCGCGAACAAGGATTTCGGATCGCGCAGTGCCTCCGGATCGTCCAGAACGATCAGGTCTCCATCGAAAGCCATCGA
>JAFKJY010000112.1 GCA_017305835.1 Hyphomicrobiales bacterium
GATCTGTTCGACCTGACGCCGCTGGCCCCGACCCTGTCGGCCCTGCTGGAGCGGCCCGGACTCGCCGCCGGGCTGGCGGGCGCTGGTGATCTCGCGCGGCTCGGCTCCCTCGACGATTTCCTCGCCGGCAGAGGCGGCCGCCTGCTCGCGCCGGTCGACCTTCAGGCCGTCAAGGCGGCGGGCGTGACGTTTGCCGGCAGCATGCTGGAGCGCGTCGTCGAGGAGCAGGCCAAGGGCAGCCCGACGCGGGCGCAGGAGATCCGCGAGCGGCTGGCGCCCATCCTCGGCGACACGCTGAAGAACCTGCGCGCCGGCTCCGGCGAGGCGGCGAAGGTGAAGGCGCTGCTGCAGGACATGGGCCTGTGGTCGCAATATCTGGAGGTCGGCATCGGCCCCGACGCCGAGATCTTCACCAAGGCCCAGCCCATGTCGAGCGTCGGCTGCGGCGAGGCGATCGGCATCCACCCGAAGTCGGAATGGAACAATCCCGAGCCGGAGGTGGTGCTGGCCGTCACCTCCAAGGGCGCCATCGTCGGCGCCACGCTCGGCAACGACGTCAATTTGCGCGATTTCGAGGGGCGCTCGGCGCTGCTCTTGTCCAAGGCCAAGGACAACAACGCCTCCTGCGCCATCGGCCCGTTCATCCGCCTGTTCGACGCCGGCTTCGGGCTGGAGGACGTCGAGGCGCTGGAGCTCTCGCTGCTGGTCGAGGGCGAGGACGGTTTTCGCATGTCGGGCATCAGCGCCATGCGCGCGATCAGCCGCACGCCGGCCGACCTGGTCGGGCAACTCATGAACCGCAACCACCAGTATCCGGACGGGGCGGTGCTGTTCCTGGGCACCATGTTCGCGCCGGTGGAGGACAGGCTGGGGCCGGGGCTGGGCTTCACCCACAAGGTCGGCGACCGGGTCGAGATCGCCTCGCCCCGGCTCGGCCGCCTCGTCAACCGCGTCGCCCTCTCCGACGCCTGCCCCGAATGGACCTTCGGCATCGGCGCCCTCATCGCAAACCTGGCGCAGCGAAAGTTGATCTGACGAGGCTAGAATGACGGATACGCGAAACGGACGCCGGCTGCGCTCACAGGACTGGTTCGACAATCCCGACCATCTCGACATGACGGCGCTCTATCTCGAGCGCTTCATGAACTACGGCGTGACGCCGGAGGAGCTGCGCTCAGGCAAGCCGGTGATCGGCATCGCCCAGTCGGGCAGCGATCTCACGCCGTGCAACCGCGTGCATGTGGAACTGGTCTCGCGCGTGCGCGACGGCATCCGCGACGCCGGCGGCATCCCGATCGTCTTTCCGACGCATCCGATCTTCGAGAACTGCAAGCGCCCGACCGCCGCGCTCGACCGCAATCTTGCCTATCTCGGCCTCGTCGAGGTTCTCTACGGCTATCCGCTCGACGGCGTCGTGCTGACGACCGGCTGCGACAAGACCACGCCCTCGGCGCTGATGGCGGCGAGCACGGTCGACATCCCGGCGATCGTCCTGTCCGGCGGGCCGATGCTCGACGGCTGGCACGAGGGCGATCTCGTCGGCTCCGGCACGGTGATCTGGCGGATGCGCCGCAAATTCGCAGCCGGCGAGATCGGCCGCGAGGAATTCCTCCAGGCCGCGCTGGATTCCGCTCCCTCCGTCGGCCATTGCAACACGATGGGCACGGCGTCGACCATGAACGCCATGGCCGAGGCGCTCGGCATGTCGCTGACCGGTTGCGCCCTCATACCGGCCGCCTATCGCGAGCGCGGCCAGATGGCTTACCGCACCGGCCGGCGGGCGGTCGAACTCGTCTGGGAGGACATCAAGCCGTCCGACGTGATGACGCGGGCGGCCTTCATCAACGCGATCCGCGTCAATTCCGCAATCGGCGGCTCGACCAACGCTCAGCCGCATCTGGCTGCAATGGCTCGCCATGCCGGCGTCGAGCTCACCCCCGAAGACTGGCAGACCTATGGCTACGACATCCCGCTGCTGGCCAACGTGCAGCCGGCGGGCGCCTATCTGGGCGAGCGTTTTCACCGCGCCGGCGGCATACCGGCCGTGATGTGGGAGCTGTTGCAGAACGGGCTGCTGGAGCCGGACTGCCGCACCGTGACCGGCCGCACGGTGGGAGAGAACCTGGAAGGGCGTCAGGCGCGCGATCGCGAGGTGATCCGCCCGTTCGCCGAGCCGCTGAGGGAGCGCGCCGGCTTCCTTGTGCTCAAAGGCAATCTGTTCGATTTCGCCATCATGAAGATGAGCGTCGTGTCGGAGGAGTTCCGCGGGCGCTACCTGCGCCGGCCGGGGCATGAGGGCGTGTTCGAGGGCAGGGCGGTCGTCTTCGACGGCTCGGAGGACTACCACGCCCGCATCAACGACCCCGCCTTGGGCATCGACGAGAACACGATCCTGGTCATCCGCGGCGCGGGCCCGGTCGGCTGGCCTGGCTCGGCCGAGGTCGTCAACATGCAACCGCCGGACGCGCTTCTGAAACGGGGCATCACCAGCCTGCCCACGATCGGCGACGGCCGCCAGTCCGGCACCGCCGACAGCCCGTCCATCCTCAACGCCTCGCCCGAAAGCGCGGTTGGCGGCGGGCTGGCCTGGTTGCGGAGCGGCGATACGATCCGCATCGACTTCAACCGCGGCCGCTGCGACATGCTGGTGGACGAGGCCGAGATCGAGCGGCGCAAGCGCGACGGGATTCCCGCGGTGCCGGCAGACGCCACACCCTGGCAGCAGCTCTATCGCCGGACCGTGACACAGCTCGCCGATGGGGCCGTCATAGACGGGGCCGACCAGTTTCGCGGCGTGGGGCGCACGCCACCGCGCCACAACCACTGAGACCGCGACGCAGTCGGCCGTAGCCTCACGGCCCCCGGCCCGTCATCTCATTCGAGGCCGCAGGCGCGCAGGAACAGCGAGCAGACTTCCTTCTTGATGTGGTCCAGGTCGACCTCCTGATCGGCGCCGATCTGCATCACGTTGCGAACCTGCAGGTCGAAGTCGGCATAATGCTGCGTCACGGCCCAGATGTGGATCTGAAACAGCAGCGGATCGACCGGACGGATCAGACCCTTGTCGATCCATGACCGGATGAGGTCGCCCGTCTCGCGGGTCGAGGCGTGGTATTCGTCCCAATAGCGCCGCAGATAGGGTGCGCCGCTGGCGATCTCGGCACCGAATAGCCGCGAGGCCTTCGGGTTCTTCTGCCCGTATTCGAGCTTCTTCTCGATATAGGCGCAGATCACCTCCGCAGGGCTCTCGCCGGCAGAGGCGCTCATGAAGATCTCCTTCCACTCCTCGAG
This sequence comes from Hyphomicrobiales bacterium, assembly GCA_017305835.1. Classification (GTDB taxonomy): domain Bacteria; phylum Pseudomonadota; class Alphaproteobacteria; order Rhizobiales; family Rhizobiaceae; genus RCIO01. The sequence continues at coordinate 3,292 of JAFKJY010000112.1, forward strand.
GATGCCGACCAGCACATCCTCGTAGAGCTCCTCCTTGCTGGAGATGTAGTAATGGAGCTGTGGCTTGGTCAGCCCCGCACGCTGGGCGATGGATTGCGTCGAAGCTCCAGCGAGACCCTTGGCCGAGAATTCCTCGATCGCCGCCTCGCGGATCGCGGCATGTACCTGCTGCCTCCGCTGGAGCACCTTCTCGCGGGCGCTCAATGTGCCGGTTTCCATCGTCTTGTCCTGTCGGTCGTCCATTTGGTCCCGCCGTGGCGAACGGTCTTGCGTCGCGACACTATCACGGCTGCCGCACTTACCCAGCACCCACAAGGTCGAATGGCCCTGCCGGCGGTTTGCGCCGTCACCGGCGGCTGTCCTGCGATCGCCGCGTCAGTGGCTGGAGGTGGTGTAGGCATGGCCGACGAGCCCGAAATCCCGCTCGACCCGGTCGAGCAGCGACTGGTCGGGGCGGATCGCGATGCGCGGCAGCGCGGCGCCGGCCGGGTCCCCGCTCGGATGACGGCTGGTGTAGTAGAGCCCGTCGAGCACGACACCGCGCTCCGACAGGACGAGATGCAGCCGGTCGTGCCAATCGGCGAGCTCCGGCCAGCCCATGCCCGCCAGCGACGGATGCCCGAGATCCGAGGTGCCGATCAGCAGCGCGCCGGCCGGCAGCCGGGCGAGGGCCGCGGGCACCTTCACGGCCCCGGCGTCGAACGGGTCGGCGCCGGACGGCAGGAAGGTCTCGCGCGAAACCATGGCAACGTGCGTCGCGGGCACGGCTTCGTTCCCGGCGCCTGCAAGATGGACCTCGCGGGTCGCGACGCGGCCCTGTGCGTCGATGTCGATCACCGTGACTGGATGCGGCGCCTCGCAGACCGCGCGTCCGATGAAATGGAGCGTATTGCCGAGCGGGGTCGGCGTGCTGCCGGGGTGGAAATGCCCTGCAAGCGAAAGCCGCACACGGTCGGATTGCGCCAGCATGCCGAGGAGTTCGGCGCTATCGCCGTAATTGTGCGGGTAGGGATGCTCCACCTGCGGGTGCATGACGTAGTGCTGCAGATGGATCTGCGGGCGGGGATCGGTGTCGCTCAGGCTCGCGCGCAACCTCTCGCGTTCGGCCGTTCCACGGAACGGCACGTTGCCCGGCCCCTCGCGGTCGTGGAATGCAATGATGCGATAGCCGTTGATGCAGGTTTCCGGCGGCGCGTCGAAGACGGAAGCGAAGCGCCCCATCTCGTCGTGATTGCCGGGCATGGTGAGGTAGGGAATGCCCCATTTATCGAAGCGCGCCTTGAGCGCGCGATAATCGGCGACGACCGCGTCGCCGAAGATCTCCATCGCGAACGGATTTGCGCCGCGATAGAGCCCGTAGGGCGCATGCAGCAGGTCGCCCGTGATCGCGAGAAAGTCCGGCTTCAGCTCGGGCAGAAGCGCCTCGAACCGGTCGAGCAACGCTCCGACGTGGCGCGAGCGCCGGGTCGCGATCTCGCTGGTTCCGGGGATCGCTCCCCGGAAATGCAGGTCCGTGAGCTGGACGATGCGGATGGGCTGCGTGGTCATCCAGCAAGCCCCCGGCTGTCGACGGGCGGAATGAAGGTCGGGCCGGGGGCTCTGGTCATCGCACGATTCCTAGAACAGCGCCGACATCTGGTCGTGGATCGCGTCAGCCGCCTGCTCGGCCGTCATCTGCTTGCTGACCATGGCTGTGATGGCGTCGCGTACGATGCGGTCGACGTCGCTGAACTTGCCTTCCAGGCCGCGCGGCATGAACGAGCCGCGATATTCGGCGGCGGACTTCTCGAAGATCGGCAGTTCCTTCCACTTCTCGTAGGCGGCCGGCGTGATCGAGCCGAGCCGTGCCGGCGGGTTGCCGGAGATCAGCGCATATTCTTCCTGCCAGTGCTTCGACGACACGAAGGCGACGAAGTCGAGCGCGGCCTTGCGCCGGTCGTCCGGCAGCCCGGCCGGAACGGCGAGCACGTTGGACGGGCCGCCGGCTTCGCCCTTGAGGGGCACCGGTGCCACCGCATAATGGTTCTTAACTTGCTCGGCCGCCCGCTCGCGGTCGGCCACTGCCCAGCTTCCGTCGATGTACATCGCCGCGTCGCCCTGCCAGAACATCTGGCGCGCGGGATTGACGTCCAGTCCCGGAGGCGTGGCGCCCATGGCGAGCAGCTCGTCGACCTTGGCCACGGCGGCGCGCAGGTCGTCACGCGACACCAGCTTGCCGTCGGTGCCGACCCAGTCCTTGCCGAGACCGGTCAGCATGTAGGTGAGGTAGATGTAGCTGGCATTGGTGTTGGCAGTTGGCCACAGCAGGCCGAACTGGTCGGCGCGGCCGTCGCCGTCACGATCGACGGTCAGCTTCTTGGCTGCATCCATCATGGACGTGATGTCGGTCGGGACAGCCACGCCCGCCTTTTCCAGCATTTCGGCGTTATAATACAGGCCGTAGGAATAGCCGAGCAGGAGCTGGGCGTAGATGTGGCCGTTGCGGCGCATGTCGGCCTGGCCGGGAATGAAGTCGGATTCCTTCCAGCCCGCCGAGGCGAGATAGTCGTCCAGCGGCTCCAGCAGGCCCTCGTCGGCGAAGCTGTAGAAATAGCGCGCCGAGATATGCAGCAGATCCGGCGGGTTGCCGGCGATCAGCCGCGTTGTGAGCTGCTTGTGGTGATCGCCGAAGGGCACGTCGATCAGGTTGATCTTCACGCCGGGATGCTCGGCCTCGAATGCGGACGCGGCCGCACGCCACCAAGCGCCGAAGCCCTGCTGGAGCTGGTAGGAGGGGAGTTCGAGCGTGACATCCGCCCGCGCCGGAAGCGACGAAAGCGCAAGCCCGACGGCAAGAGCCGCCGTCGTTATCAAACGTGCCATTGACTGTCTCCGAACTGACATCGAGGTGGGTTTGATGGCTTGCCCGCGCCTTCCGGCCGGAAAGCCATCGGTGGCGGCCCTCGCCGGCGGCGGCCCGCAGCCGCACGACAGATGGAGGGTGAAAACGCTTGGCTGCGGCAAGGAGGGCATCGCCCGGCTTCAGACGGGGCAGATGTGGCGGTGACCGTGAAATTCCCCTTCATTCTTGTCCGCTTCCCAGGCGTTTCCGAAACTAATAACTGATCTGACCGAATGATCAAACTGTTTGTTAGGAAGGGGAAGAACGAACGCTATGGGCGATGTTTCCAACGGGCCCGGGGCCAACGGCTCGACGTTCGCGGGTGAGATCCAGGCGCGAATGGAGTTTGGGAGGCAAGAGCGAGTCTGCCCATTGGTCACAAGCGGTGTGCTGTTGCCTCGTGCTATTGTGAAGGCCTCGGTTGGGATCTAGCAGCATGGCCAAGCTCGTCTTCGGAATGAACCTGTCCCTCGACGGATACGTCGATTATCAGGAATTCGCGCCCGGCCCGGTGCTCTTTCGTCACTGGATAGAGCATGTGCGCGGGCTGGCCGGCAGCATCTACGGTCGGCGCATGTATGAGATCATGCGCTATTGGGACGAGGACCATCCCGAATGGACCCCGGATCTGCACGAGTTCGCGGCGGCGTGGCGGCGCCAGCCGAAATGGGTCGTGTCGCGTTCGCTGAAATCGGTCGGTCCCAACGCTACGCTCGTCGAGGGCGACGTCGGGGCGGCGATCCGCGAACTGAAGGACCGGCTCGCCGGGGAGATTTCCGTTTCCGGACCGGATCTGGCGCGACGCATGACCGATCTCGGCCTCATCGACGAGTACCGGCTCTACTTCCACCCCGTCGTGCTCGGTCACGGCAAGCCGTTCTTCGCCGGCCCGCGGCCGCCGCTCCGCCTCGTTTCCACCGATCGCGTCGGCGAGGATACGGTCAGGCTGACCTACGTTCCCGCTTGATCGCAAAGCGGGCCTGCAGACTGCGGCGGCGGATCGGATTTCTTTCTGCTCTCCGTCGTTGATCGGCAGGTGCGGCCATCCGAATCGAGCAGAGCCGCGTGTAATGCAAATGGCCGACCGGGCGGGGCCGGTCGGCCATTTCACGCCCGGTCCGACGCTTACTTCTTCTTGGTGGCGGCCTTCTCGGAGCCGGAAGCCTTGGACTTCTTCTTCGGGGCCTGCTTCTTGGCCTTCTTCGCCACCATCTGCACGGGCTTCTTGACGGTGCCGGTGGTCTGGGCCGTCGTCGTGGTGGCGGCAGCGGTGGTGGCGGCGGCGTTGGCGGTGCCGACCATCGGCAGCGAGAGGCCGAGGGCGACGGCGAGGCCGAGAGCGGAAAGCAGGGTCTTGTTCATGGATTTGTTCCTTTCAGGCTGATGGCGGGGCCTACCGGTCGGGGTCGACCGGGGTCACCCCCAGGAGCTTCAGTGCGTTGGCGAACGTCCGGATTCCCTGCGCCTGCTTCCTGCCGGCGCAGTACCGGCTCCCCTTCTTCTGGAGCTCCTTTGCCGCGGCGGCCTGCGCCGCCGTTGCGTGGGTTTCGATGGCCTTGTCGAGCTGTCGACTCAGCCGGCTGCAAAGCTCGCTCCGGGTGGCCCCGGCATGCGTTGGCATCTGCTCCGGCGCCGCGATGGCGAGCGACGCGCAGACGAGCGCTCCCATCGAGGCGACAGCAAAGGCACGCATGGGCGGTTCCCGTGGCCCGGACCGAACTGCCGCGGCCGATCGTCTGGTCGCGACGACGCCCTTATGCCCTTGATTCTTTTCGCCGGTTTTTCCGCAATGTTGAAATTTGTTTCCGCATTGTTTCTGCCGCGGAAAGACGATGGCGGCGGTCTCAAATATGCCCGAAACAGGGCGGCAACGCTGGTTGCGGACGGGTTGGGACGAGTGCCTCGATGAAGACGGAACCGCATATCCTGGTCGTCGACGACGACAGGGGAATCCGCGACCTCCTGCAGGAGTTCTTCCGCAAGCGCGGGCTCGCCACCTCCGTCGCCGGCGACGGCGCCGAGATGGAGGCGGTCATGCGCCGCACGCCGGTCGACCTCGTCGTGCTCGACGTCATGCTGCCCGGCAGGAGCGGCCTGGAGCTGTGCCGCGAGCTCAGGGCGCGCCAGAGCCCGGTCGCCATCATCATGCTGACGGCTGTCAACGAGACGACCGACCGCGTGGTCGGGCTGGAGATCGGCGCCGACGACTACGTTCCCAAGCCCTTCGACCCGCGCGAGCTGCTCGCCCGCATCCGCGCCGTTCTCAGGCGCAATGGCGGCGAGGCCAAACCGCTGCCGCAGCGCCAGGTCTGGCGTTTTTGCGGCTGGACGATGGACTGCTCGCGCCGGCGGCTGGTGGCGCCCGACGACGTGCGCGTGGAACTGACCGCGGCCGAGTTCAACCTGCTGCACACCTTCGTGCGTTGCGCCCAGCGGGTGCTGACCCGCGACCAGCTCATCGAGCTCACCGGCGGCGACGGCGGCATCAGCTACGACCGCTCGATCGACATCCTGGTCAGCCGGCTGCGGCGCAAGATGGAGGACAACCCGAAATCGCCGAAGCTGATCCAGACCGTGCGCAGCGGCGGCTACCAGTTCCTTCCCGAGGCGGTCGCCGAATGAGGCGCCTCCTGCCGCAGACCCTGCCGGGATGGGTACTGCTCGTCGTCATCGCCGGCCTGCTCGCCGGCCAGGTGGCGACCCTCTACATCGTCGCGCTCGACCGCGCCTCCTCCAGCGACGTCATCAACTACTACCGGCTGAACGAGCGCGCCTTCGCGGCGGTGCAGCTCATGCAGCACATGCAGCCCGACGAACGCCGGCAGGTGGCGTCGGGCATGTCGAACAGCAAATACGCGCTCGCCGTCGCGGACCGGCCGGCCGTCGCCTCGTCGATCGCCCAGGACGACGAACTGGCCGAGCTGGAGGACATCCTGGTGGGGCGCCTGTCGAGGTTCGGCATCACCCAGGCGCGGGTGCGCCGCGATCCCGCCTCGATGGCCGACCGGGCGGAACGCACCAGGGCGCCGGACACGGATATCGGCGAGGTCGAGAGCGATCTCCTGGAGTTCGCCGCCGGCTTCGCCCGCAGCGACAAGCTGACCGCCTCGATCCAGTTCGCCGACGGGCAATGGCTCAACTTCACCGAGCCGATCATCCCGCCGGAGCCCGTCCTGTCGGTTGCCAGCGTGCCGCTCTACGTGATGGCGGCCGGCCTGATCGCGGCGATGGCGGCGTGGTCGCTGCGACGCCTGACCGCGCCCTACCGCACGATGGAACGGGCCGTCCGGCGCATCGGCGAGGATCTGAAGAGCCCGCCGCTGACCGAGACCGGCAGCCGCGAGATCCGCGCCGCCGTCCATGCCGTCAACGCCATGCAGGCGCGCCTGCGCGCCTATGTGGAGGACCGCGAGCACCTCGCCGCCGCGCTGGCGCACGACCTGCGCACGCCGCTCACGCGCATGCGGCTGCGGGTGGAGCTGCTGCGCAATTCCGGCCTGCGGGCCGCACTCGCCGCCGACATTGCCGACATCGAGGCCATAGCCAGCTCCGTGATCGACCTGGCGACCTTCGAGGTGGCGGAGGAGAAGAGCGAGCGGATCGACCTGACGTCGCTGGTCGAGGCGGTGGCGGACGGCTATCCCGGGGTGACGCTGGACGAGGCCGGCCTGAACGCGCGCGAGCTGATATGCGTGGCCCGGCCGGTGGCCCTGAAGCGCTGCATCGACAATCTCGTCCGCAACGCCGTGACCTATGGAAGGCACGCGCGCCTCACGCTCGGCCGCGCGCAGGGTTTTGCCCTCCTTTCGATCCGCGACGAGGGGCCCGGCATCCCGCCGGACCGGCTCGAGGCGGTGTTCTCGCCCTTCGTGCGGCAGGAGACCTCGCGCAGCCGCGAGACCGGCGGGCTGGGCCTCGGCCTCACCATCGCGCGCAACATCGCCCGCGCCGCCGGCGGCGACATCGCGCTGTCCAATCACCCCGAGGGCGGGCTGCTGACCGAGCTGCGGCTGCCGCTGGCCTCCTGATCCCGGCATTCTCGATGCCTGACGTTATCAGCGGGGCAGCAGGGCAGGGGCTATAGAGAGCCGAGACGTCGATAATGCCCGCATGATCGACGGCAAAACCTTGCCTATTGGCCGTTCAGGGACTAACTGAGCCCCATTGATCTCGTCAGAGAGCATGAAACACGCCGCCGCACGTGCGAACGGTGCAGCCGGCGATTCGGCATATTCAAAGGAGCTTGAATGTTCGACGACAGACGTCCCGACTTCCAGAAACGCCAGAGCGATGCGGCGACGGCCAAGAAGGCGCTGCTGGAAGCGGCCCGCAAGGTGGCGCAGGATCCGGCCCTGCAGGAGCGCAAGACGCAGCGCGCGGAGATCGTGCGCGCACGCAACGTGCGGGCAGCCGAGCGCGAAGCCGCCAAGAAGGCGCGCGCGGCCGAGCTCGCCGCCGAAGCCGCCCGCAGGGAGGAGGAAGAGGCGCAGCGCAAGATCGAGGAAGAGAAGCTGGCCGAGATGATCCGCATCGAGGAAGCCGAGAAGATGGTCGCGCTCCTCGCCGAGCAGAAAGCCGCCCGCGACGCCCGCTACGCCGCCCGCAAGGCCGCCAAGAAGGTCCGCCGCAAGGGTCTCTGATTGGCCTGACGCGCCGCCGATCGGACGACACGGCTGGTTGGCAAAAATGCTTCTGGCGGGCGGAGAGCATCGGCCGGCCGTCGGAGGCGATGGTCGCTGCGCTATTCCCGCATGACTTCCTGCCGACGATCTGTGTTGCGCCTTCCGGCGCGCACCGGCCTTCGGCTGGATGCGGCCGCCGTCTTGCAGCGCTGGCGGATCGGACAGTCGGGGCAGCGGGCGCGGTTGAGCCGGCAGATGGTCTGGCCGAGACGCTTCATCAGGATGTGAAGCTCGGCCAGTTCGGCCGCGCTCCATCGAGGCGACGCCGCCATCGCTGCGTCATAGGCGGTCCGCGTGCCGGCCTTGCGCCGGACGAAGCCGTACCGGCTCAATACCCGCAAGACGTGCGAATCCACGACGAATGCCGGCATGTCCAGCGTGCTGAAGTTGAGCGTGGAAGCCGAGACCTTGCGGCCGACGCCGGGCAGGCGCTCCAGCCAAGTAAGCGCTTCGGCAACGCTCAGGCGGCCGAGAAATGCCAGGTCGAAATCCGGATGGCGGGCGCCTATGGCGCGAAGCGCATCGCCGAGATGCCGCGCCTTGACGTCGGGAAAGGTGACGTCGCTGATCAGCACCTCGACATCGCCGGTCGACGCGGCCGCGAGAGCAGGCCATTCCGGATAGGCCTGGACGAGCCGCCGATAGGCGGCCAGGGAGACCTCGTCGAGCGTGCGGCCGCTGATAGACGACTTCACGAGCTGGCCGATCGGCGCTCGGGCACACACGCGGTCAGGCTGCCCGAAGCGGGACCTCAACTGGTCCCGCACCCATGCCATGTCCCCGACGGCGCCAAAATCGAATGCCATCTGCATCCGACCATCATAGGAACAAAAAGAGAACATCGCAAGGCTGCCGCGTGCAAAGAGCAATCTGCGGCGAATGGCGGAGAGTTCGGGACCAAGTTCGAACTCGGAGCCAAGCGGGCGACTGCCCGCCGGCCGGTCAGGCAGCCCCCCGCGGAGGCGTTGAGCAAAGCGAAACTGCCGTGAGCGAAATAATGGCGGAGGGAGTGGGATTCGAACCCACGGTGAGGTCGCCCCCACGCCGGTTTTCAAGACCGGTGCCTTAAACCGCTCGGCCATCCCTCCGGTCGGCGCTCTATGCGCGAAAAGCGGCTGGCGATCAAGGAAAGCGCACGATGCCACAAAATGGCCCGCTTGGTGCCGCATTTCGTTAAGAAACCGCTAGATAATTCATGCGCATGAATCGCATCGGAGCGCCTTGGGGAAGGTACTCCCCAGTCCTTGGGGCCGGCATTTCTCCGCCTGTGTTTCATGTAGCGGTGTCTTGATGAGGGATTTGGGGGATGGCTCGCGAATGACCGCCTCGGCACGGCGAAGCCTCGGCCGTACGTCCGCGCTGGCGATCATCGTCGGCTCGGCCGTTGCCGTCACCGGCTGCACATCCTCCGCCCCGAGCGGCAAGCTCTCCCGCAGCAAGGAATATTTCGCCGAATCCGAATACGGCGTGAAGGCGAGCCCGCGCGTCTCCAACCTGCGCACCCGGCTGCCGCGCGGCGGCGGCCGCGACATGGTCGGCAAGCCCTACAAGGTCAAGGGCAAGTGGTACAAGCCGCAGGAGGATCGCGACTACCGCAAGGTGGGCGCGGCCTCGTGGTACGGCGACGCCTTCCACGGCCGGCTGACGGCCAATGGCGAAATCTACGACATGACCCACCTGACGGCGGCGCATCCGACGATGCCGCTGCCCAGCTATGCCCGCGTCACCAACCTCGCCAACGGCAGCTCGGTGATCGTGCGCGTCAACGACCGCGGCCCCTATGCGGAGGGCCGCATCATCGACCTGTCCAAGCGCGCTGCCGAGATGCTCGACTATTCGCATGCCGGCGTCGCCCGCGTGAAGGTCGAGTATGTCGGCCGCGCGCCGCTCGACGGCCGCGACGACCAGTACCTGCTGGCCTCCTACCGGCCGGGCAAGGGCGGGCGCGTGAGCCCGATCGACGACGGCCTGCCGGCCGGCGTCATGGTCGCCATGAACGGCCCGACGCCGTCCGCGCGCGCGCCGGCACCGGCTTTCCCGGTCGCCAGGGTCTCGGTCGGCTTCCCGTCCGCGCCGTCGCAGCCCAGGCTGGACCCGACGCCGCCCTTCGCGGTGGCGGACGCCGGCCCGGCCGCCGTCGCCGACAATGCGGTGCAGGCGATCTCGCTGGTGTCGGCGGGCAATCCCGTTCTGCCGATCTGGGGGCCGCCCGTGCCCGACCGGCCCGTGGGCCGCGGCATGCAGATGGCCGCGCTCGGCCCGATGTCCTATGCCGACGAGCGCATCGACACGGCCACCCGCGCCTTCGCCGCGCTCGACCGCTCCGGCCTGACGCCCGAGGCGGTGCTCGCCTCGTGGAAGCGGCTCAACGGCAAGGGCGACCGCGCCGCCCCCGAGGCGGCCGCCGAATACGTCGCCGCCGGCACCTTCCTGAAGAAGGCCGACGCCGCGGCGCTCGCCGCGCGGCTTTCCGCCTTCGGCAAGGTGGCGGTCGAGGCCGACGGCGGCACCTGGTCGGTGACGCTTTCGAGCGACGGTCGCAACGACGTCGACCGGCTTGCCCGGCTCGCCTGGGACAACGGCGCGCCCGACGCCTTCATGGTCCGCAACTGAGCGGGTTGATTCGGGGCACGCCTGGCTGCTAGCTAGGCGACATGAAAAAGCAGCAGGGCCAATGACATCGCGCAGGGAGAGCCATGGCGGGCCGTTGCGCGCGGCGCTGCTTTGCCTCGCGATCCTGCTGGCGGCCGTTCCGGCGGCCAGGGCGCAGCTCTTCGAGACGCGCGCCAAGGAAGCCATCATGATCGATGCCGAGACCGGCACGATCCTGTTCTCCAAGAACGCCGACAAGCTGATCCCGCCGGCCTCGCTCGCCAAGCTGATGACGATGGAGGTGGTCTTCCACGCCATCAAGGCGGGCCGTCTGACGCTGGAGGACAAGTTCGTCGTCAGCGAGAACGCCTGGCGCAACGGCGGCGCCAAATCGGGCGGCTCGACGATGTTCGCCGAGCTCGGCTCCTCGATCCGGCTGGAAGACCTGATCAAGGGCGTCGTCGTCCAGTCGGCCAATGACGGCTGCATCATCATCGCCGAGGGCATGGCCGGCTCGGAGGCCAACTTCGCCAAGCTGATGACGGAGCGGGCGCGCGAGATCGGCCTGCCCAACTCGATCTTCAAGAACCCGCACGGCCTGCCGGCCGAGGGCCAGCTCGTCACCGTGCGCGAGCTCGTCCTGCTCGCCCAGCACATCTGGCGCGACTATCCTGACTTCTACAAATATTTCGGCCTGCCCGAATTCACCTGGAACGGCATCCGCCAGCGCAACCGCAACCCGCTGCTGACGATGAACATCGGCGCCGACGGCATGAAGACCGGCTTCACCAACAAGTCGGGCTACGCCATCGTCGGCTCGGTCGAGCGCGAGGGCCGCCGCCTGTTCGTCGCCATGAGCGGCATGGAGAGCGAGAACGAGCGCTCCGAGGAGGCGCGCAAGATGCTCGACTGGGGCATCCGCGCCTTCCAGAAGGTCGCGCTGTTCAAGGACGGCGAGGCGATCGGCGAGGCCAAGGTCTATGGCGGCGAGCGGTCGACCGTGCCGCTCGTGGCCAAGGGGCCGGTGGACATCTTCGTGCCGATCACCAGCCGCGACCGCATGGTGGCCCGCATCGTCTATACGGGGCCGATGCAGGCGCCGGTCGAGCAGGGCGCGCCGGTCGGCGCTCTGAAGGTCTCGATCGGCGAGACGCTCAGCCAGGAGACGCCGCTCTTCGCCGCCGAATCGGTCGAGCGCGGCTCGCTCTCGCAGCGCGCGCTCGGCGCGGTCGAGGAACTGCTGGTCGGCTGGCTGCGCTGAACGGCGTGCCGTCTCGCCGGCCTGCATCTGCAAATCGCGCCGCGCCTGCCCAGATAATGCTCGCGGTCGATGCCGTCCGGCAGTATTGCGTGTGCCGGACCAGGGAGAAAAAGGCCACGTGGCGCGGGGTTTCTTCATCACCTTCGAGGGCGGGGAGGGGGCCGGCAAGTCGACCCAGATCCGTCGGCTCGCCGACACGCTCCGCGCGCAGGGCAGGGACGTCCTCGTCTCGCGCGAGCCGGGCGGCTCGCCGGGCGCGGAAGCCGTGCGCCACGTGCTGCTGTCGGGCGCGGCCGAGCCGTTCGGACCGCAGCTCGAGGCGGTGCTGTTCGCGGCCGCCCGCTCCGACCATGTCGAGCAGGTGATCCGCCCGGCGATCGAGGCCGGCCGGATCGTGCTGTGCGACCGCTTCATGGATTCCTCGCGCGTCTACCAGGGCGTGACCGGCAATCTCGACATCGACTTCATGCGCGCGCTGGAGCGCGTCACCGTCAACGGCATGGTGCCGGACCTGACGATCATCCTCGACCTCGACCCCGCCGAGGGCCTGCGCCGGGCCTCGGCGCGGCGCGAGCACGGCGAGGCGGCCGACAGGTACGAGAAGGAAAAGCTGGAGATCCAGCGGCAGCGCCGCGAGGCCTTCCTGTCCATCGCGGAGGCCGAGCCGGACCGCTGCGTCGTCGTCGATGCGGGCCAGCCCGAAGCCGCCACCGCAGAGGTGATCCGCAAGGCGGTGCTGGCCGCGCTCGGCGCGATGGAGGCCGAGCCGGTCGGGGCAGAGGCCGGACGATGAGCTTTACCCGCACCGCGCCGGTCCAGCACGACACGATCGAGGGCGTGCCCGAGCCTTCCGAGCACGCCCATCTCGTCGGCCATGCCGAGGCGGCCGACCTCGTCGCCGGCGCGTTCCGGGCGGGGCGGCTGCACCATGCGCTGCTGCTCGCCGGGCCGGCCGGCATCGGCAAGGCGACACTTGCCTTCCGGCTGGCCTTCCACCTGCTCGGCAACCGCGATCCGTCGCAGGCGCCGGCCGCGCTTGAGCTGCCCGACCCGACCTCGCCGCTGTTCCGCTCGATCGCGCAAAACGCGCATCCCTCGCTGCTCTATCTCACCCGGCCGGCCAACGACCGTACCAAGGGCTTCAAGACCGTCATCACGGTCGAGGAGATCCGCCGGCTCGGCCGCTTCCTCGCCATGACCTCGCATGACGGCGGCCATCGCGTCGTCATCGTCGACCCGGTGGACGACCTGAACACGAGCGCGGCCAACGCGCTGCTCAAGGGCCTTGAGGAGCCGCCGCCGCGCACGGTGTTCATCCTGATCGCCCATTCGCCGGGCCGGCTGCTGCCGACCATCCGCTCGCGCTGCCAGACGCTGCGCCTGCAGCCGCTCGCCGACGCCGACGTGCTGGCCGTGCTCGGCCAACTCGGCCTGCCGGTGCCGGACGATACGGGGGCGCGGGCCGCGCTCGCGCAGCGCGCCGAAGGCAGCGTGCGCAACGCCATCCTGCTCACCGAGTATGGCGGGCTGGAGATCGCCGGCGCGATCGACGCGCTGCTCGACGCGCCGGCCTTCGACGGCGCCGCTGCCGCGCGGCTGGCCGACGCCGTGACCGGGCGCGAGCAGGCCATGCAGTTCGACCTGTTCAACGACCATCTGCTCGGCTCGCTGGCGGCCCGCGCGGCCGACGCTGCGCGCGCCGGCGCGGCGCGGGCGGCCGACAGGCTCGCCGCCGGCTGGTCCGACATCCGCCGCGCCACGGTCGAGACCGACACCTTCAACCTCGACAGGCGCCAGCACGCGATGAGCCAGCTCATGGCCGCCCACCGCGCCGTGCAGGCCGCACGAATGCCGGACGCCGCCTGATCGCGCCGCGGGATAGCCATCCCGATCCCGATGCGCTATCTCACCGCGTCCTTTCAGTTTGCTTTGCCGAAATCCCGATGCCCAGCGACAGATTCTACATCACCACGGCGATCTCCTACCCGAACGGCAGGCCGCATATCGGCCATGCCTACGAGCTGATCGCTACCGACGCGCTCGCGCGTTTCCAGCGCCTCGACGGGAAGGACGTGTACTTCCTGACCGGCACCGACGAGCATGGCATCAAGATGCTGCAGACGGCGCGCAAGGAAGGCGTCACCCCGCGCGATCTCGCCGAGCGCAACACGGCCGAGTTCCGCCGCATGGGCGCGGCGCTGAACGCCTCCAACGACGACTTCATCCGCACCACGGAGCCGCGCCACTACGCCGCCTCGCAGGCGATCTGGAAGGCGATGGCGGCGAATGGCGACATCTACAAGGGCGGCTATGCCGGCTGGTACTCGGTGCGCGACGAGGCCTATTACGACGAGAGCGAGACGGAGCTGCGCGCCGACGACGTCCGCTACGGCCCGCAGGGAACGCCGGTCGAATGGGTCGAGGAGGAGAGCTATTTCTTTCGCCTGTCGGCCTATCAGGACCGGCTGCTCGCCCATTACGAGGCCAATCCGGGCTTCATCGCGCCGCCCGAGCGCCGCAACGAGATCGTCAGCTTCGTCAAGTCGGGGCTGAAGGACCTGTCGATCTCGCGCACCACCTTCGACTGGGGCGTGCCGGTGCCCGGCGACGACAAGCACGTCATGTATGTGTGGGTCGACGCGCTGACCAACTACATCACCGGCGTCGGCTATCCGGATGCGAACGCGCCGCTGTGGAAATACTGGCCGGCCGACGCCCACATCATCGGCAAGGACATCGTGCGCTTCCATGCCGTCTACTGGCCGGCCTTCCTGATGTCCGCGGGCATCGAGCTGCCGAAGCGCGTCTTCGCGCATGGCTTCCTGTTCAACCGCGGCGAGAAGATGTCGAAGTCTGTCGGCAACGTCGTCGACCCGTTCGCGTTGGTCGACCACTACGGCGCCGACCAGGTGCGCTATTTCTTCCTGCGCGAGGTGCCGTTCGGGCAGGACGGCAACTACAGCCACGAGGCGATCGTCAACCGCACCAATGCCGACCTCGCCAACGACCTCGGCAACCTGGCGCAGCGCTCGCTGTCGATGATCGCCAAGAACCTGGAGGGCAGGGTGCCCACGCCGGGGACGCTGGCCGCCGCCGACCGGGCGATCCTCGCCCAGGCGGAAGCCGCGCTGGCGACGGCGCGCGCGGCGATGGGCGAGCAGGCGATCCACCAGGCGCTGGCGGCGATCTTCGCCGTGGTCGCGGAGGCCAACCGCTATTTTGCGGGCGAGGCGCCGTGGGCGCTGCGCAAGACCGACCCGGCGCGCATGGAAACCGTGCTGTGGACGACGATCGAGACGGTGCGCCGCGTCGCCATCCTGTGCCAGCCCTACATGCCGGCATCGGCGGCGAAGCTGCTCGACCTGCTCGCGGTGCCGGCGGATGCGCGCGATTTCGCCCATGTCGGCGGCGCGCATGCGCTGAAGGCCGGCGCCGGGCTGCCGCCGCCACAACCCGTCTTCCCGCGCTATGTGGAGGCGGAGCAGGGCGGGGCGCAGGGCTGATGCTGGTCGACAGCCACTGCCATCTCGACTTCCCCGAGCTGGCGGAGGACCGCGCGGGCGTGCTCGCCCGCGCGCGGGCGGCCGGCGTCGGGCGCATGGTGACGATCTCGACCCGCGTGCGCCGCTTCGACGAGATCCGCGCCATCGCGGAAGCCCATGACGAGGTCTGGTGCTCGGTCGGCACGCACCCACACAATGCTGCCGAGGAGCCCGACGTTACCGTCGACGAGCTCGTACGGCTGGCCGGGCATCCCAAGGTGGTGGCGATCGGCGAGGCCGGGCTCGACTATTTCTACGACCACGCGCCGCGCGAGGCGCAGGCCGCCGGCTTCCGCACCCACATCGCGGCGGCGCGGCAAACCGGCCTGCCGCTGGTCATCCACGCGCGCGACGCGGACGACGACGTCGCCGCGATCCTGACCGAGGAGACGGGGAAGGGCGCGTTCCCCTTCATTCTCCATTGCTTCTCTTCCGGCCGCGCGCTGGCCGAGGCCGGGGTGAAGCTCGGCGGTTACGTCTCCTTCTCCGGCATCCTCACCTTCAGGAAGTCGGAGGAACTGCGCGCGATCGCCCGCGACCTGCCGCGCGACCGGCTGCTGGTCGAGACCGACGCGCCCTATCTCGCCCCCGTCCCGTTCCGCGGCAAGACCAACGAGCCGGCCTTCGTGGCGCACACGGCGGCCGTGCTCGCCGAAACGCTCGGCGTCAGCGCCGACGAGATCGCCCGCATCACCACGGACAATTTCTTCCGGCTCTTCACCAAGATGCCGCGCCCGGCGGGCGCCTGAGCCGATGGCGGACCGGCTGCGCTTCACCATCCTCGGCTGCGGCTCGTCGCCCGGCGTGCCGCGCATCAACGGCGACTGGGGCGCCTGCGACCCGTCCAACCCGAAGAATGCGCGGCTGCGTTGCGCGGCTCTCGCCGAGCGCATCTCGGCCGGCGGCGGCGTTACCCGCGTCGTCATCGACACCGGGCCGGATTTCCGCGCCCAGATGATCGCGGCCAGGGTCCGCCGCATCGACGCCGCCATCTACACGCACCCGCATGCCGACCACATCCACGGCATCGACGACCTGCGCGGCTACGCGCTGGTGCAGCGCCGGCGCATCGACGTCTATGCCGACCAGGACACGATGCAGCGGCTCGACCAGGCCTTCGGCTACTGCTTCGCGACGCCGCCCGGCAGCAACTATCCGCCGATCCTCGAGCCGCACCTGTTCGCGCACGACGCGCCGGTGACCATAGAAGGAGAGGGGGGGCCCCTCACCTTCACGCCGCTGCCGCAGGTGCATGGCGACATCCTGTCGGTCGGCTTCCGCATCGGCTCGCTCGCCTACTGCCCCGACGTCAGCGCCTATCCTGAGCGCACGGTGGAGAAGCTGTCCGGCCTCGACGTGCTCGTCATCGACGCTCTGCAATACAAGCCGCACCCGTCGCATTTCTCGCTCGGCGAGGCGCTGGACTGGATCGGCAGGCTGAAGCCGCGCCGCGCCATTCTGACCCACATGCACACGCCGCTCGACTACGACACGGTGATGCGCGAGACGCCGGACAACGTCGAGCCGGCGTATGACGGCCTGGTCGTCGAACTCGATCTCTGACCCCGCGGAGGCGCGCATGGCGGCGACCGGCAGCATCGAACGCGTCGAGGCGGCGGCCCGCAGGGCCGGCCTGCCGATCGACCTCGACAAGGCCGCCAGGCTGGCCGGCCAGCCGCTCGAGCGCGGCGACCCGCGCCACATCCGCGAGGAGACCGGCTTCGCCATCGGCGGCGTATCGCCGATCGGCTACGACCGGCCGCTGCCGGTCCATGGCGACGAGAACCTGCTTGCCTTCGACGTCGTGTGGGCGGCAGCCGGCGCGCACGACGCCGTGTTCGCCGCCGACCCCGCAGCGCTGTTCAAGGCTGTGCGGGCGCGGTGAAGGCCGACATCGCGCGCTGACGCGCTCATCCGACCCAAATCGCATGAGGATGCACCGGCATCCGTTTGAATTGGAACGCATTTCGATCAAACTGGATCGACCGTGACGAGGCGGATTCCTGTGCCAATAAGTTCCATAATATATCTTATGCGACTGACGGACGTGCGTATGAGAGCTTCATCATGGCGGTGCATCCGCAGCCGCCCGACGCTCACCCCTGCTCGTCGTCCGTCGCCCAGCGCGGCTTGCGCTTCTCGTTGAAGGCCGCGAGCCCTTCGGCCGCGTCGTCCGTCCGCGCGACGAGCGCGATCTGGCCTTCGGCGAAGGCCAGCGCCTCGGCGAAGTCCATCGACTGCATCGCCGCGATCACGTGCTTGCCGCGCCGCAGCGCCACCGGCGACATCTCGCACAGCCGCGCCACCGTGCGCTCCACGGCCGCGTCCAGCCCCTCGTACGGCACGACTTCGTTGGCGATGCCCATCTCCCGCGCACGGGCCGCGTCGATCATGGCGCCAGTCAGGCACAGCTCGTTGACGTGGCGCGGGTGCATCATGCCGCGCAGGTAGACGAGCACCTGCATCGGAAAGACGCCGACGCGCGCTTCCGGCAGGCCGAACTGCGCATGGTCGGCCACGACCGCCAGGTCGCACATCGCCATCAGGCCCATGCCGCCGGCCACACAGGCGCCGTTGACGCGCGCCACCACCGGCTTGCCCACCTCGCGCATGGCCCGCGCCAGCCGGCCGAACCCGGTCGTCGGGCGGTCCGCATCGTCGCCGAACACGGCCGCGCCGCCGCCGAGATCCGCGCCGGCGCAGAAGGCTTTTCGCCCGGCCCCGGTGAGCACGATGACGCGCGCCTCCGGGTCGGCGTCGGCGGCGAGAAGCGCTGCATGCAGGCCTTCGATCACCGCGCCGTTCAGCGCGTTGCGGCGCTCCTCGCGGTCGATCGTGATCCACTGCGCGCGGCCGCGCCGCTCGGTGATGATCTCGCCTGTCCCGGCCATCGCCCCTGCCCGGCTTCACCCTCGCGCGGGATCATCCAACGGAATGGGCGGAATGTCGATCAGGAGCGCCGCGCAGCTTCCGTTCCGTCGCCGCCAGCCAGTCGGCCAGCAGGAAACGGTCCTCCTTGGAAAAGGCCGCGCGGCGCTTCAGGTCGTCGAAGCTGTCGTCGGGATGGCAGGCGTCGTAGGCCGCCCGCGCTGCTGCCTCGACCGCCTGTTGCTCCTGTGGAAGTGGTGCCATCGTCCCCTCTCCCGCCTCAGGCCGGCACCCTGTTGGGCTGGCGCGGCTTCAGCTTCGGCCGCACCAGCATGCCGCCATAGCGCGCCGCATAGCCGAGGAAGGCCGCCGTCCAGCAGCCGGCCGAGACGTAAAGGAGCGTCGGAAATTCCGGCGCGACGACGGCCGCGAAGCGCGTCAGCGCGGCGAGCACGACCGCGGCATAGATCAGGCTGGTGGCGGCATCGGCATGCAGCTCGCGCCCGGTATGGCCCAGCGAGGCGCGCGTCATCACCGCGAGCGTCATCGTGCCGATCGCGCCTGCCCCGAAAAGATGGATGCCGGCGACGGGCGACAGCAGGTCCGGGGCGAGCGCGCCGATGCCCGCCGCGAGCAGCCCAGCCGGCACGAACAGATAGCCAACATGCAGGATGAGCACCAATGTGTCGCGGCGCGCCCGCCAGCCGGCCCAGCGCGCCAGCCGCGCGAGGTTGAGCAGGCCCGCCGCGACGAGGACCGCGCCGGTCGCGGCGTGGTCGGGCGTGAAGGTCCAGCCCGCCAGCGCCACCGCCGAGACGACGACGGTCGCCGCGTCGAAACGCCCGAACGGCACCGGCAGCCGGCCCGGATTCTCGCGGAACAGCCAGTTGCGCGTGAAGCTCGGGATGATGCGCCCGCCGATGACCATGATCAGCAGGATGCCGGCCGCGATGCCTAGCCTGCGGCCGATGTCGGCGCTGCCGGCGAAATGCGCCTCGATGTGGAACAGCACGTTGGCCGCGAACAGCACGGTGACCGGGGCGAGCACCTTGAGGTTGCGCCAGTTGCGGCCGGCAACGATCTCGGTCGCCGCCGCGGCCGCCAGCGCCAGGAGGAAGGCGCAGTCGATCACCATCGCGGCCGCCCAGCCTATTCCGGCCGAGAAGAAGACGGCGAACCGCCCCGCGAGCCACAGCAGCGCCAGCAGCGCCAGCGGCAGCCCCTGCACCGGCAGTCGGCCGGTCCAGTTGGGGATCGCCGTCAGCAGGAAACCGGTGACGATCGCCGCCAGATAGCCGAACAGCAGCTCGTGCACGTGCCAGTCGACCGGATGGAACAGGCTCCACGTCTGCAGGCTGCCGGAGAGGATCGGCAGCCACACCAGGATCGCCAGCCCGCCATAGAGCGCACCCATCAGGAAGAACGGCCGGAAGCCGTAGGAAAGCACGGCCGGATAGTTGCCCGGCTTCGTCCGCGGTGTGGTCATCTTCAGCCTCGCCTGTCTCTCGGCCGCGATCGCGCGCCCTGCCCTGCCCGGCGCTGCGTCCGCGGCCCCGTCGCCGCCTCGGTTCTTGCGCCTCCCATGCGGCCTGACCGCCGCCGCGACGTTGCGAAAGTGCAAATGCCTGCGCATTTGGGTCGCGGCTGCGGCGCTTGCCGGTACCGGCGCGCCATGTGAAAACGGATCCCGACGACAGGAGAACTGCCTTGAGCCGACTCGACCGCTCGCTGATCGCCGGCCTTCCCGTCTTCGAGGGCCTCTCCGCCGACGACCTCGACAGGATGCTCGCGGCCGCGCGGTCCGTGCGCGTGGCCAAGGAGGAGGCCGTGTTCGAGCAGGACGCAGCCGCCGAGGCCTTCTTCCTGCTGCTCGACGGGCGCGTGCGCGTCGTCAAGACGACGCCCGACGGCCAGCAGGTGATCGTGCGCTACATCGTGCCCGGTGAGCTGATGGGCATCGCCCAGGCGCTCGGCCGCGACACCTATCCGGCGAGCGCGATCGCCGTTGTGGACTGCGTCGTGCTCGCCTGGCCCGGCCGGCTGTGGGCCGAGTTCGCCGCCGCCTATCCGACCTTCGGCACCAACACCTACAAGATCGTCGGCACCCGCCTCGCCGACGTGCAGACGCAGGTGGTCGAGATGGCGACCGAGCAGGTCGAGCAGCGCGTGGCGCATGCGCTGCTGCGGCTGGCGCGCCAGTCCGGCCGCAAGACGGCGGACGGCATCCTGATCGATTTCCCGATCTCGCGGCAGGACATCGCCGAGATGACCGGCACCACGCTGCACACCGTGTCGCGACTGCTGACGGCCTGGGAGGAAAAAGGCCTGGTCAAGAGCGGCCGCCAGCAGGTGAGCGTGGTCGAGCCCCACCGCCTGCTGCTGCTCGCCGAAGGCCGCCGCGACTAGCCGGTCACCCGCCGCAGCGCGGCGCGGAACTGCTGCCCGTCGATCCCGTGCTCGTGCACGGCGTCGTCCACCGTGTGAAAGGAGGCGATCGGGCAGCCGACGCACAGGAGCCCGTGGTCGATCACCACGCGGATGGCCGCCGGCCACAGCCGCATGATCTCGTCCATGCTCATGTCGTCGTGATACCGCTTGCGCATGCGTCCTTCTCCGCCTCGCGACGACGCCAAAATAGGCCGGCAGCAGCCGGGCTTTCGTTGCGTTTCGGCAAACAGCCGGCGCGAGGGGCTCGGTCACGGCAGCGCCACCGTCCCCGCCTCGCCGCGCGCCGGCGGAGGCCCGGCCCGGAAATCCTGCGGGCGCAGCGCGATGTCAGCCAGCGTGTAGCGGTCGAGCGTCGTCTGGAAGGAGGCCGCCGCCTCGCTCAGCACGCCCGAGAGACGGCAGACCCCCGTCAGCACGCACTGGTTGCCCGTGGCGAAGCATTCGACCAGCGCGAAATCCGGCTCCGTCAGCCGCACCACGTCGCCGATGCGGATCGCCTCCGGCCGGCGGCCGAGCGTCAGCCCCCCGGTGCGCCCGCGCACGGCGCGCAGGAAGCCGGCGCGCGTCAGCGTGCTGGCCACCTTGTTCAGGTGCGTCTTGGAGACGTTGAAGGCGCGCGCCGTCTCCTCGATGGTGATCAGCCGGTCGCCCGCGGACGCCGCATACATCAGCATGCGCAGGGCATAGTCGGTGAAGTTGGTCAGCCGCATGCGCGATCCTCCCGGGTGGGTTGGCGACGGTCCGTGGCGCTGCTCTACCGGCCGAAGCGCTGCTGCGCCACGGGGCTCATCATGTCCGGCGTCCAGGGCGGCTCGTAGGTGAGCCGGACGTCCGCATAGGCGATCCCCGGCACAGCCCAGGCGGCCGATTCCACCGCTTCCTTGAGATAGGAGGTCGCCGGGCAGCCCTTCGTCGTGGTCGTCATCTCGACGACGGCGGCGCCGTCCTCTGCGATGTCGATCCGGTAGATCAGCCCGAGGTCGACGACGTTCTCGCCCAGCTCGGGGTCGATCACCACGCGCAGCGCCGACATCACGGCCTCGCGCAGCGCCGCCTCGCCTGCGCCGCTCACGAGGCGCCCCCCTGCCCGCCGCCGGCGCGGATCACGACGCGGTAGCCGCCGTCCTCGAGCGGCGCGCCGCGCCATCTGTGGCCCCGCGCCTCCAGCTCCTCGAACAGGAACACCGGTTCGCGCGGCAGGAGCGCGGCGACCGTCTGGCCGGGGGCCAGCCGCTCGACCGCCTCCAGCGTGCGCACCATCGGCTCCGGCGGATCGAGCTCGCGGCAGTCGTCCTCGGCCACGGGCTCCGGCCAATCGTCGCCGGTCGCGGGCTTCGCCGCCGCGGGCGCGGGAGCCGCCTCGGCCGCCGCCGCAATAGGCGTGAAGATCACCTCCCAGTCGCCGCCGCCGATCTCGCGGGCGGCTGGCTGGAAGCCGCGCGCGCCGAGCACCTGGAACAGCGGCAGCGGCTTGAAGCTCGCCAGCAGCCGCAGGCTCTGGCCGGGCGCGAGCGCGGCCACCGCCTCCATGATGACGCTGAACGGCTCGCCGCCCGCCTTCAGGATCGGCCGGACGTCGAGGTCGCGGTGAGGTTGGGTCATGGACGTGTCTCCTTGTGGGGGCTCAGCCCTGCCGCTGCCCGGCGATGAACAGGCGCGGCAGCCGCGTGCCCTCGGGCAGCCGCGATGCCGCCGCGACGTTCGCCAGCCGGCGGGCGAGGACGAATTCGACGACGAGGGCCAGCGTCGCGGCGAGCGTCGCCGCCGCGGCCAGCCGGAAAAGCTCGGGCCAGCCGGCCAGCAGCGCCGCCGTGCCGGCATAGACGCCGAGGAAATAGAGGACGAACCAGCCGGTGTCGCGCCGCTCGACGACGAGGTCCTGCACGCGCGGCGTCGGCTTGCGCCCCATCACCGGCCCGTAGCATTCGAGCCAGGTCAGGAACGGCACGATCTTGTAGAGCTGCGACAGGCCGAGCCCGCTCAGCCAGCCGAAGGCGACGAGGTACACGAGCGCACCGGCATGCTCCGCGAGCCCGCCGGTCGCCGCGAGCGCGAGCAGAAGCAGCAGCGCGAGCAGAAGCGCCGCGAAGGCGCCCGCCGAGGCGCGGATGTTGAGCTCCACCGCCCGGCGCTTGCGCTTGCGGTAAAGCCAGGCGAGGTCGATCCCGTAGAGCGCGACCGCCGCGCAGCCGCAAAGCCCCGCCGCCAACACGATGAGAGCGACGGTCCGCTCCCCCGCCCCCGCGAACGCGGCGGCCGGCGCCGCCACCACGACCAGCGCCAGCGCGGCGCTGCCCAGCAGCCATCCCGCGCGGCTGATGGCGCGGTCGCCCTCGGGCGACAGCATGAACATCGGCAGCAGCCGGTAGGTGACGCCGATCGCCGTGAAGGTCAGCCAGCCGGCGATGCCGGCCGTGGCGTGGAACGGCACGGCGCGCTGGTCGAGCGCGACGGCGAAGGGCAGGTCGACTATGCCCGAAAGGGCGAGCGCGAAGGCGAGGCCGAGCGCCATCGCCGCGGCGAGGCTGGCGAGCCCGGTGGCGACGAAGCGGGCCGACAGCCCGAGCGGCCGTGCCTGCCACAGCGTGTGTGCCAGCAGCCAGATCGAAAGCGAGAAGCCGCAGACGAGTAGCCCCCCGCCCCAGGCGAGCACCGGCAGGCCCGGCTCGATCGCGCCGGCCATCTGCAGGAAGCCGGCGAGCAGGAACGCCAGCCCGCAGAGCACGCACAGCACCGCCGGCAGCACCAGGGCCGGGTCGCGCAGCGGCTTCGCCAC
Organism: Hyphomicrobiales bacterium; assembly: GCA_017305835.1. Taxonomy (GTDB): domain Bacteria; phylum Pseudomonadota; class Alphaproteobacteria; order Rhizobiales; family Rhizobiaceae; genus RCIO01. The sequence goes on from JAFKJY010000112.1 coordinate 26,342, forward strand.
CAGCACCGGCACGAACTGGAACAGCGCCCCCATCATCAGCAGGCTGAGCCAGCCGATCGCGACGAGATGCACGACGAGCAGCGTCTCCGGCGCCCGCAGCGGCGCGGCCGGATAGCCGTAACCCGCCACCATCAGCGCCTGCGCCGCGACGAACGCGACGAGCGCCGCCGCGAAGCAGCTCATCGTCCAGCGCGACAGCGAGGCGCCCATCATCGGCCGGCCCTCGGGGACGCGCGAGCGGCCTCACGGGCGGCGAAAAGCCCGGTGGCGCGGTGCTGGCGCAATGTGGTCATGTCGGCGGGTCTCGCGTCGAATGCCTGGTTCGCGTTGGCCGGAGGCCATGTCGACGGAGCCTATCACGAAAAGTTAGATTTTCAATCTATGTTATAGCAACGAAAGTCGTGGAGCGGGCCGCCTGGATGCGGCATTCGCGCGCGGCGAGGAACGGGCGGTCAGCGGGTCGAACGCGGCCCGCGCGCGGCGCCCTGCGTGGCAGGCCCGGTCATCTGCGGCGGCACGATCGTCACCTGCTGGTCGAGGATGGTTCCTTCGGCGTCCACCACCGCCCGCCAGCGTCGGTTGCCGCAGCGCACCGACAGCCGCCACCGGCCGGCGTCCTCGCCCTCCCCGCGCTCGACGAGGCTGGCCACCATGCCGCGGCGGATCAGCTCCTCCATCTCGGCGGCCGGCCAGCCGAAGCGGGCGGCAAGCATGTCGGCATCGAGCGTGAAAGCGCCGGCGGCGTCGGGCAGGAGCCGCGGCAGCGGCGCGTCGATCGCGGCGGTCACAGGCTGTCCTCCAGGATCGGCGTCAGTTCGACCGAATCCTCGCCACGATGGAAGGCGATGGCGAGCCGGAAGGAATGCGCGATGCGCAGCGCGCGGTCCATGAACAGCGCCGCGATCTCGGGCGGGCAGAGCTCGCCGACCGTCTCGCGGAACAGCGTCAGCCAGCGCCGGAAATGCTCTTCGCCGAGGCCGGGGATGGCGAGATGCGGCGACAGCGGGCGCCCCTGGTAACGGCCGGTGCGCAGCAGCATCCCCGACCAGAAGTCGCACATCTTGGCGAGGTGCGGCGGCCATTCCTCCGGCGCGATCTTGGCATTGAAGACGGGGCCGAGCAGCTCGTCGCTGCGGATGCGGTCGTAGAAGCCGTGCACGACGGCGTGGATCATCACCTCGTCGAGCGTCTCCGGCAGTGTCCTGCCGTCGACGACGATGGTGCGCGCGGGTGCGGGACGGCCTTTCATGATGACTTCGCCTTTCGTGGGCTCTTGCCGGGGTCGACCTCGCCGCCGGCGCTGTCGCCCTCTTCTTCCAGGAAGATGCGCTCGGCCGCGCCGTCGAGATCCTCGTACTGCCCGCTGCGCAGCGACCACAGGAAGGCGCCGAGCGCGGCCGCACCGAGCAGCAGCGCCAGCGGCACGAGGAAGACGAGGCTGCTCACAGGCCCGGCTCGGGCGACAGGCGCGGCGCGTACCGCCGCCCGCGCGCCGGGTTGCCCGCGCCGCGCAGGCGCAGCGCGTTGGCCACCACGAGGATCGAGGAGAGCGACATGGCCAATGCGGCGACCAGCGGCGTCACCCAGCCGGCGATGGCGATGGGCAGCGCGATGGCGTTGTAGGCGACGGCGAGCGCGAAATTCTGGCGCACGATCCTGCCAGTCCGCCGCGCGAGCGTGAAAGCAGCCGGCACGGCGTCGAGCCCGTCGCGCAGGAAGACGAAGTCGGCGGCGTTGCGGCCGATGTCGGCGGCGCTCGCCGGCGCCATAGAGACATGCGCGGCGGCCAGGGCCGGCGCGTCGTTGATGCCGTCGCCGACCATCAGCACCTTGTGCCCGCTGGCGGCCAGCGCGGCCAGCCGCTCGACCTTCCCGGCCGGCATCAGCGCGGGCGCGAAATCGTCGATCCCGAGCGAGGCGGCGGTGGCCGCGACGGCGCCCGGCGTGTCGCCCGAGAGCACCGTGACGCCGAGGCCGGCGGCGCGCAGCGCCTCCACCGCCTCCCGTGCACGCGGCCGCGGCGCGTCCTCGAAGGCGAAGCGCGCGAGGAGCCGGCCGTCGCGCGAAAGCACCGTGCCGGCGTCTTGCGCGTCCGCCCCGGCTTCTAAAGCCCACTCGGCGCGGCCGAGCCGGTAGAGGCTGCCGCCGA
>JAFKJY010000131.1 GCA_017305835.1 Hyphomicrobiales bacterium
CGGCCGAGGCGGGGAAGGAGAGGTGGTGCAGCGTGCCGGTCGCCGGCAGGAAGCCGCGCGTGGCGTCCTCCGCATAGAGCCGCGCCTCGAAGGCATGGCCGGAGAGCCGGATCTCCTCCTGCGTCCGCGGCAGCTTCTCGCCGGCCGCGACCAGAAGCTGCCATTCGACGAGGTCGAGCCCGGTCACCATCTCGGTCACCGGATGCTCGACCTGCAGCCGCGTATTCATCTCCATGAACCAGAAACGGTCCGGCCGCAGTCCCTCGGATGCATCGACGATGAACTCGATCGTGCCGGCGCCCGAATAGGCGATCGCCTTGGCGGCCGTGACAGCCGCTTCCGTCATCGCCGCACGCATGTTCTCCGTCATGCCGGGGGCAGGGGCCTCCTCGATCACCTTCTGGTGGCGCCGCTGGGCCGAACAGTCGCGCTCGAAGAGGTGGACGGCGTTGCCGTGCTTGTCGCCGAACACCTGCACTTCGATGTGGCGCGGCTTCTCGACGTATTTTTCGACCAGCACGCGGTCGTCGCCGAAGGCGGCCTTCGCCTCGCGCCGGGCCGACCCCAGCGCGTCCGAGAAGTCGTCCGGGTCGTCGACGCGCCGCATGCCCTTGCCGCCGCCGCCGGCGCGCGCCTTGATCAGCACCGGATAGCCGATCTCGCGCGCCTTGGAGGCGAGCACGACCAGCTCCTGCGCCTCGCCGTGATAGCCGGGCACCACCGGCACGCCGGCTTTCTCCATCAGGCGCTTCGCCGCGTCCTTCAGGCCCATGGCGCGGATCGCTGCCGCCGAAGGGCCGATGAAGGTGAGCCCGGCCCGCTCGACCTGGTCGACGAAGCCGGGATTTTCCGACAGGAAGCCGTAGCCGGGATGGATCGCCTCGGCGCCCGTCGCCTGCGCCGCCGCGATGATGCGGTCGCCGCGCAGGTAGCTCTCGCCGACCGGGGAGGGACCGATATGCACGGCCTCGTCGGCCATGGCGACATGCAGCACGCCGGCGTCGGCGTCCGAATAGACGGCGACGGTCGAAATCCCCATGCGCCGCGCGGTGCGGATGACCCGGCATGCGATCTCGCCGCGGTTGGCGATCAGGATCTTTGCAAACATGGGTGCTCCTGCACGGTTGTCGTGGCATCCTGCGGCCGGGCGGCCGAGAGCTGCCTGCGCGAATTGCCAGCCTTGGTCCGATCGCCTATCGCTGGGCGATGCTTCGTCCCGCAACGGCTCTCGTCATCGCCATCCTCGTCGCCTGCGCGGCGGTTCCAGTCCTGGCCGGCGGCTGGACGCCAGCCGACCGCGTCGAGACCTACGCCATCTCGGGCGCGACCGGGCTGGAGCTCTACCGCTCGATCGGCGAGCGCGGGCCGAAGGTCGGCATCGCGCGCACCATCGCCTACACGACCTTCGACCTCAAATGGTCGCGCGACTACCGGCCGGGAGCCGACGGCGCCTGCCGCCTCGTCTCGGCCCGCCCGCATCTGATCGTCATCACCAGGCTGCCGAAGCCGTCGGCGAAGCTCGCGCCCGACGTGCAGGCGCGCTGGGACGCCTTCATCACCGGCATCGTCGCGCATGAGCGCTACCATGCCGAGACCATCGTCGACATGGTCAGGCAGATCGAGGCCTATTCGGTAGGGCTGACGATTCCCGGCGACCCGAAATGCCGCAAGATCCGCGAGGTGCTGACGCAACGCCTGTCGGAGCTGTCGCAGGAGCAGCGCGCCAAAGGCCGCGACTTCGACAAGGTCGAAATGGGCGACGGCGGCAACATCCACCGCCTCGTGCTGCGGCTGATCGAATAGGCGCCTTCCGATGACGGGCACCGACGCCAAGCCGTCCGCCATCATCCCGCCCTCAGGATCTTGTCCATCGCCTTGCCGCGCGCCAGCTCGTCGATCAGCTTGTCGAGGTAGCGGATCTCCCGCATGGTCGGCTCCTCGATCTCCTCGACGCGGACGCCGCAGATCAGGCCCTTGATGTTCGCGCGGGACGGGTTGGGGCGAGGTGCCTCCGCGAAGAAGGTCTCGTAGTCGGTGCCCGCCTCGAGGATCGCGTCGAGCTTGGCGGGGCCGTAGCCGGTCAGCCAGAAGATGATCTCGTCGACCTCGGCCTTGGTCCGCCCCTTCTTCTCGGCCTTCGCGACGAGCAACGGATAGACGCGGGCGAAGGGCATCGTGTAGACGCGGTGCTTCTTCGGCGCGCCTGCGGCCGGATCGGCTTTCTGCTTCATCACATCCTCCACACGCCGACCTTCGTCTCCCCGATCTCCGCGTTCAGCGCGGCCGAGAGCGACAGCGCCAGCACCTCGCGGGTTCTCGCCGGGTCGATGATGCCGTCGTCCCACAGCCGGGCCGACGAATAGAGCGGGTGGCCCTCGCGCTCGTATTTTTCGAGGATCGGTCGGCGGAACTCGGCCTCGTCCGCGGCGCTCCACGCGCCGCCCTTGCGCTCGATGCCCTCGCGGCGCACCAGCGCGAGCACGGTTGCCGCCTGCTCGCCGCCCATCACCGAGATGCGCGCGTTCGGCCACATCCACAGGAAGCGGGGCGAATAGGCGCGGCCGCACATGCCGTAATTGCCCGCGCCGAACGAGCCGCCGATGATGACCGTGAATTTCGGCACGCGCGCGGTGGCCACGGCCGTGACGAGTTTCGCGCCGTCCTTGGCGATGCCGCCGGCCTCGTATTTGCGCCCGACCATGAAGCCGGTGATGTTCTGCAGGAAGACGAGCGGGATCCTGCGCTGCGTGCACAATTCGATGA